>DASPXI010000022.1:0-43487 GCA_035637335.1 Acidimicrobiia bacterium
CGTTCCCGGGATCGGCGCGACGTCATCGCCCTGGGCCTGCACCCAGGCCAGGGCGAGCTGTCCGGGCGTCACACCCTTTTCGGTCGCGATCGTGCGGACCCGGTCGACGACCTCGAGGTTGCGGGTGAGGTTCTCGCCCTCGAAGCGAGGCGTACCCCGCCGGAAGTCCCCGCGCGACAGGTCGTCGGCGCTACTGATCTGTCCCGTCAGCAGCCCACGCCCGAGCGGGCTGTAGGGGACGATCCCGATACCCAGCTCGCGAGCGGTAGGGAGCACCTCGCCCTCGATGTCGCGGCTCCACAGCGACCACTCGCTCTGCAGCGCGCTGATCGGGTGCACCGCATGCGCACGCCGGATCGTGTCGGTCGCCGCCTCCGACAGACCGAGGTGACGCACCTTGCCGGCATCGACCAGCTCGGCCATCGCGCCGATGGTGTCTTCGATCGGCACGTTCGGGTCGGCGCGGTGCTGGTAGTAGAGGTCGATGTGGTTGACGCCGAGGCGCTGGAGCGATGCGTCGCAGGCGCTGCGCACGTAGTCGGGCCGGCCGTTCACGGCGCGGAAGTTGTTGTCTTCGGGCCGGCGGACGATCCCGAACTTCGTGGCCAGCACGACGTCGTCGCGGCGGCCCGCGATTGCCCGCCCTACGAGCTCCTCGTTGTGACCGAGGCCGTACACGTCGGCCGTGTCGAGAAACGTGACGCCGAGCTCGAGCGCCCGGGCGATCGTGGCCAGCGACTCGGTCTCGTCGGCGGGCCCGTAGATCTGGCTCATGCCCATGCAGCCGAGGCCCTGGGCGGAGACTTCGAGACCCTGGCCGAGCGCGCGTGTGGGGATCGTCACGTTCCGGTTTGATCGTCGACGTGCCACTGGTCGCGGAGCTGGTGACCTCGTTCTCGGGCGTTCTCTTCGGCATCAGCGAGTAGTCGCTGATATTCGGATTCGAGGTCGTCGCGGAGGCGCTGCGTGTCTCGGAGCTCGCGCGCGTAGCAGGCCGCGACCGCCTCCTGGTACTCGACCTCCCAGCGGCGGCGCCGCTGTTCGGCTGCCTGTGCTGCGCGCTCTCCGGCTTCGCGGATTGTGCGGTGATCCTCGCCTTCCCACCTTCGGCGTCGCTCCTCGGCTTCCGCGGCGGCTCGGTCGGCCGCCTCGTGAAGAGCGCTTTCCGCCTGCGCCATGCGGGTCGCGCGTAGTCCTTCTTCTCGTCTCAGCTGCTCTTCGGCTTCGCGCGCGGCACGTTCTCGCGCTTCCTCGGCGACGCGTCGGTCTTCGGTTTCCCACCAGGCGCGCAGCGCACCCGCTTCCCGGTTGGCCCGGGCCAGGGCCTCTCGCGTGGTGCGCTCGTCTTCGGTGTCCCACCACTCGCGCAGTTCCAGAGCTTCCCGAGCGGCGCGTTCTCGAGCTTCTCGCACGGCCCGCTCTTCCTCCGCCGTCCAACGTTCGCGGAGCTCGCCCAGCTCTCGGGCGGAGCGTTCGTTGGATTCGCGCAGATCACGCTGCTCATCGGCCGCCCAGCGCTCGCGCCGTTCCCGGAGCTCGCGTTCGCGGCGTTGTCGCGCTTCTCGATCGAGTCGATCGGCCTCCGCCTCCAAGCCGCGGCGCAGGTCGTCTGCTTCCTCGGCCACCCGCGCCCGGGCTTCCCGCTGGGCCTGCTCGTATTCGGTCTCCCAGCGGAGACGCAGCTCCTCGGCCTCCTGCACCGCCCGCGTCTGCGCCTCCTTCTCGGCCCGCGCGTATTCGGCTTCCCACCGCTGGCGCAGCGCCTCAGCCGCTTCGGCACGACCCTCGAACGCCTCTTCCAAGGCGCGGCGTTCCTCGGCATCCCAGCGCTGCCGTAGAGCCTCGAGCTGCGGCTCCTGTCGCATGCGACGCTCACGGCGGTACTGCTCGTCCTCGTGCATCCAGCGCTCGCCTAGCGCGCTGAGTGCCCGCTGCGCGGCGTCCTCCTCGCCGTCGCCGAAGCGGGACCGGACCGCTTCGGCCTCCCGGGCGCGCTGCTCCTCCAGCTCCTTCCGGCGGACCTCCTCGGCTTCGAGATCGACCCGCTCGAACTCGGCCTCCCAACGTTGGCGGATCTCCTTGGCGGCGCGTTCACGGCGTTGCTGGGCTTCCTCCTCGGCGCGCGCATACTCGAGATCCAGCCGCCTTCGCCTTTCTTCGGCGTTACGCGCCGCGCGTTCGGCTGCTTCCCGCTGGGCGCGACCGAAGTCAGCCTCCCAGCGCTCCCGCGCGACCTGGGCTTCGTGTTCGACGCGCGCGTATGCCTCGCGCAGCGCGCGCTCGTAGTCCGCATCGAGGCGGGCCCGACGCTCCTGCGCGTCGAGCTCGGCGCGCTCCTGAGCCTGCTGCTCGGCCAGGTCGAACTCGGCCTGCCAGCGTTCCTGGCGTACCCGCGTCTCCCGGTCGACGCGCGCTTGAGCCTCTTCCCACGCGTGCTGGTACTCGCGCCGCCAGCGCACCCAACGGTCCTCGCTCTCTTGCACAGCCCGGCCGTACTGAGCCTGCCAGCGCGCTCGGCGTTGCTCAGCCTCCCGCGCCGCCCTTTCCCGGGCCTCGGCCTCCGCGCGCGCATACTCGGCTTCCCAATGTGCGTGCCGCTGCTTTGCCTCCTGGAGCGCGCGCGCCTGCGCGTCCCGTTCGGCCTGCTCGTACTCGATCTTCCAGCGCCCCCGCCGTTCCTCGGCTTCTCGCGCCAGTCGCTCGTCCTTGGCTTGCCAGCGAGCCTGGCGCTCCTGCGCTTCGCGCCCCGTGCGCTCGGCCGCCGCCTGTTCGGCTCGTTCGTACTCGGCCCGCCAGCGGGCTCGCCGTTCGTCACCCTCGCGTGCGCGGCGCTGTTCGGTGCTCTTCCACTCTTCGAACTCGAGCTGCTCCAGCTCTTGCAGCCATCCGGCCCCGTTGCCGTCGCCATCCCACGCCGAGGCCCCCGTGACCTCCCCCACTTCTTCGGTGCTCACGGGCTGCTCGTCCTCGGACAGGAAGTCCTGCACATGGTCCTGCACATGCTCCGCCACACCCTCCGCGTACTACTGGAGGCCGACTCCCGTCAACGTCGGCCTATGCAACACTCCGGCCCGTGGAGCTCGAGCGGGCGACGGCGGAGCTGTACCTGCGTCACGCCTTCACGCAGATGCTGGAGGTCGCGGACCGCCTCGGCGACAGCAGCGTGAACGAGAGGCCGCTCGGGCCCGCGGAGGCGGCGGCTTTGCCGACCGCCGGAGCAGGAGCTCGAGCCTGCGAGAGCGACCATGTGCCCGAGACGAATGCGGTCGCGGCGCTCATCATCCACTGCTGCGGCGTGACGGAGTTCTGGATCGGCCACGTCGCCCTCGGCCGCCCGAGCTATCGCGACCGCGAATCGGAGTTCTCGCGGACCGCAAACGTGGCCGAGCTCCATGCGATGGTCGACGCAACGCTGGCCAGGGTCAGCGAAGACGTCGCCGCGATCGACGAGGGGCGGACGCAGCCGGACCGGACGGGTCGGCAGTTCCTCGAGGGTGGCGACGAATCGGACGGCGCCATCGTCCTCCACGTGCTCGAGGAGCTGTACCAGCACCTCGGTCACATGCAGATCGCGGCCGATGCGCTCGCGGTTCGGGGTTGACGATGGACTTCGAGGTCAAGCGGGCCGACCTGCACCAGTGCAGGGCGATCGACCTGGAGCCGCCGGACCTCACGCCCGGGCAGGCGTTGTTGCGGGTCGACGCCTTCGCCCTGACGACGAACAACATCACATATGCCGTCCTGGGTGACGCCATGAAGTACTGGGACTTCTTTCCCGCTCGCGATGACGTGTCATGGGGACGCATTCCGGTGTGGGGATTCGCAGACGTCATCGCCACGAGGCACGACAATGTCGCGGAGGGCTCACGCGTCTACGGCTACCTCCCCATGTCGACGCACCTGGTGGTCGCGCCCGAACGGGTCGACCCCCGGGGCTTCGCAGACGCGGCGCCTCACCGCGCGCGCCTCCCGCGCGCGTACAACCAGTACCAGCGGGTCGACGCCGATCCTTCGCACGACCAGCGATACGAAGACCACCGGATGCTGCTCTTTCCGCTGTTCTTCACGTCGTTCCTCATCGACGACTTTCTCGGAGACAACGCCTTCTTCGGGGCCGAAACGGTCGTGGTGTCGAGCGCTTCGAGCAAGACCTCGATCGGCACCGCCTTCCAGCTGCAGCAGCGGAATGCGCTGGAGGTCGTCGGTCTCACATCTCCCCGCAACACCGATTTCGTCGAGGGACTCGGTGTGTACGACCGCGTCGTGCCCTACGGCGAGATTGCGGAACTCGGGGAGACACGCGCGGTGTTCGTCGACGTTGCCGGCGACCAAGCAGTCCGAGCCGCGGTGCACGGCGCGTACCGCGACCGGTTGACGCACAGCATGATGGTCGGCGCGACCCATTGGGATCAGCCCGCGGCCGCACCGGCTGACCTGCCCGGCCCTGCGCCGTCCTTCTTCTTTGCGCCCGACCAGATCGTCAAACGATCCAAGGAGTGGGGTCGGACCGGCGTCGACGATCGAGTCGGGGAGGCGTGGCGGCGTTACGTCGAGTTCGCCGACGGATGGCTCACGATCCGACGCGGTTCGGGCCCGGAGGCCGTCGAGCAGGCCTACCTCGAATTGCTCGAGGGTCGGACCGACCCCGTGACCGGTCACGTCCTGTCGATGTGGCCGCAGGGCGCGGGCTAACCCAGAGTCTTCTCCGGGTGGCGGCCGTCGACGTGGCCCATGAACGGCGGATGGATGCTGTAGCCGAGCAGCTGACGCAGCCGGGGTGACAGCTGCCGCACCGTGTCCGGTGGCACGGCAAGCAGGTAGCTCTCCTGCTGGCGCGCCCACGCCACGACGTACTGGATCGAGATCCCGAGCCGGAACCGTTCGCTCGTGTTGGCGCCGCCTGCGTGCCAGAGCGTGCCCGGATAGATCGCGACCGAACCCGCCGGCATCTCGAGGGGAACGAGCTCGGCCGTCGGGTCGGGCGGGCCGTCGCCCCAGTTCTGGCTCCGGGGCGCGATGAGCGTCCCGCCGTTGTCGGCGGTGAAGTCGTCGATCGCCCAGAGCGTGCTGAGCGAGAGGGGGCGGCGCGGGCGCGGGAGGCCGTAATAGAACGCCTCGTCGTAGTGGAGGTCCTGGGCCGTCTCGTCGGGGCCCAGGTTGATCGCCAGGGCCGCGGTGAGCAGGAAGTTCGGCCCGAGCAGCGCGCCGGCGACGTCGAGCACGCGCTCGTCCTCGATGAGCCGGTCGAACGCGCGCGACTTCGCCGGGAGGCTGTAGACGCGCTTGGTCCGGAAACCTTCAAAGTCGTTGCGCCCGAACGGGCCCTCGCCGAGGTACGGCGCCAGCGCGTCGCGCACAGCACTGACTTCGGCGGGCTGCAGCGCGTTCTCGAGCACCGCGTAGCCCTGGTCGTCGATGACGTCGAGGAGCGCGCGGGGCACGTTCCCGCGCACGGGCATGTCGCCCATCGCGGTCCGCATCAGCTGTGTCACCTCGTCTCCCTCTCGGATGCCGAGCTCGGCGCGCAACCGGTCGGCAAGCTCGGCGACGAAAGCCGGTCGCGGTGGCGTTGCGTCGCGCGTGCGACGCAGCCCTTCGAGGGGATCAGTCATGGCTGTCTCCTTCCAGGTACACGCGGCGGAACGCGGCCCGGGCGCGAGCCAGCAGCGCCTCGGTGGCGTTCGGCGTGCGGCCGAGCAGGTCGGCCACCTCGGCGACGGGGAGACCGTCCACATAACGCAGAGTGAGTGCGAGCTGGTGGTGAGGGCCGAGCGCGGCGAGCACATCGGTCGCGCGCAGCCGGTCGAGGCGCACGTCCCACGGGTCGTCCTCGGGTTCGGGATCCTGCTCGAGCGCGTCGCGCAGCCGGTCGTCCCTGGCGCGCCGGCGCCAGTAGTCGGCGAGCTTGTGACGGGCGACGCCGATCACCCACGGGATATCGAGGGGGACGGGCCGTCCGTCCTCCAGATTGCGCACGGCGGCGAGAAACGTCTCCGAGGTCAGGTCCTCTGCGGTGGCCGAGTCGCCGCACCGGTGGAGGAAGTACCCGTACACCTCGGGCACGGCGTCTTGGTAGAAGGCGAGGAACGCAGCGCGATCGGGCTCGCCCGCCCCGGTCCCCTCGCTCACGGCCGCGTCCGGCCATTCGCTCACGGTCTCATCATCGCTCCGAGCCGGCGATTTCCTACGGGTCGCGACGGGATTTGTTGCGGAACCCCACCTCTCCCTGCGGTGTATGGGGGGAGAGCGAGGAGGAACCGCATGAAGCTCAGGATCCTCGCGGCTGCGACGCTCACCACTGTGCTCGCGCTCGACCCCGTCACGGCTTCCGCCAAGGGAGCCAAAGAGCTGACGGTGATCGGGCCAGGCCTCGCCGCACCGATCCGGCTCACGAACGAGGCCTCCGCTGCGGCGAACAAGGTCGCCGAGAAGGCCGGATTGTTCGAGCACTCCTCAGATCGTGTTCTGGCGAACCGACCGTCGGGCGACCTCGGCCCGAGGTACGTGGCCACCTATGACTGGTTGATCGCGCAGGACACGACGACGCCACTTCGACAAGACCTGTACCCCTTCGCTGATGGCGGCGCTGCCGCCTACACGCCGCCAAGGCAGAAGGTAGGAGGAAGCGGGCCTCCGGGTGGCTGGTACCGGGGGGGAGAAGAGCTGACCGTGGTCCTGGTCGCGGTCGGCGTGCCGGCCCCGGCGTCGTACGCGTCGCCCGTCCCGGTCGTCGCGCCGCCTCCCTTGACCGGGTGATGTTTGTCGCCTCCGTCAGAGCTTTCGCAACCGGACGGCCCGGACGGAATGATCGGAGTCTTTCTCGAGGATGAGCTGCGCTCGCTCGCGCGTCGGGAGGATGTTCTCGTGCAGGTTCAGGCCGTTGATCGAGCGCCAGATCTGGCGGGCGACCTCGATCGCCTCGTCCTCCGACAGCGCGGCGAAGTGATGGAAGAACGAGCGCTCGTCCGTGAACGCGGTCTCGCGGAGCGTGAGGAACCGCTCGAGGTACCACTGCTCGATGTCGGACTCGTCGGCATCGACGTAGATCGAGAAGTCGAAGAAATCCGAAACGAAGAGGGGCGGCGGCCGACCGGCGCGGCCGTCTCCGGTCTCGAGGACCGTCAGCCCTTCGAGGATCATGATGTCGGGCTGCCGCACGACCTGCTCTTCGTCCGGGACGATGTCGTAGGTGAGGTGCGAGTAGACCGGGGCGTGCACCTCGGCCTGGCCCGACTTCACGTCGGCGAGGAACCGCACGAGCCGCCTGAGGTCGTAGCTCTCCGGAAACCCCTTGCGCTCCATGAGACCGCGCTCTTCGAGCACGCGGTTCGGGAAGAGGAAGCCGTCGGTCGTCACGAGGTCGACCTGCGGCGTGTCGGGCCAGCGGGCGAGCAGCGCCTGGAGGATGCGCGCCGTCGTGCTCTTGCCGACGGCGACGCTGCCGGCGATCGCGATGACGTACGGAACCTTCGCGGCCGGGCTCCCCAGAAATGTGTCGCTGACGCGGTGGAGGCTCTGGCTGGCGGCGACGTACAGGTTCAGGAGCCGCGACAGCGGCAGGTAGATGTCGGCGACCTCGTCGAGGTCGATGCGCTCGTTGATGCCGCGCATGTGCTCGAGGTCGCCTTCGGTGAGCGTGAGTGGCGTGGCCGCGCGCAGTCGTGCCCATTCCTGGCGCGTGAACCGCACGTACGGCGACAGCGGCTCCGGTGTCACGCAGGCACGTCCGTACCCGGCAACCCGACGAGCTGGGTCGTGCGCGCGTCGAGCTCGGCGGCGTCTCCTGCCGTGACTGTGATGTGGCCCACTTTTCGCCCGGGACCCGGCGCTTTCGCATAGTCGTGGAAGTGCGCGCCCGGGACGGCCAGTACGGCGCGCGGATCCGGGAGCGCGCCGACGCAATTCACCATCGCGCTGACACCAACCGCTGCGGTCGAGGCGAGCGGCCAGTCCATGATCGCGCGCAGGTGATTCTCGAACTGGCTCGTGACCGCGCCTTCGATCGTCCAGTGACCCGAGTTGTGCACGCGCGGCGCGAGCTCGTTCACCAGCAGCTGCCCGCCTACGTCGAACAGCTCCACCGCGAGCACGCCGACGTACTGGAGCGCGTCGAGCAGCTTGCCCGCGAGCCGCTCGCCCGCCTCCTGCAGCGCCTGCGACACGCCCGGCGCGGGAGCGACACTCCGCCGGAGGATGCCGCCGGCGTGGTGGTTCTCGACCAGCGGCCAGTACGCGCTCGCGCCGTCACGGCCGCGTACCGCAAGCACCGACAGCTCCCGATCGAACGGAACGTGAGCCTCGACGATGAGCGGGACGCCGCCGAGGTCGGCCCAGGCCCTGTCGACGTCGCTCGGATCGCGCAGCACGACTTGACCCTTGCCGTCGTAGCCACCGCGTCGCGTCTTGAGCACACCCGGCCAGCCGAGCTCCTTCACTGCCCGGTCCAGGTCCGTGCGATCGTCGACGGGCGCGAACTCGGGCGTCCCGATCCCGAGCCGGCGGCACAACTCCTTTTCCCGCAGGCGGTCCTGCGCGACGTCGAGCGCGACCGGCGGAGGCAGCACCGGGGGCCCGGTCGCGCCTACGAGTCGCGCCGCGGCCGCCGGGACGCCCTCCCACTCGTACGTGACGACGGTGGCGCCCTCGGTGACATGCGCCAGCGCGTCCTCGTCGCCGAGCGCCCCGACGACCAGCGGGCCCAGCGCGCCGGCGGTCGCGTCGGGGCTCGGGTCGAGGAACCGGAACCGGAGCCCGAGCGGGATCCCGGCCAGCGCGAGCATGCGCCCGAGCTGTCCGCCGCCGAGAACTGCGACGAGCGGTGCAATACGGACACCGGGTTCGCCGGGCACGTCGCATGCTTACATCCCGCAAATGTGCGGCGCCCCGTGGGCGGTTCAGGTATCGTGGGCTTTCCGCGACAGCGTCGTCGCTCCTGCTGGCTTGACCACTGACTCAACGTCGAAAACGTCCCGGGAGCGAGGAGACCTCGGTTGCCCGACTTCGATCGCGCGCCGCGCGAACGCGCTGAGCTGGATGCCTGCGGCATCGGCTTCGTCGCGCACGCGTCCGGCAACGCGAGCCGGGAGATCGTCGACCTTGCGCTGACGGGGCTGGCGTGCGTGCGCCACCGCCAGGCGATCGCGGCCGACGGCATCTCCGGCGACGGCGCCGGCCTCCTCGTCCCGATCCCTCGCCGGTTCTTCGCCCAGGTCGGCGCCCGGGAGCTCGGGCGCGAGCTCGACGCCGACCGCGTCGGCGTCGTCTCCGCCTTTCTTCCCCTTTCCGACGACGACGCCGTCCGCGTCGCTCAGGACGCCGTCGCCGACGCATGTGCGGCGGAAGGAATCGAGCTCGCCGGATGGCGTCCGGTTCCGATCGACGAGTCGCACCTGGGCGCGGCGGCCCGAGTCGACCAGCCGTCCTTCTGGCACGGGATCCTGGTGCGTCCCGAGGGCGTCGACGACATCGAGGCCGAACGACGGGCCTACCGGGCGCGCCGGCGAGCCGAAGCCACGTGTCGTGAGGCGCGGGTGGGCCACTACTTCTCGAGCTTCTCGTTCGTCACGGTTACGTACAAAGCGTTGGTCTTGAGCGATCGGCTCGCCGCCTTCTATCCCGATCTCGCCGACAGCGACTTCGGCGCGGCGCATGCGATCTTCCACAGTCGCTTCTCGACCAACACGACGCCGGCGTGGGAACGGGCGCAACCCTTCCGGCACCTGTGCCACAACGGCGAGATCAACACCGTGCGCGGCAACGAGCTGCGCATGATCGCCCGCGGCCGCCTCGGCACGGAGGAGGCCGGGCTGGGCGCGGAGGAGCTGTTCCGGCCGGTGCTCGATCCCGAGGACTCCGACTCCGGGAAGCTCGACTCGGCGGTCGAGCTGCTTCTGCGCGGCGGCCGCGATATCCGCCACGCCGTCGCCATGCTCGTCCCCGAGGCGTGGGAAGGCCAGCGTGACCTGCCGCGTGGCGTGCGCGGGTTCTTCCGCTACCACGCGTGCCTCACCGACCCGTGGGACGGGCCTGCCGGCCTGATCTTCAGCGACGGGCGTCGCGTCGGCGCCGCCCTCGATCGCAACGGACTGCGCCCGTTGCGGTGGCAGGTGTGCGAGGACGGGCTCGTCATGTGCGCGTCCGAGGTCGGTGCGGTGCCGGTCACCGGTCATGGCGCCGTGCAGCGCGGCCGCCTCGGCCCCGGCGACATGATCTGCGTCGACCCCGACCGCGTCGCCCCTACTGGGTCGCCGTCGCAAGCTCCGGCTCCTGCGACGACGGTCGGCAAAGCCGCCGTCGCCGCGGGCAACGGCGCCGCCCCCACGGCCGCGGTGCAGGACGACACCGCGGTCAAGACGTGGCTCGCGCGTCAGAAGCCGTACTCGACGTGGGCGCGTGACGGCCTCCTGCCTGCGGACATCGGCTCGCCCGTCGAGATGCCGCCCGCCCGCGACGACCTCGTGCGTCAACAGGTCGCGTTCGGTCTTACAAGGGAGGAGGTGGCGATGGTGCTCAAGCCCATGGCCACCGACGCCAAGGAGCCGACGTTCTCGATGGGCGACGACGTGCCGTTCGCCGCCGTAGCGACGCATCCGCGGCCGATGTTCAACTACCTCAAGCAGCGATTCGCGCAGGTCACGAACCCGCCGATCGACCACCTCCGTGAGCGACTCGTGATGTCACTGCGCACGTGCCTCGGGCCGCGCCGGCCGCTCCTCACCGAGGACCCCGGCGCCGCCCGCCTGCTCGAGCTGCCGTCGTTCTTCATGTATCCGTCCGCGGTCGAGGCGCTGCTCGATTCCGACGGCGGCGTGTTCAAGGCGCGGCGGCTCGATGCCACGTTCCCGGTTGCCGACGGTGCCGGCGGTCTCGGTCCCGCCATCCGGAAGCTGGCCGACGCTGCCGCCGAAGCCGTCGCCGGCGGGGCGTCGATCCTCATCGTCTCGGACCGCAGCGTCGGTCCCCAACGCGCTCCCATCCCGTCGCTGCTCGCGCTCGGAGCCGTCCACCACCGTCTCATCGCCGAGCACACACGCCAGCAGGCCTCGATCGTCATCGCGTCCGGCGACGCGCGCGATGTGCACAGCGTCGCCTGCTTGCTAGGGTTCGGCGCGGACGCGGTGTGCCCTCGGCTCGCGCTCGAGAGCGTCGCGAGCATGGCCGACGACGACCAGCTCGGCGAGCTCCACTCTTCAGAGGCGCAGGCGAAGCTCCAGGCCGCGCTCGAAGACGGCGTCCTCAAGATCTTCTCGAAGATGGGCATCTCGACCGTCGACGGGTATCGCGCCGCGCAGATCTTCGAGGCGATCGGCCTCGGTCCCGAGGTGATCGAGACGTGCCTGCGCCACACGGTCTCCGAGGTCGGCGGCGTCGGCTTCGACACGCTGGCCGCCGACGTGCTCGCACGACACGAGGCGGCCTTCGGCGGCGAGAAGGCGGCGCTCGACGAGCCCGGGTTCTTCCGGCACCGCAAGCGAGGCGGCGAATACCACGGCAACAACCCGGACATCGTCGACGCCCTCCACGACTCGCTCGGGCTCGTGCCCGCGGCCGAGGGCGAGAACGGCGGACGCAACCCGCGGAAGGGCGAAGTCAGCGGGCGGCTCGCGGCCGTCGAGCCAGCCCCGACCGAAGACCAAGGCAAGGTCATCGTGCTGCAAGGGCCGGACGCCGAGCCGCTGCCCGAGCCCGACCCAACCGACCTGCGCGCCGCTCATCTGCTGCAAGGGGCGATCAAGCAGGGCCGCGCCGACCTGTACGAGAAGTTCCGCGAGCTCGTCGAGTCCCGTCCGACGACCGAGCTGCGCGACCTGCTCGACCTCGTGCCCGCGGCGGAACCCATCCCGATCGAGGAGGTCGAGTCGGACGAGGCGATCACGCGGCGTTTCTCCACCGGGGCCATGTCGCACGGCGCGCTGTCGGCCGAGGCGCACGAGACCCTCGCCATCGCGATGAACATGATCGGTGGCAAGAGCAACTGCGGTGAGGGCGGTGAGGACCCCGCTCGCTACCGGACCCGGGGCACCGATCGCGACCGCAACTCGCGCATCAAGCAGATCGCGTCCGGCCGCTTCGGCGTGACGCCCGAATACTGCGCGTTCGCCGACGAGTTCAACATCAAGATCGCGCAGGGTTCGAAGCCGGGGGAGGGCGGCCAGCTCCCCGGCCACAAGGTGAGCGGCGAGATCGCCCGCCTCCGGCACACACAACCGGGCGTCGGGTTGATCTCCCCCCCGCCTCACCACGACATCTACTCCATCGAGGACCTTGCGCAGCTGATCTACGACCTGAAGCAGGTGAACCCGCTCGCGGAGGTGTCGGTGAAGCTCGTCGCCGAAGACGGAGTGGGCACGATCTCCGCCGGCGTCGTGAAGGCGCTCGCCGACGTCGTGCAGATCTCCGGCAACAACGGCGGCACCGGCGCCTCGCCGCTGTCGTCGATCAAGAACGCAGGGATGCCGTGGGAGCTCGGCCTTGCCGACACGCAGCAGGCGCTCGTCGAGAACAACCTGCGCGACCGCGTGCGCGTCCGCGTCGACGGCGGGTTCAAAACCGGCCGCGACGTCGTGATGGCCGCGCTACTCGGCGCGGACGAGTACTCGTTCGGTACCGCGGCGATGCTCGCCGAAGGCTGCATCATGGTGCGCGCCTGCCACCGCGACACCTGCCCGACCGGAATCGCGACGCAGCGGCCCAACCTCAGGGCGAAGTTCGCCGGAACACCCGAGGGCGTCGCCACGTACATGATCTTCATCGCCGAGGAGGTGCGCCGCATGCTGGCGTCCCTCGGCCTGCGCAGCCTCGACGAGGCGATCGGGCGCGTCGACCTGCTGCGCCAGCGGCAAACGGGTGAAGCACGCGCCGATTCGCTCGACCTGTCACCGTTGCTCGTGATGCCGTCCGGGGACGTGCCCCTGCACTTCGTGGCGACGGTCCCCATCCAGCGGCCGCGGTCGTCGCTCGACGAGCGGCTCCTCGCGGATGTGTTCCCCGCCCTGTGGGACGGGAAGGACATCGAGCTCGAGTACGAGATCACCAACGCCGACCGCACCGTCGGCGCGTCGCTCGGAGGATCCATCGGGCTCGAGTGGGGCGAGGGGCTACCGCCGGGTTCGGTCACAGCGCGGTTCACGGGGTCGGCGGGGCAGAGCTTCGGCGCCTTCCTTGCCGACGGCGTGATGCTCGACCTCATCGGGGAGGCGAACGACTACCTCGGCAAGGGCATTGGCGGAGGTCGCATCACGGTGCGGCCACCCGGCGGCGACGCCGGCGATCCCGTGCTCGCCGGCAACACCGTGCTGTACGGCGCGACCGGGGGTCAGCTGTTCATCGCCGGGCGCGCCGGCGAGCGCTTCATGGTGCGCAACAGCGGCGCCACCGCCGTCGTCGAAGGGACCGGCGACCACGCGTGTGAATACATGACCGGGGGCACGTGCGTGATCCTCGGCCCGTTCGGCTACAACCTTGGCGCCGGCATGACCGGCGGACAGGCGTTCGTGTTCGATCCCGACGGGCTGTTGTCGGCGCGGCTCAACCCGCAGCTCGTCGAGGCGTCGAAGCTCGACGACCCGCAGTCCGCCGAGCTGCACTTCTTGCTCGAACGTCACCGGGAGCTCACTGGTTCGCGGCGCGCCGGCGAGATGCTGGACGACTGGGACGCGATGCTGCGCAGCTTCTGGCGGGTCGCCCCCGTCGACGAAGTGGCCCGCATCGAGCGCGCCAACCAGAACGTCATCGGCGCGGCCAGGTAGCGCCCGGCTCAGCTCGCGGCGACGGCGGCTTTGCCGACCGTCGCCGGCAACGGCAGCGGCTTTGCCGACTGCCGTTGCAAAGCGGGAGCTTGCGACCGCGACCGGAGAATCAGTGCCGGAGCCTGCGACGGCGACCAGTCAAGTTCCGAGTAGCAGCTGCGGGCGCGACTCGTATCCGAACAGCCACGCCACCGGGCGGCGCAACGTGCTGTTGCGCGTGTCCTCGTACTCCTGGGCTGCGTCGTTGTACGTCTTCACCGCCGGCGGCGGCGGCGTCGTGCCCTGGAACGCGGCGAGGGCCTGGTTGAGCGGGTCGACGCCCTTGAGCCGGTCGGAGGTCAGCACGACGACGCCGACACGCGTGGCGAGGCCCTCGAGCCGGTTCGCGGTCTCCGCCGCGGCGGCGGCGTCGGCGTCACCGTCGCCGGCGCGTCGCAGCTGGTCCCAACGCGCCAGGGTCGTCCCCAGCGCCTTGGTCACCGACCGGTCACCTGCTCCGGCTGCCGCCATCTGCGCGTTCACGCCGGCGAGCTGCTCGTAGCGCCCGGCGAGCGGCGCCCGCAGCGGGGTCCAGGCGCGGTCGACGTCGTCGCGCCGGTCTTCGAGCCGCGGACGGGTCGTGAGCACGAGCGCGACTGCTCCCGCGACGAGGAGTAGCAAGGCGACGACGGCGAGACGCCGGACCCGACGAGCCATCAGCGGGCAACCTAGCTGCGGGCTTCCCGCGAATCGCTCATCCCCCGCACCATGGGTCCGGCGCCGCGAGTAGTCCATCGCACGGCCCGCCGAACGGCATGAGTAGCGACTACTCAAATCCCGCGAGCGCCATTGGCTCCGGGTAGTCGTCACACGTCGCCGATAGTCTGCGCGCCATGACCCGCTCCTGGGTCGCGGTCGTGGCGATCGTCATCGCCGCCGCCTCGATCGGGGGGTGGCGGCTCGGTGAGGCGCGCCGGGCTGCGACCGCGGAGTGGACCGTCATCGAGGTGCTCGACGGCGACACGATCCGCGTCGAGCGCGACGGGAGCGGCGAAGCTCTGACCGACACCGTGCGTCTCCTCGGCGTCGACACGCCCGAGACGCACCATCCGCGCAAACCCGTCGAGTGTTTCGGCCCCGAAGCCGCGGCCTACACACAGGCCCGGCTAGGGGACCGGCGGGTGCAGCTGGAAGCCGACATCGAGGCGCGCGATCGGTACGGCCGTCGCCTCGCCTACGTGATCGTCGACGGTGAACGGTTCAACGACGAGCTGCTACGCCGCGGCTACGCCCGGCTGCTCGTCATCGAGCCCAACCGCGCGCACGCCCGGGCCATGCTGCAGGAGGAGCTCGGCGCCAAGCGGGCGGGCCGGGGATTGTGGGGCGAGTGCTGAGCCTCAGAGGGTGTCGCCGGTGAGCCGGACGCGCAGCTTGTCGATGGCGCGGCCCAACACGTCACGGGTCTGGGTATGAGACCAGCCGAGGTCGTGGGACAGCTGCTTCATTGACATCGGCGGGCCGTGGAGGCCGAAGCGGCGCGCCACCAGCTCGTACTCGGCCGGGCTCAGGCACTCGAACGCGTGCGGGTCGGCTCGCAGCTCGAGGGCGTCGAGGTCGACCTCGTCGTCGGTAGCGGGGTCGTCGACCCCGCGAGGGAGGTCGGGGTAGGGCCATCCGTCGTCGGAAGGGAAGACCGGGAAGCTCGACCACGACATGGCGTCACCCCACCTGCCGAGAGGAACGTGTGCCCGCATGGTGGCTGGCGGCGCCGGCCCCGTCAACGGTCTAGGGCGCCGGCGCTCCGCGCACCTCGCTCGCTTCGCCGCCGTCCCTTTTGGCGTGCCGTCCGACCAGGTCGAGAAGGGCCTGGCCGTGCCGCTCGACCTTCACCGGGCCGATCCCCGGTATGGCCAGTAGATCGTTGCGCGAGCGGGGGCGATTGGCGGCGACTGCCTCGAGGGTCGTGTTGCGGAAGATCACGTACGCAGGCACGCCGGACATCCGCGCCAGGTTGCGCCGCCACTCGAGCAGCGCGTCGAGCAGGTCGGATCTCGGCGGCCTGCTTGCGGTGCCGGTCCGAGCGGGCGAGCGCCGCTGCACGCGCGACACCTGATCTCGCGCCGCAGCCAATCGAGCACGCCCCCGCTCGGGGCTGTCGCCGGCTTCAGCCGCGCGGGCGGCGGCAATAGTCGCCTCGATCGGAGCCAGCCACGGGCTCGGAACACGGCCGTACGTGCGCGTCCCCACCGTGCGCTTCTTCGCCCAGCTCAGATGCAAGTTGCGCTCGGCGCGGGTCAGCGCCACGTACAACAAGCGTCGCTCCTCGGCGAGCTCACTCGGCGTCTCGGCGTGCGAGATGGGGACGAGGCCTTTCTCGACCCCGACGACGAACACGGTGTCGAACTCGAGACCCTTGGCGCGGTGAAACGTGAGCAGCTCGACCGCGTTGCCTGAGGAGGTGCCGCTGTCGTCACCGGGCCGCAGGGTGGTGTTGAGGAACTCGAGGAACCCTTCGAGCGATCCACCGCCGCCGTCAGCGGCGAGGTACTCCTCGCCCAGGCGGGCGACCGCTTCGACGTGCTCGCGCCGTTCTTCGGGCGCGCCGGTGGCATCCTCGGTCAAGGCCTCCAGATGGCCGGCGAACGGCACTCCCGGGAGCTCGCGCGTGCGGCGACGCAACGTGTCCAACGCGACCTGAACGAGGGGTCGGTCGAGGAAGCGGCCGCCGCCGCGCACTCGGAACGGAACGCCTTCGCGATGAAGCGCCTCCTCGAACAGGGCCGACTGCGCGTTCGTCCGGTACAGCACGGCGATCGACGACCACGGGCGCCCCGGGGTGTGCGCGGTGCGCAATGCCTTCGCGACACCCTCGGCTTCAGCTTCGTCGCTCGCGTACGAGCGCACCTCGGCGAGCGGGCCGTCGGGCTGGCGGCTGCGGATCTCGGCGCGGGCGCCGCCATCGGCGAGGACGGCGACCGCCGCCGACACCATCTGGGGGGAGGACCGGTAGTTCGTCGCCAGGCGCACGACGGACGCGTTCTGGAAGTGGTCCCCGAACTCGGTGAGGTACGCCGGGTCGGCTCCCGCAAAGCCGTAGATGGCCTGGTCGCCGTCGCCGACGACGCACAGGTCGGGACGGTCGCCGAGCCATCCGCCTAGCAGCCGGAACTGCGCCGGGTTCGCGTCCTGGAACTCGTCCACAAACAGGTACCGGAACCGCCAGCGCTGCGTGGCCTGGAACTCGCTGTCGGTCTCCAGCGCGTCGGCGCACCACCAGATCACGTCGTCGAAATCGAGGACGCCGCGGCGACGCCGCTCACGTTCGTACCGCTCGTAGAGGACGGCGATCTCGGCGAAAGGCCTCGGTGGGTCGCAGCGCGCCGACCGCGCCGCAGCTTCGTAGTGCTCGGCCGTGATGAGCCGCGCCTTCGCCCATTCGATCTCGGCCGCGACCTCGGCGGCGAGGACGGCGCGCTCGGCGCCCCGCCCCGGCAGCATCGGCACGAGGAGCCGGGCCTTTCGGTCGAGGAGCCTCGGCATCGTGACGTCGCGGTCCTCGCAGCGCCGGCGCAGCTGCGCAAGCGCGATCGCGTGGAAGGTGCCGGCGGTGACACGGCGGACGCCGAGCCGCCCGAGGCGATCACCGAGCTCGCCGGCAGCCTTGCGCGTGAACGTCACCGCGAGCACGTGCGCGGGATCGATGCGCGCGTGCCGGGACTGCCAGGCAATCCTGCGCGTCAGGACACGCGTCTTCCCGGCACCGGCGCCGGCAAGGATCGCGAGCGGCGCGGCCGGCGTGGTGACAGCCTCACGCTGCGCGTCGTCCAGCCCGTCGAGGAGAAGGTCGTCGCCCACCAGCTTGACCATACCGACCCCGTACGACGGCTACCGGCGACGCGAATGCGTCAGAACATGGGAAGGCCCCGAGTAGTCTTCGCTGCGTCGCAGCTCCGATCTCCTCGGGGCTCGCTTCCCGTTCGGGTGCTCCGTGCCGACTCCCCGGCGGGCGGGGTGCCGACTCCGTTGCGCCCCGGCTCTCTCACGCGGATCGGACCGACGCTCGATCGCCGACCGGCTCGTTTGGGCCCGTAATCCGACGACAACCTTGCGGCCATCGCCAGTGCCGTGCCCTCGTGACCGGTAACGGCGAAGTTACGACCGCGCCATCAAATCGTCAAGGGCCTTTCGTCCCGCGGTACGTTCGGTTTCGTGCACGTGTCGCGCGCCCGCTTCGAAGAGCTCGTCGCAGACGCGCTCGATTCCATTCCGCCCGATTTGGGCGTGCACATGGACAACGTGGTGGTCGTCGTCGAGGACTGGCCGACGCCCGAGCAGCTCGGAGGCAGACCCGGAACGCTCCTGGGCCTGTACGAAGGGGTGAACCTCACGAATCGCTCGCCGATCAACTACGCAGGTGTGATGCCGGACCGCGTGACGATCTTCCGGGGACCGCTCAGCGAGCGGGCGAGCGACGAGGCGCACCTCGCCCACCAGATCCGGGTCACCGTGATCCACGAGATCGCGCACCACTTCGGCATCGACGACCACCGGCTCCACGAACTGGGCTGGTCGTAAGCTCAACCCGATGCGCGACCGGAACCGCTGGCGAAACTGGGGCCGCAACCAGTCGTGTACGCCGGCGGCGGTCGAGCAACCCGAGAGCGAGCTCGAGGTCGCCGAGGCTGTGCGCCGAGCGCGGAGCGCCGGTCAGACCGTCAAGGTCGTCGGCGCCGGGCACTCGTTCACCGACATCGCGTGCACGGACGGCCGCCTCCTCCGGCTGGACCGGCTGGACCGCGTCGTGGCACTCGACCCCGAGGCGCGCACCGTCACGGTCGAAGGCGGCATCCCGCTGTGGAAGCTGAACGAGGAGCTGGCCACGCGCGGCCTCGCCCTTCCCAACCTCGGTGACATCGACCGGCAATCGATCTCGGGCGCGATTGCGACGGCCACCCATGGCGGCGGGAAGCGATTCGGCGGACTGGCGACGTTCGCGACCGGGCTCGAGCTCGTGACCGCCGCCGGCGAGGTGCTCCGCTGCTCACCGGCAGAGGAGCCGGAGGTCTTCGCGTGCGCTCGCGTCGGCTTGGGCGCGCTGGGCGTCGTCACCAAGGTGACACTCCGGTGCGATCCTGCTTTTCGGTTGCGCTCGATCGAGAAGCCGCGAGCGCTCGACGCGCTCCTCGACGACCTCGACGAGATCATCGACAACAACGAGCACATCGACTGCTACTGGTTCCCGCACACGGATGTGGCGACGGTGAAGGTCGCCAATCGCACGGACGAGCCCATCCGGGCGAAGCGGCCCTGGAAGGCATGGCGCGACGACATCCTGCTCGCCAACTACATGTTCGGCGCGTTGTGCGCGTTGGGCCGGTTGCGGTCGGCGGCGGTGCCCCGGATCATGCAGGGCGTCGCGAGCGGTCTGGGCAAGACCGACGTGGTGGATGCGAGCCATCGCGTGCTGTGCAGCACCCGCCTCGTGCGCTTCGTGGAGATGGAGTACGCCATCCCGAGAGCAGAGCTCGGCAAGACGCTGTTGCGCGTCCGCGATCTCATCGAGGGGGAAGGGCTGTCCGTCGACTTCCCGATCGAGTTGCGTGTGGCCGCGGCGGACGACATCCCGCTCAGCACGGCGCACGGGCGCGAAACCGGATACCTGGCGGTCCACCTCTCCGCCGGCAGGCCGTTCGATCGCTACTTCAGAGGTGTCGAGGGGATCATGGACGAAGTCGGCGGGCGGCCGCACTGGGGCAAGATGCACTACCACAGCGCCGAGACGCTCGCGCCGCGTTACCCGGAGTGGGCGCGTTTCCAGACCGTACGTGCGAAGCTCGATCCTGACGGCGTGTTCCGCAACCCGTACCTCGATCGCGTGCTCGGGCCCGTCGCATAGAGGGACGTAATCTCAAGTCGTGCCCTATCCCCGCCACCTCATCAACGAGGGCGAGACGGTCGCGCTCGACCTCCACCCGCACTGGTGGTACTTCGCCAAGCACATCCTCACCGGCACCCTGCTGCTCGTGGCGCTGATCGGCGTGGTTGCTGTACGCAATATCGAGTACGTCAACAGCGTGACAGCGCTCGGCTGGGCGACAGTAGCGGTGATCTGGGCGCTGTGGCTGGGGCTCAAGTACCTCCAGTGGCAGTTCACGCACTTCGTGGTCACCGACGACCGTGTGATCTTTCGCCACGGTGTGGTCGCGAAGCACGGCGTCGAGATCCCGCTCGAGCGCATCAACAACATCAACTTCGACCAGGGGTTCTGGGAGCGCATCATCGGCGCCGGTGACCTCGACATCGAGTCGGCCGGGCGCGAAGGCCAGTCGCATTTCGAGGACGTGCGCCACCCCGACGCCGTGCAGCAGGAGATCTACCGCCAGATGGAGCTCAACGCTCAGCAGCAGGCGGTGCGGACCGCCCCGCAAGTGACACGCCAGGCGTCGATTCCCGAGCAGATCGAGCAACTGGCCTCCCTGCGCGACAAGGGCCATATCTCCGCCGAAGAGTTCGAGTCGAAGAAGGCCTCGCTCCTCGAGCGGATGTAGCCACGGCAACGCGGGTCGTCTCGCTGGTTCCCTCCGTCACCGAGACGCTGCGCGCGCTCGGCGCCGACCCCGTTGCCTGCACCCGGTTCTGCGAGCAACCGGACCTGCCTGCCGTCGGCGGCACCAAGAACCCGGACGTAGAAGCGATCGTGGCGCTGGCACCCGACCTCGTCGTCGTGAACGACGAGGAGAACCGCGTAGAGGACGCCGATGCGCTGGTCGCCGCCGGCCTCCGCGTGCACTCGATGTCACCCCGTTCTGTTGCCGGCGTGGGCCCCGCGATTGCCGCCCTGGGCGACGCGATCGGCGTTCGGGTGCCGGCGCCGTTCGACATCGGAGCTTGGGACCGCTGGCTCGACGAGCAGCGTGCGGCACCCCATCGCGTGCGAACCGCGGTGCTCGTCTGGCGGCGGCCCTGGATGACCATGAACGGCGACACATACGGATCGTCGCTCCTGGAGCTGCTCGGAATCGAAAACGTCTTCGCCTCCGCCGAGGAGCGCTACCCCGAAGTCACAATCGAGGAGATCCGCGCGCACGGTCCCGACATCGCGCTGCTACCCGACGAGCCCTATCCGTTCCAGGCGCGGCACGTCGAGGAGATGACGGCCGCGCTGCCAGATGTTGACGCGCGGGTGATCGACGGCCGCGACCTCTTCTGGTGGGGCATTCGAACGCCGGCCGCGATCACACGCCTTCGCGACGCGCTCGCACCTCCGTGAGCCCCGGCGCGTGCTCCTCGCCGTCAGCCGGGCAGTGCAGGTGCACGAAGTTCTCCTGTTCGCCCAGCTCGGGGTCGGTCCAGCGCAGGAGCAGGGTCCGCGCCTCGCCCGGTGCGAGCTCGACGTCCGCCTCGCCGACCGGAGTCGCGGCGCAGGCGCGCGCGTCGACGGTGAGCTCACCGCGCGCCACTGTGGCGCCGCGAGACCGCGGCACGGCGACGCGTGCTTCGGCGTCGGGCGGCATCGGCAACCCGATGCGGGCGCCGTCGAAGTCGGGCGCGAACACACCCGACGTGGCCTCGACGACCTCCCATGCCAGCGAGCCGTGCCAGGGCTCGCCGCGGTCGTTCACCGCCACGATCGGCACGGCGATGTCGCCGGCAGGTACGACCGACGCGTCGTGGACGCCGACGAGCAGGAGCGGCCGGCTGGCGTCACGGAACGCGTCGTAGGTGGTCTTCGGCACCCGCTCGACGTCGACCAGGCCCCCGCCCGCGTAGCCCCACCAGTCGGCCCAGAAGTGCCACCGGTAGCCCATGAACGGGTCGCCGCGGTGGGCGCGGAACCATTCCGTTTCATACTTGGCGAGCGCGGCGCCGTACGCCTGAGTGGCTGCGGCCCACTCGTGCAATGACGAGTACCTCGACGGCAGTCCCGCGAACGCACACGTCGAGCCGATGAACGACAATCGGCTCACCCACTCGGTCATCTGCTCGGCGTCGGGCGGCCATCCTCGGTCGCCGAACTTGTCCGCCTGCGGCCCGACGGCCCAGAAGCCGTATTCGGACACGAACCACGCCGGCCGCTCGCGGACCCGGTAGATGCTGCCGCCGGTCAGCGACCCGGCGTAGTTGTGGACGTCGTCCCCGATGCCCGAGGCCTCGTGCACGTGCCGGCCGATGTCGACGGCGCGCAACGTCGAGTCGAGAGCCGCGTCGAGGTGCGTCTCGCCCTGGTCCGTCTCGGGGCTGTCCTCGGCCCGGCGGGGGTCGAACATACGGGCGGGCTCGTTGTGGCAGGCGTAGTACACGACGCTCGGATGGTTGTGGAGCAGGTAGGCCATCTCGGCGATCTGCCGACGCGCTTTGTCCACGAACCCGGGATTGGTCTCGGTCCCCGAGTCGTACGACCACTGCAGCGCGAAGTCCTGGAACACGAGCACGCCGGCGTCGTCGGCCGCCTCGTAGCAATGGGGTGACTGGATGTGCGCGTGCACGCCCACGGAGTTGCCGTGCGCGTCGATCAGCATCCGCATGTCGCGGTCGTAGAAGCTGCGGCCCACCTCGGCGAAGTGCTGCCACGGGATGTAGTTGACCGCTTTGACGAAGACGGCACGGCCGTTCACGGCGAGGTGGCGGGCGTGGCCACCGTCGTCGGTGACGACCTCGGCGGTGCGCAACCCGAATCGGGCGGCGCGTCGGTCGATTGCCTTGCCGTCGGCGGTCGCGAGGGCGGCGCGTAGCTCGTGGACGACGGGCGCCCCGTCCGGCGAGCCGACCGGCTCCCAAGGCGGAAACCGATCGGGATCGAGCTCCGTCACGGCGTCGACGCGACCGGAGCCCGGCGGCACGCGCATCTCGAGCTGCGCTCGCTCGTCGCCTAGGGCGAGCTCCAACCGCCTCACGAGCTCGTCCGGCGTGTGGTTCGTGACGACGGCGGCGATCTGCACGGTGCGGAGGTCCACCGGCGTCACGAACAGGGCGTCCAACGACACGTCGCCGGTTCGTTCGAGCGTGACCGCGCCGACGATCCCGCCCGTCGTCTTCGACTGGCCCCACTCCGGCGTCCACACCCAGGGGTCGTCGCCGTCGACCAGCGGCCCGACCATGCGGCCGGGTAGCCCACCGGGCCGGCTGTCGTGGTACTTCAGCGTCCCCTTGATCACGCGTTTGCGATGTTCGAAGAACAGCGCCGACGGGTCGAGGGGCTCGAGTGGGTCCTGCACCGCGACGACCACGGTGTTGTCCTTCGAGAGGCGATCGGTCACGTCGAATCCGAACGGCGCGAAGTAGCCCTCGTGATGGCCGAGGTGCTCGCCGTTGAGCCAAACGTCGGCGAGGTAGTCGACGGCCTCGAATCGGAGTCGGACACGCGACGGCGACTCGGGGAGCCCGCCATGACGCGGGTCGGCGAACGTGCGCTTGTACCAGACCGGCGCGTACTGCCGGGACAGCTCCTCGTCGAAACCGAAGTTCTCCGGGACCGTGAGCTTGCGCCAGGTGACGCCGGTGGGCGGACCCGCCTGGGCGCGCGCGCCGCGCGCCGGGAACGAAGGGTCGCCGTCGACGTCGGCCCAGCGTTCCCAACGTCCCGAGAGCGAGACTTCGATGCGCCCGCTGCCCTCCGGCTCGGGGCCCGACGGGATCGCGGACCACGAGAGCGGCCGTGCCGCGGCAACGGGCTCGAAGTCCGAGAGTTTCGTGACCGGAGCAGGCGCCGGGCGCAGCCGCTCCGCCGGCGCGAGCGACAGGGTCATGCGACGGGCGGAGGTTCGACCGGGCCCGCGCCGTCGACGGCGCGGACGATGAACGACGCCGGTTCCAGCCCGGTGTCGGAGCGGTAGCGCGCGACGGTCTTCGCGGCGACGTCGTCGGCGAGAGATCGCTCGACCAGGGCGACGACGCATCCGCCGAAACCGGCACCGGTGAGGCGGGCGCCGATCGCGCCGTGCTCGACGAGCAGCTCGACGGCCAGATCCAGCTCCGGCGTCGAGACCTCGTAGTCGTCACGCAGGCTCGCGTGGCTTGCGAGCAGCAACGGGCCCAACCTCGACGTATCGCCGGCGCGCAGCGCTTCGGCGAACTCGAGCACCCTGGCGTTCTCCGTGACGACGTGTCGCGCGATCGGCTCGTCGCGGACCTGATCGAGCGTGGCGTCACGTAGCGCACGTATACCGAGGCCTCTCGCGATCTCCTCGCACGCGCGGCGCCGGTCCGCGTACGCGCTCCCGGCGAGCCTGCGCGGCAAGCCCGAATGCACCACGAGCACCGCGTAGGCGTCGGGCAGAGGTATCGGTTCGAGCGTGAGGGTGCGGCAGTCGATGAGCAGCGCGTGGTCGCGCCGGCCGAGCAGCGCCGTGAGCTGGTCCATCAGGCCGCCGGGCACGCCCGTGGCGCGTACCTCGGCGTCGAGGGCGGCGCGGGCAGCTTCCCGCGGATCGAGCTCGAGCCCGGCGACGGCGGCGAGCGCGAGCGTCAACGCGACCGACAGCGCCGAGCTCGACGACAGCCCTGAGCCCACCGGAACCGTGGACGAGACGGCGGCGTCCATGCCGGTGGGCGCGCGCCCACGGTCGGCGAGGGCGTCGACTGCCCCGCCGACGAACCGATTCCACGCTCTGTCGGCGACGTCGAGTGACCGCACCTCCACGCGTTCGTCGTCGCGGGGCGCACAACCGATCAGGCAGTCGCGGTCGATCGCCAGCGGCAGCACGAATCCGTCGTTGTAGTCGGTGTGGTCGCCGATGAGGTTCACGCGGCCTGGGGCGCGCAGCCAGCGCAGCTCCCCCGGGGCGACCGTGCCGAGCGCTTCGGTCAGGGCCGCGAACCGCGTGCTCACAAGCCGAGGACCAGCCTCTGCAGGCGGTCCTTGATCTCGGTCGGTGTGAGCCGCGACCACAACGCGATCGCGGCGGCGTCGTACCCGACCAGGTACCGGGGACGCGTGAACCCGCTGAGCGCGCCGGCGATGACCCGAGCGACCTGTCCCGGGTCGCCCATGATGGGTTGTGCGAGTCGTGTGCTCTGGAGCGTCCGTCGGTAGGCACTGTCGAAGCGCGACCCCGCGCGCTTGTCGATCTGCCGCTCCGTCTCCTCCCAGATCCCGGTGCGAAAGCCACCCGGCTCGACGAGCACGACGCGGATCCCGGAGCCGGCGACCTCCATGCGCAGCGCGTCCGTCAGCGCCTCGAGAGCGTGCTTGGCACCCTGGTACCAGCCGGTGAGCGGTGTCGTCACGCGTCCGTAGATCGACGACACGTTCACAATCCGCCCTTCGCCGCGCTCGCGCATGTGCGGGATCGCAAGTCGCGCGAGGCGCACCGGCGCGAGGACCATCGTTTCGAGGGCGGCGCGTGCCTCGTCGTCGGTGACGTCTTCGATCGCGCCGGTGATGGAGTACCCGGCGTTGTTGACCAGCCCGTACGGCCGGTGCCGGTCGATGAGCTGTGCGACGGCGTCGGCGTGGGTCACGTCGAGAATCTCGGTCTCGACCTTCACCCCGCCGTCTCGCGCCGCCGCTTTGACCGCCTCGGCCTTCTCTTGCGTGCGGACGGTCCCGACGGAGCGGTAGCCGCGCCGCGCGACCTCGAGCACCGTCGCGAGCCCGATCCCGGAGTTGGCACCCGTCGTCAGCACGGTCTGGTTACCGCGGTCGGTCATCATGACCCCCTTCCCGGGCCCGGGCCCCTTGCGTCAGCGGAAGGCGGGCAGCACCTCCGACGCGAACTTGTCGAGGCCGTCGACGTCGAACGGCGCCCGCATGGCGAGGATGACCCACTCGGCGCCGGCGTCCGTGTACTCGCCGATTCGATCGACGACCTCCTGCACGCTGCCCATGAGCACACCTGGCTTCACGAACTCGGCAATGTTGCCGAACTGGGCCTCGAGGTCACCCGGGCGCCACGCCAGCCCGAGGTTCACCGACTTCGTGATCGTCTGCGGGTCCCGACCGGCCTCGGCACAGTGGTCGTGCAGCACCTTGACCTTGTGCCGGTACGTATCGGGGGCGATGAACGGGACGTTCCAGCCGTCGGCGTGGCGTGCAGCCGTGCGCAACGTGAGCTTCTCGCCCGCCCCGCCGACCCACAGGGGCAGACGGCTCTGGACGGGCTTGGGCTCGCACCGCGCGTCCCGCAGGCGGAAGAACTCGCCGTCGAAGTTGGCGACATCCTGGGTCAGCAACTGGCGTATGCACTGGATCGCCTCGTCGAGCATGCGGAGTCGCACGGGGACAGGCGGGAACGGGATCCCGTAGGCGTCGTACTCACCTTGGTGCCACCCGCCGCCCAGGCCGAGGACGATGCGGCCGCCGGCGAGGTGATCGAGCGTCGCCATCGCGTTCGCGAGCACGGCAGGGTGCCGGTATCCGACGGAGTAGACGAGGCTGCCGCACTGCACGCGCGTGGTTTCAAGCGCGAGTGCGGCGTGCGTGGAGACTGCTTCGAGACAGACCGCGCCCCCGGTGGCGTCGGCGGCGTAGAAGTGGTCCCACACCGAGATCCAGTCGAAGCCGTGACCCTCGATGCGGCGCCACAGCCCGCGCAGCTCGTCGGTCGTCGTGTTCTGAAGACCGGCGTGCACGCCGAACTTCATACTGACACGACCTTGGGCATGACCTCCGCTGCTACGAGCCGGAGGTGGTCGAGGTCGTCGAGGTCGAGCACCTGGAGGTAGGCCGTCTCGGCGCCGGCCTCTGCCAACGCGTGCAACCGTTCGACGACCTCGTGGGGAAGGCCGGCGGCGCCGTTTGCCCGCAGCTCGTCGGGGGCGCGGCCGATGGCGGCGGCGCGCCGCTCGAACTCGGCTTCGTCGCTGCCGCAGCACACGACCAGCGCCGCAGTCGTTCGCAGTGTGGATGGGTCGCGGCCGGTTTCGGCGCAGGTCTGTGCCACCCGGGCCACTTGATCGCGGTACACGTCGAGAGGCGCGAACGCCAGGTTGAACTCCTGCGCGTAGCGGGCCGCGAGCGCGGGCGTCCGCTTGGTGCCGTAGCCGCCGATGATGATCGGTGGGTGCGGTTGCTGCGCCGGCTTGGGCAGCGCGGGCGAATCAGCTTGCTGGTAGTGCTTCCCCGAATACGAGAACCGCTGCCCGAGAGGCGTCGTCCACAAGCCCGTGATGATGGCGAGTTGTTCCTCGAGGCGCTCGAACCGCTCCCGCGTGGCGGGAAACGGGATCCCATACGCATGGTGCTCGTCGTCGAACCATCCCGCGCCGAGGCCCAACTCGACGCGCCCGCCGCTCATGGTGTCGACCTGCGCCACCGAGATCGCGAGCGGTCCGGGAAGGCGAAACGTGATCGGGGTGACCAGCGTGCCCAACCGCAGGCGCGACGTCTCACGTGCGAGCCCTGCGAGCGTGATCCACCCATCGGTGGGCCCGGGACCCGGATCACCGGGACCCATGCGGAGGTAGTGGTCAGATCGGAAGTAGGCGTCGAACCCGAGCTCTTCCGCGGTGCGTGCGACCTTCAGCTGTTGCTCGTAGGTGGCGCCTTGTTGTGGCTCGGTGAAGATGCGCAGCCGCACGGGTGGAATCTACCCATCTGCTCGTGGCGCGGCCCCTCGAGCACGACCAATAAGGTGATGCGCGTGCTAGACGTAGATCGATGGCCTGAACTGCGTGATCCGGTGCTCGTCGTCGCGCTGTCGGGCTGGGTGGACGCCGGTCTCGCCGGCGCCGGCGCCGCTGCCGTGTTGAGCGAGCAACTCGAATCGGGGGGCGTCTTCGGTCGGGTGGATCTCACCGACCTCGTCGACCTCCAACAGACGCGCCCGAGCGTCCATCTCGTCGACGGCGCGACGCGCGAGATCACGTGGCCGGCCATCGAGCTGATGGCGGGTCGCGCCGGCCGCGACGTCGTGCTGTGCCGCGGACCGGAACCATCGCTGCGCTGGCGCGCATTCAGCGACGAGATGTTGCAGATGGCGAGGCGCCTGGGCGTGAGCAAGATGTTCGGGCTGGGGGGGATGCCCACGCTGGCGTCCCATCGACGCCCCGTGAACGTGCTCGCCACCGCGACCACTCCGTCGCTCGCAGAGGAGATCGGTGCCTGGCGCGCCGACTACACGGGTCCCACCGGCGCGCAGACGGTGCTGCAGGTTGCGCTGGGGCAGGCCGGCATCCCGGGGGTGGGCCTGTGGGCGCAGGTGCCTCACTATGTGGGCGCCACGCCCTCGCCTCCTGCCATCCGAGCCCTGCTGGCGAAGGTCGGGGATCTCGGCGGCGTGCGTACCGACCTCTCGGTCCTCGACTCACAGGCCGACGAGTACCTCCAGCGGGTGGAGGAAGGTCTCTCGGAACGTCCCGACGTCGCCGAGATGGTCCGCAACATCGAGGCCGCCGAAGAATCGGGATCCACCGAGCTCCCGACGGGCGAGGAGCTGGCGTCGGAGATCGAACGCTTCCTGCGCGAGCAGGGCTGAGACGGGCGCACTCCAGCGGAGCCGCCACAGGGAAGAAGCCAACAAAAAAGGCGAGCCGACGGACCGGGGCAGGGACGGCCCGCCGGCTCACCACCTTGGGATCCCAGGCTGACAGGACCGCTGCCCAGGATGCCGCGTTCTACGCCTTACACGCCTTACACGCGCATCCCCCGAAGGGGTCGTGCCCGGGGAGGTTTCCCCCCCGTGATGCCGAGTAAACCACGAACTGGACCGTCCGGAAAGCCCCAATATTTCCGGGCTCGGAAGAGCCACCGAGTCGAGCCAAGAGAAAGTGAGAAAGTGGACCTCATGAGTGTCGTGCGCATCAATGCCATCAGTGTGCCCGCCGATCGGGCCGAGGAGTTCGAGCGACGGTTCGCAGCCCGGGCCGGCGAGGTGTCGAAGGCGACGGGTTTCGAGGCCTTCGAGCTCATGCGGCCGGCGGATGGCCGCGATACCTACCTCGTGTACACGCGGTGGCGATCGGAGGACGACTTCCAGGCGTGGGTGAACAGCCCCGCGTTCCAGCACGGCCACAAGTCGCACAACGCCAGCGGGCCGGTCGGCACCGCGAGCGAGCTGTGGTCCTTCGACGTGATCCAGCACGAGGAATGACGGTCGACAGGGTCTCCGCGGCAACCGATCCCGTGCTGGGCGAGCTCACGGGGCCGGGCGGCGCGTTCGAGATCGTCACCGAGGACGTCCTCGGTGTCCCGCTGCAGGTGTACAAGAACCGGCTTACGTCGCTGCGCGACATCATCGCCATGGCGGACGCCCGCGCCGGTGTCGACTTCCTCGTGCAAGGCGACCGGCGCGTCACGTACGACGAGCACAACGCGCTCGTGCGGCGGGTCGCAGCGGCGTTCCAAGAGTTGGGTGTCGAGCACGGCGACCGCGTCGCCATCCTCTCCGCGAACAACGTCGAGTGGGTGGTGCTGTTCTGGGCGGCGGCGGCGATCGGCGCGGTTGTCGTGCCGCTGAACGCGTGGTGGAAGGCCGACGAGCTCGAGTTCGTCCTGCGGGACTCCGGCGCCAAGCTGCTGTTCTGCGACCCAAAGCGCTGGCCGGTGGTCCGGGACCTCGTCGATCCTCTTCGGTCGCCGTCCCAGGCTCCGGCTCCTGCGACGGCGGTCGGCAAAGCCGCCGCCGCCGCGTCTCTCCCCGAGCTCGAGCACGTCTTCGTCATGGATCTCGAGGAGCGGGACGGCGTTGCTCGACCGGGCACCGACCTCCTGGCGGACGACCCGGGCGCGCTCCCCGACATCGACGTCGACGAGGACGATCTGTTCGCGATCTTGTACACGTCGGGCACGACCGGGCGGCCGAAGGGCGCCACGCTCACACACCGCCAAGCTCTCGCGAACCTCCAGAACATCTTTTGCCTCGGCGTGGCCAACGCGAGTCGTGGCGGAGAAGCCGCACCCGAGCTCTCGAGCGACGTCCAGTCGGCGACGCTCCTCGTCGTCCCGCTCTTCCACGTCACCGGATGCCTGTCGACGATGATGCTCTGCTACGCATCGGGCGCCAAGCTCGTGCTGATGCCACCAGGGCGGTTCGACCCCGACGCCGCGATGGCGACGATCGAGCGCGAGAGGATCACCGGCTTCGGCGGCGTGCCGACGATCATGTGGCGCATCGTCGAGTCCCCGAACTTCGACCATTACGACCTGTCATCGGTGGTTCGGGTCAGCTACGGAGGAGCGCCGGCCGCGGCCGAGCTCGTGCAACGAATCCACGAGCGGTTCCCGAAGGTGCGCAAGACACTCGCCACCGCGTACGGGCTGACGGAGAGCGCCTCGGTCGCGACTTCCAACACCGGCGACGACTATCGGACCCATCCCGACTCCGTCGGTCGGCCCGCCCCCACCGTCGAGATCCGAGTCGTCGACCCTGACGGCGAGCCGGTGCCGGTCGGCGGAACGGGCGAGATCTGGCTGCGCGGCCCGACCATCATGCGGCGCGGGTACTGGAACCGTCCCGACGCGACTGCGGAGGCGATCACGCCCGACGGCTGGTTCCGCAGCGGCGACATCGGCCGCTTCGACGAGGACGGCTTCCTCTACCTCGTCGACCGCCAGAAGGACATGATCATCCGCGGTGGCGAAAACGTGTACTGCGTCGAAGTGGAAGAAGTGCTTTTCGAGCACCCGGACGTCATCGACGCCGCTGTCGTCGGGGTCCCGCACAAGGTGCTGGGCGAGGAAGTCAAAGCGGTAGTACAGGTGAAAGCGGGCTCGAGCACGACGGTGGAGAGTCTCCGCGCCCACTGCGCGAGCCGCCTCGCCGATTTCAAAGTTCCCGCCCACGTCGAGCTGCGCGACGAGCCGTTGCCCCGCAACCCCGCGGGCAAGGTGCTGAAGAGCCTTCTACGCGGTGACGAGACTCCATTCTCGGCCGACGCCGCCGACGACTCCGCGCTCTGAGCTTCACCATCGAGGCTTCGAGGTCTGCGATCGAAACGTTCCTGTTCGACACGCACAAAGTGCTGGGATTCGTCGCGGTCGTCTTCAATGGAATCGCGGGCGTCGTCGCGCTCGTTGCGTGGCGCATACAGCGCTGGCGCGGACGGTGGCTGTGGATCCTGACGATCGTCGCCGAGTCCTTGTTCATGCTCGACGTCATCGCCGGCACGGTGCTCGTCGCCGCGTACAAATTCAAACCGGGTGGCATCCACATGTTCTACGGATTCCTCGTGTTCCTCACGGTCGGGCTCGCGTTCCAGTACCGCGATGCGATGCGCGGACGCACTGAGCTGCTGTACGGTCTCGTCGGGCTGTTCCTCATGGGACTGGGGATACGAGCTGTATTCAACGTGACGTGATGAATCCCTCGCCTGGTCGAGTGCGCGTGCTGCTCCTGTTCGGCGGCCGCTCTGCGGAGCACGACGTCTCGCGCGTCACAGCCGTCGCGGTGGCGAAGGCGCTCGATCCCGCTCGCTACGAGGTGCTGCCCGTGGCGATCACCACCGACGGGCGATGGCTGTTGGCCGAGCAGGCGCGGCGGATGATCGAGGAGGGGCCCAAGGCGCTGCCGGCCGCGCTGCCGGTGGCGGGAGAGCCCGTCTCGGACCTCGGTGACCTCGTGGCGCGGGGCGAGCAAGGCGAGGTCGAAGTCCGGTCACCACTCGATGCCGACGTCGTGCTGCCGCTGCTGCACGGACCCTACGGCGAGGACGGCACCGTGCAGGGCCTGCTCGAGCTGGCGGGCTTGCCGTACGTCGGCTCAGGCGTCGTGGGCTCGGCGGTCGGGATGGACAAGGTGATGATGAAGCGGGCGTTCCAGGCGTGCGGGCTCCCGATCGCCCGCTACGCGTCTTTCCGCGACGGGCACGACCGGATGGCGTTCGCAGCCCAAGTGGAGGCCGAGCTCGGGTACCCGTGCTTCGTGAAGCCGGTAAACCTCGGTTCCTCCGTCGGGGTCTCCAAGGCAAAGGATCGCTCCAGCTTCGACGCCGCTCTCGACCTCGCGCTGCGCTTCGACGAGTGGGCGCTCGTCGAAGAGGCCGTTGGCGGCCGCGAGATCGAGGTCGCCATCCTCGGTGACGACCCGCCGCAGGCCTCGCTCCCAGGTGAGATCGTGCCCGGGGACGAGTTCTACTCCTACGCCGACAAGTACGAGCAGGAAGACGCGCAGCTGCTCGCCCCGGCGCCACTCTCGCCCGAGCAGACGAACGAGGTGCGTCAGCTCGCGCTTCGGGCGTTCGAAGCGTGCCGGTGCGAGGCGATGGCGCGCGTCGACTTCTTCCTCGAGGAGAACCGCGACGGCGAAGGGCGAGGCTTTCTCGTGAACGAGGTGAACACGATCCCCGGCTTCGTCGGCGGCGTGTCGATGTACCCGCGCTTGTGGGAGGTGTCGGGGATCAGCTACCCGAAGTTGCTCGACCAGCTGATCGAGCTGGCGTTCGCGCGTCACGAACGACGAGCCAAGCGCGCCGGCCGCCAGCGCGACGAGTAAGCAGGTTTTCGGAAGCTATAGGTTCACGACCGGGCACGTGAAGGTGCGTGTGATGCCCTCGACCGCCTGGATCTGCGAGACGACCATCTTGCCGAGGTCGTCGAGGCTGTCGGCCTCGGTCTTGACGATGACGTCGTACGGTCCAGTGACGTCGTCGGCCGACAGGACGCCCGTGATCTTGCGGGCTTGCTCGGCGACACTCACGGCCTTCCCGACCTCGGTCTGGATGAGAACGTACGCCGTTACGGCCATGCGGGTCCCCCTGTGAAGCGGGCTGGGCGCGCATCGTAGCGGCCATGTCCGACAACGTCTTCGCCGATCGACGCGACGCCGGGCGACGGCTTGCCGACGCGCTCCAGACCCGTGGGCTCACGGAGCCGGGCGCCATCGTCGCCGGCATCCCGCGAGGCGGAATCGTCGTCGCCGCCGAGATCGCGCGAGTGACTCACTTGCCGCTCCGGGCGGTGCTGGCGGGCAAGGTCGGCGCGCCGGGCCGGCCCGAGCTCGCCATCGGCGCCGTCGGACCGGACGGGACCGCGCACCTCGACGAGTACCTCGTGCGCCGGTTGCGGGCCGATCCCGACTGGCTCGAGCGCGCGGTCGACGCCGAGCGCGCCGAGCTCGCCGAGCGCGCCGCGAGTCTTTCCGGTGTGCTCACCGCCGCCGAGCTCGCCGGGCGCTCTGTGATCGTCGTCGACGACGGGGTCGCGACGGGAGCGACGGCAGACGCCGTCGGGGCGTGGCTCGGCCACGCCGGCGCGGGCCGGCGGCTGCTCGCGCTTCCGGTCGGGCCGCCGGACACATTGCGGCGGTTGGAGGACCGTTACGAAGAGATCGTGACCCTGGCCCGACCGGCGCACTTCCTTGCCGTCGGTCAGTGGTACCGCGACTTCGCCCAGACCACCGATGCCGAGGTCACCAAGCTGCTCGAAGACCTGGCGTAAGCGTCCGTTGTCACTGAAAACGCAGTTATGCGCTTCGTTTCTGTGACAACGCCGCGGGCAGACCGGCGCCCATGAGGTCGACGAAGTTGTCGCAGTAGAAGCGCTGCTTGGCGCGTTCCGGCAGCCGAGCCAAGCTGCGCTCGAACCGTCCCAGCGGATTGCGGCCACCTTCGACGTGCGGATAGTCGGACGAGAACATGCAGATCTCCTCGCCGGACTGCTCGATGATCCAGCCCGCGTCCTCGTGCGGGTACGGAGTCACCCGCACCTGTCGCGTGATGTACTCGCTCGGACGCAGTTCGAGCTGTTGGAGGCGCTCCTCGTTCTTGCGGAACGCTTCGGCCGCGGAGTCGAGCGTGCGCATGAGACCGGGAAGCCACGTACCGCCTTGCTCGATCACGCCGAAGCGAAGCGTGGGGAAACGGTCGAGCACCCGATCGATGATCAACGTGCCGAGCACCTGCATCACCGGATACTGGATGGCGATGTAGTCCACGGAGCGGAAGTTGCCGTCACCTCCGTGGAAGTCGGGCACGGGCGGAAGGCCGTTCTCGAAGATCATCGGGTCCACGAGCCGGCCGCCGCCGCCGACATGGAACACGATCGGGATGCCTGCCTCCTGCGCCTGCGCCCACACCGGGTCGAGGCCGATGTGGCTCGGCGAGTGATGACGCGGGCTCGCCGACGCGATCAACAACGCGTTGCAGCCCATCTCGAGCGCCTCGGCCGCCATCGCCGCCGACCGATCGAAGTCAGCCAGCGGGACGTACCCCACGGCCAGCAACCGGGGATCGACGGAGCAGAAGTCGACGATGGCGCGGTTGTGCGCCCGGGCCAGCCCGTACGCAAGGTCGAGATCGATGCCGTGCTCGACCCGCTGCAGCGTCTTGTTCGTGAACGTGTTGAAGATGAGCTGGCTCGCGACGCCGAGCATGTCGAGTGCAGCGGGACGGTCCTCGGCGATGAACGATCCCGTCGCCTCGAAGTTCTTCCGCAACCAGATCCGCTCCGCGTCGTCACGGCGGAACTCAGGATCGTGGTGCTGACGTCGGAAGTGCTCCACGATCTCGTTGCCGTCGTGGTCGTCCGGCAGCCGGAAGCCGACGGTGAGCTCAGCGATCCGGTCGCGCACGTCGGGATCGGCGAACTCGGTGAAGAGGTCCGGCGGCTCCATGATGTGGGCGTCAGCGTCGTGGATCACACGATCGGGCATGGTCCCCCTCCTGCGTGGGAGACCGTTCTAGCCGAGCCGGGCCTCCAGCGCGCCGAGCTCGTCCCGCAACGCTGCGGGGAGCTTCTCGCCCAACGCCTCGAAGTGCTCCCGGATGAGCGGCACCTCCGCACGCCATTCGTTTTCGTCCACGCGCACCGCCGCCTGGACCGCCTCGGACGAGGTGTCGAGCCCCTCGAGATCGAGGTCGCCGGCGCCTGGAACGAACCCGATGGGCGTCTCCTGCGCGTCGCCCGTGCCCTCACAGCGCTCGAAGATCCAGGCGAGCACGCGCGAGTTCTCGCCGAAGCCCGGCCACAGGAACTTGCCGTCGGCGTCCTTCCGGAACCAGTTGACACCGTAGATGCGCGGCAGCTTCGACTCGTCAGTGCGGCCCGGCATGCTGAGCCAGTGGGAGAAGTAGTCGGCCATGTGGTAGCCGCAGAACGGCAGCATCGCGAACGGGTCCCGTCGCAACTGGCCGAGGCCGCCGACGGCGGCGGCGGTCTTCTCGGACCCCATCGTGGCGCCGACGAACACACCGTGCTGCCAGTCCCTCGCCTCGAACACGAGCGGGACGGTGGTGGCCCTCCGCCCTCCGAACAGGAAGGCAGAGATCGGCACGCCCTTCGGGTCCTCCCACTCGGGCGCGATCACCGGGCACTGCGCCGCGGGAACGCAGAACCGCGAGTTGGGGTGCGCCGCCGGTTTGTCCGAGGCCGGCGTCCAGTCGTCGTGCCGCCAGTCCGTGCAGTGCGCGGGCGGATCGGCCGTCATGCCCTCCCACCACACGTCGCGGTCGTCGGTGAGCGCGGTGTTCGTGAACACCGTGTTCTTCGTGAGCGTGAGCATGGCGTTGGGGTTCGTGTCCATGCTCGTGCCGGGAGCGACGCCGAAGAAGCCGAACTCGGGGTTGATCGCGTAGAGGCGGCCGTCGGCGCCGAACTTCATCCAGGCGATGTCGTCGCCGATGGTCTCCGCTTCCCACCCCGGCAGCGTGGGGATCAGCATGGCGAGGTTCGTCTTGCCGCACGCCGACGGGAACGCGGCCGCGATGTAGCGGATGACGCCCTCCGGGTTGGTGAGCTTGAGGATCAGCATGTGCTCGGCCAGCCAGCCTTCGTCGCGGGCGATCACCGAGGCGATCCGCAGCGCGAAGCACTTCTTGCCGAGCAGCGCGTTCCCGCCGTACCCGGACCCGTAGGACCAGATCTCGCGGGTCTCGGGGAAGTGGACGATCCATTTCTCCTTGTTGTTGCACGGCCACGCCACGTCGGGCTCGCCCGCCTGGAGCGGGGCGCCGACTGAGTGCATGCACGGCACGAAGTCCCCGTCGCCGAGCACCTCGAGCGCGGGCGTTCCGGCGCGGGTCATCGTCCTCATGCTCACCGCGACGTACGGGGAGTCGGTGATCTCGACGCCGATGTACGACAGCGGTGAGCCCAACGGCCCCATGCTGAAGGTCACGACATACATGGTGCGGCCGCGCATCGAGCCCCGGAACAGCTTCTGGAGCCGGGCGCGCATCTCGGTCGGGTCCTGCCAGTTGTTCGTCGGCCCGGCATCGGACTCGCGCTCGGAGCAGACGAACGTGCGGTCCTCGACCCGGGCGACGTCGCCGGGGTCGGACGCAGCCCAGTAGGAGCCGGGCCGCTTGGCGGGGTCGAGCTCCACGAACGCGCCCGCGTCGACGAGCTGCTTGCACAGCCGCTCGTACTCGTCGTCCGAGCCCTCGAACCAGTGGACGGAATCGGGCTCGCACAGGCCGACCATCTCGTCCACCCACCGCAGCAGCTTCTTGTTCCGGGTGGGTGGAGCATTCAATATGACGGCCACGACACCGACTCCTTGCGGGGAAAACGGTGCAAAACATCGTACTTCCAGCCTCGAAACAGGCCCAACTGCGTGACCGCGCTCATCCCCGAGCCCAGCAAGGCTCCGGCTAGCGTGGCGCCGACCGGCCTGACGTCAGGAGTACCCGGTGAGCTGGCTGTCGTGGATCGTGGTGGGCTTCATCGCCGGCGCGCTGGCCAAGGGTGTCACCGGGGTCAAGGGCGCGGGCTGCATCGGGACGATCCTCATCGGCATCGCAGGCGGCATCCTCGGCGGGATCATCTTCTCGGCCGCAGGGGGCGAGGGCATCAACGAGTTCAGCCTGTACTCGCTGCTCGTCGCGTTCGTCGGCGCGACGCTGCTGCTGTTCGTCTACAGCGCCCTCACCGGCGGGCGCGGCCGCCGGTCGTATTGAGCGCACCCTTCCGACGATTTTGGCGTCGCTGAGTATCGCGATGCGGAACCCAGCGACGCCAAAATCCCGTAGGGGTCAGACGTCGGCGGTGGGGAGGCCCATGTCGACCTCGGCGCCGATGCGGACCTTCGTCGCCCGGCCGTCGCCGTCGAGCTCGAACACGATCCGCTGACCCTGGCGGAGCATGCGGAAGATCGAGCCTTCGAGCGCGTCGAGGGCGAGGGTGAACTCCTCGCGGTCGGTGTCGCGCAGGACCACGCCCTCGCGGGTCTGGGGGTCATAGGAGCGGATCACTCCCTGCATGGCGGCGGGCTCCTCTACGGCTTCTGCACCTTGCCCGCCTTCAGGCAGGAGGTGCACACGTGGATGCGCTTCGGGGTGCCGTTCACGACGGCCCGGACGCGCTGCACATTCGGGTTCCAGCGGCGCTTCGTGCGCCGGTGGGAGTGGCTGATGCGCATGCCGAACTGCGGCCGCTTGCCACACACCTCGCACACGGATGCCATCGGGATACCTCGGAAGGACTCGGGAACCGCCAAGGATAGCAACGGCATTCGAAGGTCTCGGAATGTGACCGCAGTAACATCCAGCCGTGAGCGCGCTGGAGACGCTGGCGTCTGCCGACCTGCGGCGCGTTGTGGTCATCTACCGCGACGCGCTGCGCTCCCACCAGGAGGAGCTCAACCGGCTCAACGTCTACCCCGTGCCCGACGGCGACACGGGCACCAACATGGCGCTCACGCTCGAGTCGGTGGTCGGCGAGCTCGATTCGGCCGACGGCATGGCCGAGGTGTGCCGGGCCGTCTCGCACGGCTCCCTCATGGGCGCGCGCGGCAACTCGGGCGTGATCCTCTCGCAGATCCTGCGGGGCCTGGCCGACACGTTCACCAACCTCGACGGCGCTTCGGGCCGCGACCTCGTCGCCGGGATGCGGCGCGCGACCGACGCCGCGTATCAGGCCGTGTTGCGACCGGTCGAGGGCACGATCCTGACCGTGGTGCGCGCCGCGACCGAGGCGGTCGAAGCCGCGCACCAGGAGGGTGAGGAGTCGCTGCCCGTGCTCCTCGAGCGCGCCGGCGCCGCGGCCCGAGGGGCCGTCGAGCAGACGCCCGAGCTCCTGCCCGTGCTGAAAGAAGCCGGCGTCGTGGACGCCGGGGGGCGGGGCTTCGCGCTCATGATCGACGCCTTCCTCAACGTCGTCGAAGATCGCCCGCTGCCGGAACCGGAGGTCGTGGCGACGCCACCGGCGGTCGAAGCGCATCTGCAGCGCCAGGAAGGGTCGTCGCTGCGATACGAGGTCATGTACTTGCTCGAGGCGAAGGACGTGACGATCTCCGCCTTCAAGGACACGTGGGCCGCCCTCGGCGACTCGATCGTCGTCGTCGGCGGCGACGGCATGTGGAACTGCCATGTCCACACGAACGAAGTCGGCGCGGCGATCGAAGCCGGCATCGATGCCGGGCGGCCCCACAACATCCGCGTCACCGACCTCCAGGACCAGGTCGAAGAAGAGCAATGGGTCCGCGAGCAAGCGTCCACTGGCAGCGCCGGCGCGTCGGCCGTCGCGGCGCCACCCGCCCAGGAGTCGTGCACGACCGCCGTCGTCGCCGTCGGGGTCGGGGAAGGAGTGCGGCGCCTGCTGAACAGCCTGGGCGTGCAGCAGATCGTGGCCGGCGGCCAATCGATGAATCCGTCGACGGCGCAGATCCTCGAGGCCGTCGAGAGCTCTCCGTCCGACACCGTGATCGTCCTTCCCAACAACAAGAACATCGTGCCGGTGGCGGAGCAGGTCGACGGTCTTACCGAGCGGCGCGTGGAAGTGGTGCCCACGCAGGCGGTGATGGAAGCGCTCGCCGCGCTCGTCGCGTACGACCCGCAGGCGCGCATCGACTCCAATGTCGCGGCCATGACGGAAGCGGCACAGCGTGTGCGCACGGGTGAGGTCACCCAGGCGGTGCGCGACGGCGTGGGCGACTCCGGGCCGATCGCGGCCGGCGACTGGATCGGAGTGAGCCGTGACGGGATCCGGGTCGTCGAGAAGACTGCCGCCGGCGCCGCCATCGGCCTCGTCAACCAGCTCGTCGACGACGACAGCGAGCTCGTCACCGTGGTCGTGGGGGCGCACGCGCCCTCGGCGGACACCGCCCGGATCGAGGAGCAGGTCGCGCTGGCGCATCCCAACCTCGAAGTCGAGGTGCACGAGGGCGACCAGCCGCTGTACCTGTATCTCGTCGGCGTCGAGTAGGCGGTGAGCGAGGCCGACGAACTGACGCTGCGCGAGCTTGCTGCGCATCCGGTGTCCGAGCTGCGCGCGGTCGGCCCGAAGCTCGAAGCACGGCTGGCGGAGATGGAGATCCGCAGCGCGCTTGACCTTCTCCAGCACTACCCGCGCCGGTACCACGACCGCACCAAGCAGTCGGAGATCGCCGAGCTCGCGGTGGGCGAGGAGGCGACGGTGTTCGCCGAGGTGAAGAAGATCCGGGGCGGGCGCACGCGGCAGGGAAGAGCGATCGTCGAAGGCGAGGTCTTCGACGGCTCCTCGTACCTGCGCGTCGTGTTCTTCAACCAGGGTTGGCGCGAGAAGCAGTTGCCCGTCGGCACCGAGGCCGCGTTCTTCGGCCGCGTCGAATACCGGCGCAGCCGTAGGCAGATGACCAACCCCGTCGTCGACGTGCTCGACCGGGTCGGCGAGAACACCGGGGCGATCGTGCCCGTGTACCCGCAGTCGGGAAAAGCCGAGGTGTTCACATGGCAGCTCCGCAAGCTCCTCGGCGCGTGCCTCGAGAAGACCAAGCGGCGCGGCTTCGCCGACCCGCTCGACGCGGCACTGCGCAAGGAGCACCAGCTTGCTGACCGCACGAACGCGTACTGGGGCATTCATCGCCCGGAGGCGCACGAAGACCACCGCCGCGCCGCGCAGCGGCTCAAGTTCGACGAGTTCCTGCGCATGCAGGTCGGGCTCGTCGCCCGCAAACGTGCCCTCGAGCAGGAGCAGACCGGTATCCGGCACGTGGTCGACGGCCCGCTCGTGCAGGCGTTCCACGCCGGCCTGCCGTTCGCGCTGACCGGCGACCAGCGGCGGGCCCTCGACGAGATCTTCCGTGACCTTGCTGCAGCGGCTCCGATGCACCGACTGCTGCAGGGGGACGTCGGCTCGGGCAAGACCGTCGTCGCGCTCAGCGCGCTGCTCGCTGCCGTCCAGAGCGGGTACCAAGGGGCGTTCATGGCCCCCACCGAGGTGCTGGCCGAGCAGCACTACCTCACATCACGGCGACTGCTCGAAGGGCTCACCGTTCCCTCGGAGGCGACGCTCGTGGGCGACCGGCCCGTGCGCGCTGAGCTGATCACGAACCGGACCGGCGCCGCCGATCGTCGCCGGCTCGTCGACGGACTCCACGCCGGTGAGATCGACATCGTGATCGGCACCCACGCGCTGATCTACGGCGAGGTGGAGTTCCCTCGGCTCGGCGTCGCCGTGATCGACGAGCAGCACCGGTTCGGTGTCGAGCAGCGCGCCGTGCTCCGCGGCATGGGGGAGGAACCCGACGTGCTCGTGATGACGGCCACACCGATTCCGCGCACAGCAGCGATGCTCGTGTACGGCGACCTCTACAAGTCGGAGCTCCGCGAGATGCCGCCGGGACGCACGCCGGTGACCACACAGGTCGTCGGGCCCAGCCCGCTCGAGCGCGCCGCCGCGTACGACCGTCTCCGCTCCGAGGTCGACGCCGGCCGTCAGGCATATGTCGTGTGCCCGCTCGTCGAGGAGTCGCCGCGGGTCGAGGTGAAGGCGGCGACGGAGGAGTTCGAGCACCTCGGACGGGAGGAGCTCGCCGGTCTGCGCCTCGGTTTGTTGCACGGGCAGATGCCGTCGCGTGACAAGGAAGCGGTCATGGACGCGTTTCGCTCCGGCGCGCTCGACGTGCTCGTGGCGACGACAGTGATCGAGGTCGGCGTCGATGTCGCGAACGCGACGGTGATGGTCGTGGAAGACGCCGAACGCTTTGGCCTGTCGCAGCTGCACCAACTGCGCGGGCGCATCGGCCGCGGCCGCGGCTCGTCGTGGTGCTTCCTGTTCGCCGATCCGTCCACGCCCGAGGCGAACGCGCGGATGGAGGCGGTGGCGCTGTCGACCGACGGGTTCCTCCTCGCCGAGCGCGACCTCGAGATCCGCGGCGCGGGCGAGGTGTTCGGCGAGCGTCAGGCCGGGTTCAGCGATCTCAAGCTCGGCCGGATCCCGCGCGACGAGGCGATCGTGCTCGAGACACGCGCGGTGGCCGAACGAATTCTCGACGAGGACCCGTCGCTCTCGCAGCACGGGCAGCTGCGAGAGGAAGTCGCGGACCTTCTCGGCGACGCGGTCGAGTTCCTCTTCAAGAGCTGATGTGATGCGGACGAGACGCGGTGGCATGCGCGTGATCGCCGGTACCGCCGGAGGCTTGCCGCTCGTCGCGCCGAAGCGAGGCGCGGCGCGCCCGACGACGGACAGGGTGAAGGAGTCGATGTTCGCCGCCCTCGGCCCCGAGAAGCTCGTGAATGCGACGGTGCTCGACCTCTATGCGGGCAGCGGAGCGCTCGCGATCGAAGCCCTGTCGCGTGGCGCGGCGCGCGCCGTGCTCGTCGAACGGGAGCACAGTGCGGTCGACGCCATTCGCCGGAACCTCACGACGACCCGTTTGCGCGGTCAGGCCCGGGTCCAGGGCAGTTCGGTGGCGACGTTCCTCAACGGGAAGGCACCTGCCGAGCAACCGTTCAACCTCGTCTTCCTCGACCCGCCGTACGGCGCAGCGCCGAGTGAGGTGGCGCGGGTGCTCGCCGGCCTCGACGAGTCGGGTTGGCTGTCCGGCCGGGCCACGATCGTGCTCGAGCGGGCGTCGGAAGCGGGTCCCGTCCCCGCGCCCGCGTCATGGGAGACCACGTGGGAACGGGCCTACGGGGATACGCTCGTGACCGTCCTGACCACCACATCTTGACGACGAGAGGGACTCACGGGACGTGGCGACTGCTCTGTGCCCGGGATCGTTCGACCCGGTCACCCACGGCCATCTCGACATCATCGAGCGCACCGCGCGCCACTTCGACGACGTCATCGTGGCGGTGATCAGCAACCCGCAGAAGTCCGAGTCGCTGTTCACCCTCGAAGAGCGCCAGGAGATGCTGCGCGAGGAAACGGCGCATCTCGGCAACGTGCGCATCGAGTTCTTCAAGGGCCTGCTCGTCGACTTCGCCCGCGAGCACGACGCCCAGGCGATCGTCAAGGGACTACGGGCCGTTTCGGACTTCGACTACGAGCTCCAGATGGCCCAGATGAATCAGCGGCTGTCCGGAATCGACACGTTCTTCATCTCGACGAGCCCCCAGTACTCCTTCCTGTCGTCGAGCCTCGTCCGGGAGGTCGCCCGCTTCGGCGGAGACGTCACGAGCATGGTGCCGGCGGCGGTGGCCAAGCGCCTGGCAGAGCGGTTCGGGAACCACGGGCGCGCGTAGGCATGAACCGAGCGAGACCATGAGCGAGCAGGCCGCATACGACGTCGAGACGATCCTCCTGCGGCTCAAGGAGCTCGTCGAAGCGGGGCGGTCGATGCCGATGTCGGCGTCGGTGCTCGTGAACCGGGATGAGTTCCTGGAGCTGCTCGAAGAGGCGATTGCGACGCTGCCGCAGGAGCTGCGCCACGCCCGCTGGCTGCTCAAGGAAAGGGAGGAGTTCCTGAGCCAGGCCCGCCGCGAGGCCGACGACATCATCGAGGCGGGCCGGGTCCGCGCCGAGCGCATGGTCGAGCGGACCGAGGTCGTGCGGGAGGCGCGCCGGGTCGCCCAGACTGTCGTCGACGACGCCGAAGCCTCGGGCCGCCAGCTCCGGCACGAAGCCGAGGACTACGTCGACCAGAAACTCGCCCAGTTCGAGGTCGTGCTCGAGCGCACGATGCAGGCGGTGCAGAAGGGCCGCGAGCGGCTCCAGGTCGTCATCGAGCCCCAAAAGCAGCCCGAAGACGAGCTCCGGTACGAGCCCGAGTACGACGAGGCGGTCGAGGACGGCTTCTTCGACCAGGACGCGCGGTAGCGCCACCGGCACAGGCGACGTACACCTGACCTCCCGGCAACTGGAAAAAGCTGGAAAATCTCGGGTTTTGGTATCCTGACCGGGCTCGACGTGCTTCGGGGCGACGCCGGGCCGAAGCCGAAGCCCCTCTCCGCCCCTCGTCACATGACCGCCGACATCACGGCGCTGCGCATCGACGTCGCCGACCTACTGTCCCAGCCCGCGGGCCGCCGCACCGTGCACCTCGAGGTGCCGGTCGAGGGCCTCGGCGGCTCCGCGGCGCGTGTCCCCGACGAGGAGCCGGTCGTGCTCGATCTCCTCCTCGAGCGGGTCCCCGAGGGGATCGTCGTGCGGGGCACGGTCTACGGGCGGTGGCAGGCGGCGTGCAGCGTGTGCCTCACCGACCTCGAGGAGGCGCTGGTGCTCGACGTGAGCGAGCTGTTCGAGGCCGACCCCGTCGAGGGCGACACGTACCCGCTGCACGGGCACCAGATCGACCTCGAGCAGCTCGTGCGCGACACCGTCCTGCTCGAGCTCCCGCTCGCCCCCACGTGTGCCACGACCGGCCGGGTGCCGTGCTCGAGCCGGACCGCCGCCGAGCAGGAGCCCTCCGCGCCCGATCCCCGCTGGTCCGCCCTGTCCGAGCTCGATCTGAGCCCGCCCCCGAAAGGCACCTGATGGCTGTTCCCAAGCGCAAGACGCCCCGGGGTAAGACCCGCAGCCGGCGCGCCGCCAATTGGCGGCTGGCAGCCGCGCCCAGGTCGATCTGCGCGAACTGCGGCGCGGTCAAGCGCCCGCACGTCGTGTGCGACAACTGCGGCTGGTACCGCGACCGCCAGGTCATCGAGGTCGAGTAACGCGTGAGTGACCGAGCGCACGTGATCGCGGTCGACGCCATGGGCGGCGACCATGCGCCGGGCGAGATCGTCGACGGCGCGCTCAAAGCGGTC
>DASPXI010000023.1:0-29041 GCA_035637335.1 Acidimicrobiia bacterium
AGCAGATGCTCGTCGACGCCCAGTACCACGCCGACCCGCATCCCGGGAACGTAATGGTGCTGCGCGATGGACGCCTCGCGCTCATCGACTTCGGCGCCGCCAGTCGCATCGATCCGCTGCAACAGATGGCGATCCGCGACGTCATGGTCGGAGTGGGACAACGCGACCCCGACATGTTGCGCCAGGCCGTACTTCAGGTCGCCACGTTGCGGCGCGACGTCGACGACGAGGAGCTCGAACGGGCGCTGGCCCGATTCATGACCCGGCATCTCGCTCCCGGCATGGTGCCGAGCGCGGCGATGTTCAACGACCTGCTGCAGCTCTTCTTCACGTTCGGGATCAACCTGCCGCCCGAGCTGAGCACGTTCTTCCGCGCGCTGATCACGCTCGAAGGCACGCTCACGACACTCTCGCCGGGCTATCCGGTCATCGACCGGGCCGAGGCGATCGCGGGCGAGTGGGTCCGGGCGAAGCTGGCGCCTTCGACGCTCGAGGAGTTCGCGCGCGAGGAGCTGATCCGCATGAGCCCGCTGCTCCGGCGCCTGCCGCGGCGACTCGACCGCATGGCCAACCAGATCGAGCGGGGCAACCTGCGCGCCCGCGTCAGCCTGTTCTCGGACCCGCACGACGAGCGCGTCGTGACCAAGCTGGTCAACCGGACGGTGCTCGCGCTCGCCGGTGGGATCGTCGGCATCATCGGAGCGATGCTGATCGGCATCAAGGGCGGCCCGCCCTTCGCCGGCGACACCTCCCTCGACGAGTTCTTCGGCTACTTCAGCTTGTTCTGCGCCGTCGTGCTCATCATGCGCGTCATCGTCTCGGTCTTACACGACGGCGTGAACTGAATGACCGTGCTCGAAAGAGCGTCGGTCCGGCTCCGGCCGCCCACCAGGGCCGACATCCCCGAGCTGGCAAGGATCCGCCGGACGCCCGAGGTTCACCGGCACTGGCGCGGCGGCGACGACATGGTCGCGGCGGTCGAGGCGGACCTGGCTGAACTGGACAGCACGCCGCTCGTCATCGAGCTCGAGGGCAGCGTCGTCGGCTGGATCCAATACGAGGCCGAGGAAGAGCCGGATTACCGCCACGCGAGCATGGACATCTACGTCGATCCCGCGGTGCACGGTCGCGGCATCGGCACTGACGCGTTGCGAACCCTGGCGCGACACCTGATCGTCGACCACGGCCACCACCGGCTCACGATCGACCCCGCGGCCGGCAACGCCGCCGCCATCCGTTGCTACACCAAGGTCGGCTTCCGCCCCGTCGGCATCCAGCGCCAGGCCGAACGCGGCAACGACGGCACCTGGCACGACAGCCTCCTCATGGACCTCCTCGCCGACGAGCTCGTCGGTTAGGTCGATGGATGAGCCTCACGTCCCGTATTACCGGCGCGACCTCGCGCTCGTACACAACCGAGGGTTCGGGTTCCACGCCGACGCCTGCGCGCCCGGCATCTTGGAGTTGCTCAGGCCGGTGCTCGAGCACGACGGCCTCGTCGTCGAGGTCGGCTGCGGGAGCGGCCTTCTGACGAGGCACTTGCTCGACGCCGGGCATCGCGTCGTCGCGACGGACGCCTCACCCGCGATGCTTGCCCTTGCACGTGAGGTCGCGCCCGATGCCGAAGACATTCGCCAGCTCGTGCTGCCCGACGACCCGATCCCGCTCGCCGATGCCGTCGTCTCGGTCGGCCACGCGCTCAACTACCTCCCGGACGAGACGGCCATCGATCAGGCGCTCGTCGCGATCGCGGATGCACTCCGCCCCGGAGGGGTGCTCGCGATCGACCTGTGCGATCTCGAATGGGGCGAGGCCCGGCGCGACGCGCCCGGCATGGGTCGCGTCGGTGACGACTGGGCGATCATCACCGAGTTCTCCGTCCCGGCGGCGAACCGCTTCGTCCGGGAGATGGCGATCTTCGTTCGGAACGATGACGGCTCCTGGCGCCGCGACGACGAACGTCACGACAACGTCCTGATCGACACCGCGCGGGTTCCGGCGCTCCTCGCGCCGCACGGCGTCGAGACGCGCGTCGCCGGCTCGTTCGGCACCGAGCAGCTCCCGCCCGGGCTTCGAGCCGTTATCGGTCGCCGGCCCGCTGGTACGTGAGAATCACGACGCCATCGGGGCCGACCTGCCTGGTGTCCGCGAGCTTCAGCGGGACGAGATCGCCGCCGTCGGCGAACAGCCGCTTGCCCGTGCCCAGGATGACCGGGAACACCATCAGCCGGTACTCGTCGACGAGGTCGTGTTCTTTCAGAGAGTTCACGAGCTGGCCACTGCCGTGAACCACGACGTCACCGCCGAACTGTTCCTTGAGCTTCGGGACCTCGCGCGCAACGTCGCCGTTGATCAGATGCGAGTTGTTCCACTCGAGCGTGTTCAGGGTCGTCGAGACGACGTACTTGGGCATGCTGTTGAACTTGTCGGCGAACTCGCCCGTCCGTGATGGCCAGGCGTCGGCGAAGCCCTGATAGGTGACTCGGCCGAGCAGAAGTGCGTCACTCGCCAATGCCTCATCGAGCTTGAACTTGTCGCCGTCATCGCCACGGTTGATTTGAAAGCTCCAGCCGCCGTGCTTGTAGCTCTCCGCCCCACCCGGGTCTTCGAAGATGCCATCGAGTGAGACGAACTCCGTTACGACGATCTTTCCCATTGGAAACCTCCGTCGTGGGGGGTGGTGATTGCTTCCGTCGGTGACCAGACGCGCCCGCGCCTAGGACCGCAGGCGCGCGACCACGTTGGCGAGGGCGTCGAGGAAGGTGCCCGTGCCCTCCTTGGCCTGGCCGTACTCCTCGTCGCTGAGGGAGCCGCCGCTCTGGCGGAGCACGAGGTTCGTCTTGTCACCCTCCTCGGTGAGGGTGAAGGTCATAAGCTCGAACGCGTCACCGACCTCGGGAGCGTCGGTGATGGTGAACACCAGCCGTTCGGGCTCGTCGATCTCCTCGAACCGCCCCGACCACGGCAGCTCGTTGCCCTCGTAGTGCATCGTGGCACGCCACAGGCCACCCGGCTTCAGGTCCCACCGATGGACGTCGACGGCCGCGGCTTCGGTGCCGAACCACTGGGCGAACAGGTCCGGCTGGGTGATGGCCTGCCACACGACCGCGCGGGGGGCGTCGAACCGGCGGGTGAGGGTATAGCCGCGCTCCGGATCGGGAGTGGGCGTCTCGGTCATTTGCGGCTGCTCCTGAGGGGGAGACGGGTGTGCTTGACCTTTGCACACCTCCGCGCCATAGTCAACGGAGGAGTTGAACAACCTATAGGTTGATTATGGCTACCGGCACGATCACTGAGGACGAGCAGCTCGATGTCACCTTCGCGGCGCTGGCGGACAGCACCCGGCGCGCGATCCTGGCGCGCCTCTCGACGGGCGAGGCGACGGTCAACGAGCTTGCCGAGCCGTTCCCGATCAGCCTCCAAGCCGTGTCGAAGCACCTGAAGGTGCTCGAGCGCGCCGGCCTCATCAGCCGGGGGCGCGACGCGCAGTGGCGCCCCTGCAGGCTGGAGCCGGCGCCGCTCGAGGACGCCTCGGCCTGGATCGACGAGAACCGCCACGCATGGGAAGTCCGGCTGGACGCGCTCCAGGACGTTGTCGAGGACCTCAAACGCCGTCACCGGCGAGGCCGATGAGTTTCACGCCCGCGCCGGGTCTGATGAGCTGAGGACAACAACGAATCCGAGCGAGGGACGGACAGATGAAGTTGATCGTGGGCGCGTTCCTGTCACTGGACGGGGTAATGCAGGGCCCCGGTGGTCCTGACGAGGACCGTGAGGGCGGCTTCGACCTGGGCGGCTGGCTGGTTCCGTACGCCGACGAGGACATGGGCAACTTCATGGTCGAGTCGATCACCTCGACCGACGCGCTGCTCCTCGGGCGCAAGACCTACGAGATCTTCGCCGCGCACTGGCCCAAGGTCACCGACGAGAACGATCCCATCGCGACCAAGCTGAACAGCATGCCCAAGTACGTCGCCTCTCGGACGCTCGACAGGGTGGAGTGGAACAACTCGACATTGCTGAAGGGTGACGCCGCCGAAGCGGTCGCGGAGCTCAAGCGCCAAGCGGGCGGGGATCTCCAGACCCAGGGCAGTACGGACCTGGCGCAGACGCTGATTCGACACGATCTCGTCGACGAGTACCGCCTCCTCGTGTACCCAGTCGTGCTGGGCAAGGGGAAGCGTCTCTTCCGAGAAGGGAACCCGCCGGCGGCGCTGCGGCTGGTGGACACGAAGACCTCCAGCACCGGGATCGCGATGCACATCTATGAGTCGGCCGGCAAGCCGACGTTCGGATCGTTCGAGGTCGATCGCGATGAGCGCTTCTGGGAGGACGGCTGATGCGAACCGTCGTCGTGCGCTACGAGACCAAGCCCGACCGCGCCGACGAGAACCAGCGACTTGTCGAGAAGGTCTTTGCGGAGCTCGCAGAACGGCAGCCCGACAACTTCCGTTACGCGAGCTTCCGGCTCGAGGACGGCGTGACCTTCGTCCACATCGTGATCGAGATGGGCGACGGCTCGAACCCGATGTCGCTCGGCGACATCCCCGCGTTCGCCGAGTTCCAGAGGGAGATCGCCGACCGCTGCGTGGTGCAGCCTGTCGCCCAAGGCGCCGCGCTCGTCGGGTCGCATCGCTTCCTCTCGGAGTGAGTGTCAATCGGGGAGCAGCGGCACCGACAGCCCGGTGTCCTTGCCGAGCAGCACGGCCCGGGTGACGGCGTCCGATCCGAACCGGTCGCGCACGTCGTCGAGCGCAGCGTCGAGCGCGATGCTGCTGTGCCGATCGAACGGCAGCGCGAGCTGAATCGCGCGGTCGTCTTCGAGATTGCCCACCGCCACGCCGACCAGGGTGAGCCCCCGCCGCGCGATCATCGGCGCGGCCGTCGCCATCAGGTCCTTGGCCGCCGTGAGGACCGTGTGGGTCTGCGCGGTCGCCTGGGCAAGAGTGTGCGACCGCGTCGCGCGCGAGAAGTCGTCGAAGCGCAACCGGAGCACCACGGTGCGCCCGACCCGTCCGGCGGCGCGCATACGCCTCGTGACACGGTCGACCAGCGCGACCAACGAAGCATCGACGGCTTCCGACGATCTCGGTGAACGGCCCAGCGCGTGCTGGGATCCGATCGAGCCCCGACGCCGGCCTACCTGCACCGGCCGGGGATCGAGGTTGTGCGCGAGGGCGTGCAGATGCCGACCCGAGGCTCGGCCGAGCATCGAGACCAGCGCCGGCTCGGCCAGCCCGGCCACCTGGCCGACCTTCCTGATCCCGCGGTCGCGGAGCTTGTCGGCGGTTACCGGTCCGACGCCCCAGAGACGCTCGACCGGCAACGGGTGCAGGAAGTCCAGCTCTCGATCGGGCGGGACCACCAGCAGGCCGTCGGGCTTGGCGACGCCGCTCGCCACCTTGGCGAGGAACTTCGTCCTCGCCACCCCGACCGTGATCGGCAGACCGACCCGCTCGAGAACGACACGTCGGAGGCGCACCGCGATCTCCACCGGCGGGCCCGAGACGCGGCGCAGCCCGCCGACGTCGAGGAACGCTTCGTCGATCGACAGCCCCTCGACGAGCGGCGTCGTGTCCTCGAAGATCTGGAACACCCTCTTGCTCGCGTCGGAGTAGGCCGACATCCGGGGCTCGACCACGATGGCGCCCGGACACAGCGCCCGAGCCTGCCGTCCTCCCATCGCCGTGCGGACGCCATACGCCTTGGCCTCGTAGCTGGCCGCCAGCACGACCCCGCCGCCGACGATGACCGGGCGGCCCCGCAGACCAGGGTTGTCTCGCTGCTCCACGGACGCGTAGAAGGCGTCGAGGTCCGCGTGCAGGATCGTGGCTTCGCGTTGCACGAACATATGTTCGCACAGAGGACGAGAGGCGTGCTCCTAATCGAAGCGCCAGCGGGTGTGGCTGTAGGGGCCTTTCCCAAAGCCGTACGCCGTCACCGGCGCGACCTCGAACACCCATGCCTCGCCTTGCTCGTGTCGAAACGCGCCTTCGCGCACGTCGAAGTGCCACTCGCTCCCGTACTTCGATTCCCACGCATCGGCGAGGCGCTGGAGCTTGGCGTCGTCCGTCACCCGTACCGCGTCGCCTTCGACGACGAGATCCATACCTTCGTGGAGGGTGTTGCACCCCGTCATGAGGATGCAGTGCGGATTCGCGGCGATGTTCTTGGCCTTCTGCTCGGTCGCGCCGGTGCAGAAGTACAAGGCGTCGTCGAGCCAGACTCCGATCAGCGGTGTGCTGTGCGGACGGCCGTCGCGACGCACCGTGGTGACCCAGTACAGCTCGGCGTTCTTCAGACGCTCACGAGCGTCGGTCCACTCTGTTGCGGGAACGCCATCCTCGCCGTACCGGGGATCCGGCTCGACCACCGGCTCAGTTCGTGTCATCTCGTGCTCCCTTCACTCGCCTCATGCCGTACGACGGCGTTCGGCGGCCGAACTCATCGATCGCCGGCGGCGCGTTACGTCTGGAGCGGAAGGATCTCGTAGGCGACGTCGTCGAGCTCGGCCGTCCACGACGCCGGGTCGTGCGCGGGAACGAGCACGAGCTTCGAGAACCCGGCCTCGAGGAATCGCTCGAGGTGCGCGCGCAACGCAGGCAGGCCGACGGGCACGAGGTCGGCCGGGTCGGCGTCGGGACGGCGGCTCCTGATTGCGGTGGCGAGCAGGTCGGGAATCTGGTCGCGCACGTAGATGACGAGCGCGCCGTAGTGCTCGACCTCGATCTCGCGCCCGGCGTCGGCCGCCGCCTCCTCGACCACGACGCGACCCGCCGCCACTTCGCCGGGGGTGGAGAAGCTCGGCAGCCAGCCGTCGCCGAGCCGCCCGACGCGCCGCAGCTCGCTCTTCGCCCGGCCACCCAGCCACACGTCGGGCGGTTGCTGCACGGGCTTGGGCCGCACGGACAGGCCCCGGTAGGAGAAGCGCGGCCCGTCGTGGTCGACGGCGTCCTCGGTCCATAGCCGGCGGATGAGCGGGAGCGCCTCGTCGAACCACGCGGCGCGTTCTTCGCGCGCGACGCCGAACGCCTGCTGTTCGGCCGGGTTGGCGACGCCCAATCCGAAGGCGGGGAGGGCGCGCCCACCCGAGAGCCGGTCCAGGCTCGCCCATTCCTTCGCGACGTCCACCGGGTTGCGCCCGGGCAGGACCTGCACGCTCGTGCCGAGCTTGAGCTTGCTCGTACGGCCGCCCGCGAACGCGAGCCCGACGAGCGGGTCGGGGGCCTCGCCGGTCAACCGCTCGGAGAGCCAGAGCGAGTCGAACCCTCGGCTCTCGAGACCGTCGACGAGCTCGCCGAACCGCGCGGAGTCGCGCAGTCCCTGCACGCCCAGGCCGTACCCGATGCGGATCTTCACAGGTTGGAGCCTACGGCGAGTGTGAGCTCACCCCGGCGGGGTCGTGGGGGGCGTGACGAACGTGTAGCCCCGCGCCTTGAGCTGCTCGATGATCACGGGCAGCGCCGCGACCGTCTGTGACCGGTCCTGGCCGTCACCGCCGTCGTGCATGAGGGCGACGGATCCGGGTTTCACGGCGCCCACGACCCGTGCGACCAGCTTGTCGGCAGGAGGCTTCAAGTAGTCGGACGGGTCGACCGCCCAGCCCAGTACGCGCATGCCCTGTTTGTGCGCGACGTCGTTGACCGTGCCGTTGAGGTCTCCGTATGGCGCGCGCATGAATGCGGGGGCAACGCCGAGGGTGTCGCGGATGAACCTCGCCGGCGACGCCAGCTGCGCATCGATCTGGTCCGCCGAGAGGCGGTTCAGGTGCGGATGCGTCTCCGTGTGGTCACAGATCGTGTGGCCTTGTTGCGCGACCGCTCGGAGCACGTCTGGAAAGGCGCGAGCCTCCCGACCGATGACACAGAACGTGGCCTTGATGCCGGCGTTGGCCAGGATCCGGAGCACCTGGGGCGTGAACACCGGATCAGGCCCGTCGTCGAAGCTGAGCGCGACCACCGGGCCGGGACTCTCGACGCCGCGACGGGTCGCTGCATCGTCTCCTGCTGCACGACTTCGCCGCTGCGCTCCCCGACCTTCGCGCGCGCCATGCCGTCGATCCCCGGCGTCCAAACTTCCCGCTCGACGTCGGGCAGCGTGCCACCCGGCGACTGGATGGTTTGGTCGCGTTCGACGGTGCCCTCCACCCCATCGGCGCCATTGGTGACCCGAATGCGGTCGCCGGAGCGCACCCGCGCGTCGAGGCGGGTGCCGCGGTCATCGAGGAGCACGCGGCCCGGGTGCCACATCGAGTCGACCACCGAATGGGTGACGACGGAACGCAGCACCCCGTTGTGGGGCACGGTGCGTGATTCGAGGAGTGCTTCGCCGACCGTCGCGTGGGGCGGCAGCACGAGGAGCCTGCGATTGACCGCCGCCTCGACGTTGGCCGCCGCAGTCTCGTGCGCCGCCGTACCGACCACGGCGACGGCCAACGTGAGGGGGATGAGTAGCAGTAAGGCCCGCATTGGGCCCTTTCATACCCCCTGCGGGGCTACGGGGAGGTATCAGGTACGGAAATTCTCGTAGGGACGCAGCTCGCGGCGGGCGATCTGCTGCTTGTGCACCTCGTCCGGCCCGTCGACGAGGTGCAGCGTGCGGGCGTGCGTGTACATCGAGGCGAGCGGCCAGTCGTCGGACACGCCCGCGCCGCCGAACAGCTGGATGGCGCGATCGATGACGTTGGTCGCGACGCGAGCGGCGACGACCTTGATCGCGGCGATCTCGAACCGGGCGCCCTTGTTGCCGACGGTGTCCATGAGCCACGCCGCCTTGAGAACGAGCAGGCGCGCCTGCTCGATCTCGATGCGCGACTCGGCGATGCGGTCCTGGACGACGCCCTGCTCCGCGAGCGGCTTGCCGAACGGTTGCCGCATCCATGCCCGCTCGCACATCAGCTCGAGCGCCTTTTCGGCGAGGCCGATGGCACGCATGCAGTGGTGGATCCGGCCAGGACCGAGACGCGCTTGTGCGATCGCGAACCCGCCGCCCTCCTCACCGAGGAGGTTCGACGCCGGTAGCCGCACGTTCTCGTACAGCGTCTCGCAATGCCCGCCGCCGGCGTCGTGCCCGAAGACCGGCAGCGTGCGTACGACCCGGACCCCCGGCGCGTCCATCGGCACGAGGATCATCGACTGACGGTGGTACGGGTCGGCGTCCGGGTTGGAGACGCCCAACAGGACGGCGACCTTGCAGCGATCCGACGCCGCGCCGCTCGTCCACCACTTGTGCGCGTTCACGACGTACTCGTCACCGTCGCGCTCGATGCGGCTGCGGAGGTTCGTGGCATCCGAGCTGGCGACCCAGGGCTCCGTCATCGCGAAGCACGACCGAATCTCGCCGTTCAGCAACGGAACGAGCCATCGGTCTTGCTGCTCGGGTGTCCCGAACTCGGCGAGGATCTCCATGTTCCCGGTGTCGGGCGCGGCGCAGTTCGTCGCCTCCGCCGCGAGCAGGTTGCGGCCCATGAGCTCACAGAGCGGCGCGTAGTCCAGGTTCGACAGGCCCGGGCCCCATTTCGGGTTGGGCAGGAACAGGTTCCACAGCCCACGCCGGCGCGCCTCGGCCTTGAGCTCCTCCATCACCGGCGGGTGGAAGTGCGGCTCGCCGGAGTCCGCCACCTGTTGGTGGTACACGGGCTCGGCCGGGACGACGTGCGCCTCGATGAAGTCGGCGAGCTGCTTCTGGAGCTCGAGGGACCGAGGGCTGAACTCGAAATCCATACGCCGCGAACGCTACTCCCGGCATCCGGCGCCCTCAGCGGCGTAGAACTAAGACCGTGCGGGTGTCGTTCGAGGCGCTCCTCCTCGCAATCACGTGGGTGATCGGGTGGCTGTTGTGCTGGCGTCTTCCGCTGCTGCCTCCCGCGACCAGCCGGACTGCGAGGGGACGGGTGTCGGTGATCGTTCCGGCTCGGAACGAGGCGGCGCGCCTGCCAAGACTGCTTGCAGCCCTCGCGAGCCAGGCTCGACCGGCCGACGAGGTGCTCGTCGTGGACGACGCGTCCACGGACGAGACCGTCGCCATCGCCGCCCGCGGGGGAGCGCACGTCATCGAGGCGCCGCCGCTTCCTGACGGCTGGACGGGCAAGACGTGGGCGTGCTGGACCGGCGCCGGGCACGCCACCGGCGACGTGCTCGTCTTCCTCGACGCCGACACCGAGCCGGCGCCCGAGCTGCTTGCGCGCCTCGTCGAGGCGCTCGAACGCGGTGGCGATCATCCCGGTTTGGTTTCCGTGATGCCGTATCACAGCATGGAACGCCAGTACGAGCGCCTGTCCGCGTTCTTCAGTGTGATCTCGGTCATGGGGGTTGGTGCGGCGTCGGCCCGCCGGTCGGCGCCGATCACCGGCGCCTACGGCCCGTGCATCGCGTGTACACGCCGCGACTACGACGCCGTAGGTGGTCATGAGGCCGTGCGCGGCGCGGTCGTCGACGACGTCGCTCTCGCGCAGCGATTCCGGGCCGAGGGTCTGCCGGTTCGAGTCGCCGGCGGGCGCGGTGCAATCAGCTTCCGTCTCTACGGCGGTGGCTTGCGCGATCTGGTAGAAGGCTGGAGCAAGAACTTCGCGTCCGGCGCGGGATCGACACCGATCGCGCGGTTCCTGCTCGTGTTCGCGTGGGTCGTGGGCGTGGGCACAGCTGCGCAAGCTCCGATTCGCGAAGCCGTCGCCGCCGTCGGCGGCTGGTCGGGGCCGGGCGTGGTGTGGTGGATCGGCTATGCCGCGTTCGCCGCGCAGCTCGCGGTCATGCTGCGACCGCTGGGGAACTATTCGTGGGCGTCGGTGCTCTTCCCGATCCCGCTGGGAGCGTGGTTCCTGATCTTCTTCCGGTCGATCGTGCTCACCACGCGTGGCCAGGTTCGATGGAAGGGCCGCGTCGTGCAGGTACGCCGGTAACGGTATGAGCGTCTTCTCGCAACGCAACGTCGTCATCGCGTTGATCGACGCCGGCGTCTGGGCGACGTGGAGCGTGCTCAGCGGATACGTCGCGCACCGACTCTCCCTGGAGCGCTTTTCGCACGACAACCGCCTGTTCCGGCTGCGCCCGTTCGAGAGGGACGGCCGCTTCTACGAGCGGTGGTTGCACATCAAGCGGTGGAAGGACCGTCTCCCCGATGCCGGCGACCTGTTCCCGGGGTGGGGTCTCGAAGCGCACGCTGATTTCGTCCGATCGCGAACACTTGGAGCGCTTCGCCGCCGAGGCCCGCCGCGCCGAGCTCACGCACTGGCTGATCCTGGCCGCGTCGCCCTGGTTCTTCCTGTGGAACCCGTGGTGGTTGGGGCTGGCGATGGTCGGGTACGGGATCGGCGCGAACGCACCGTGCATCGCGGTCCAGCGATACAACCGGGCTCGCCTTTTGCGTATGATCCGGCGGCCCTCAGCGGCCAGGACGGCGTGATCGTCGTGCTGCGCAGGATGTTTAGGTACGTTGACCGCAGTGGTTCACCTCACCGGGACATACTCCGATGTCGACCACTCGGCCGACCCTGTCGGTGCGGCCGAGTGGATGGACACGATGTGCAGGTGGCCGTTCATTCGCGCCTACAAGGCGAGAACGGTCGAGTTGCTGCGCGTCGAGCCAGGTGCCCTGCTCCTCGACGTCGGTTGCGGGACAGGACACGACACTCGAGCGCTGGGTATGGCCGCCGGTCGTGAGGGTCTGGCGATCGGGGTGGACGCATCGGCCGTGATGCTCAAGTCGGCGGAGACCCGCGGCGGGTCGTTCCTCCAGGCCGACGCCCGCTCGCTCCCGTTCCCGGACGCGAGCTTCGACGGCGCCCGCATCGACCGCGTGCTCCAGCACGTGGCCGGGCCCGAGCAGGCCGTGGACGAGCTCCTGCGCGTGACGCGTTCCGGGGGTCGGATCGTCGCGATCGATCCCGACCAGGAGACACTGATTGCCGACGTCGCGGATCGCGCGCTGCTCCGTAAGGTCAAGGACTTCCGGCGCGATCGCAATCTGTGCAACGGCACCATCGGTCGTGAGTTGCCTCGCCTGTTCCGCCGAGCCGGGCTCGTCGACGTTGCGTGTGAGGCGGCGACGCTCGTGCTCACGGACCCCGACGACGCGTTCGGCTTCTCGACCTGGCCGCAGCTCATGCACCTCGAAGGCCTGCTCACCGACGACGAGCTCGCTCGTTGGGACGCCGGCGTGGACGCCGCTGTCGCGAACGGCGACTTCCTCTACGCCGTCACGTTCTTCATCTCCAGCGGCACGAAGCCCTGACGGCTCGCGGGGTTTAACCCGTCGTGCGAATCCAATCCGCGATGGACCACGATGCGACTGCATAGGGATTGTCGTAGCGGCCGATGCGCGTCCGCGTGGCGATGCGTCAGCAGCTACGTCGCGGCAGCGCTCTTCTCGGCCTGGTGGAAGACCGGCGCCGGCGCGTCCCCGAGCGGTGGTTTGTCGACCGTGAGGAGACGCTCGGCGTCGGCGCGGTCGGTGTCGGAGAACGCCCTCGTCGTCGCGCACCACTCGACGAGGATCCCGTTGGGATCCATCGCGTAGATCGACGTACACCATCCGTGATCGATCTCGGCGACGTCGTGCCCGTTGTCGAGCCAGCGGCGCTTGTGGGACTCGATCCCGTCCAGGTCGCGGGCGTCGAACGCAAGATGGTTGGTCCAGACCGGCAGACCCAAGCCGGCGGAAAGTGACGTGTCGAACTCCGCCGGCACGTTCTCGTCGTCATGGATGTCCCAGAACGCGATGAGACCCTGCCCGTGGGTGTCGTAGAAGACGTGCCGGGCCCACCCGCCGCCGTCGGTGGCCGCGGCCTCGACCTTCGCGAGGTCGAACCCCATGGCGTCCGTGTAGAAAGCATGGGTCGCGGCGAGATCGCGGGTCGCGACCGCGACGTGATGAAAACCCATCGTGCCCTCCTGCTCGAGGGCACCAGCATCGCGCGGAGCCACCGCGCTGCGAGCTCGGAGGCCAGACGTGGACGAGCGAGATCTCCACCCCGACCCGATCGTCCAGTTTCGAGCCTGGTTCGACGAGGCCGTCGCGGCCGGCGTCCGCGAGCCGGACGCGATGACCGTCGCCACCGCCGGCCTTGCGGGGGCGCCGTCGGCACGGACGGTGTCGCTACGAGGTCTTGACGATCGGGGGTTCGCGTTCTACACGAACTACCGAAGCCCGAAAGCCCGCGACCTCGAGGAGAACCCCTGGGCCGCGCTCGTGTTCCACTGGCGTGAGGCCGAGCGGCAGGTCCGTGCCACCGGTTCGGTGACGCGCCTGTCGCGCGACGAATCCCGCGCGTACTGGCGCAACCGGCCGCTCGGGAGCCGGCTCAGCGCCTTGATCTCTCCACAAAGTGACGTCGTCACCAGCCGCGCCGAACTCGAAGAGGCCTACGACGTCGCCGCCGAGCGCTTCGGCGACAACCCGCCTCTGCCCGATTTCTGGGGCGGCTACCTGGTGTCGCCGGTCGAGGTCGAACTGTGGGAAGGACGCCCGAACCGGCTGCACGACCGCGTGCGCTACCGCCGCGTCGACGGCGGCTGGCGCATCGACCGTCTGGCGCCCTGATCGCGCACCCTTGCTGTCGCGAAGCGAGCCGCGAGCTTCCTCAGCAGGACGGCGAAGCCGCCACGGCCGGCCCCGGCGCTTCGGACCGGTTTCCGGCGGCGTCGGTGGCGACCACGCGCCACGTGATGTTGCCGGCGACCTCGTAGGGACCGATCGGGCCTTCGTAGTTACCGCCGGAGCGGGTCATCGGGTTGCGGGTCTCCTTGCCGACGGCGTCGACGAACACGAGCTCGACCGTGGCAAGGCGGCCGGGTGGCGCATCGACGACGGTCGCCAGCCCGGTGGTCGTCGTCTGAGTCGGTCCGATGCAGCCGTAGACGGTCGCGAGGTTGAACACGAACGGCGCCCGAGTATCGGGGCCGGCGGTGGTCGGCGGCGCCGTCGTCGGGGTCGTCTGCGCAGGCGTCGTGACGGGAGCCTGACGGGCTCCCGCGTTGGCCTCGGCGGTGTAGAGGCGCTCCGCCTCGGGGGAGAAGCCGCGGAAGTTCAACACGAGTGCGGCCGAGATCAGCCCGGCCAGGAGCAGCGTGCCGACAAGCACGCGCCGGCGGCGGCGCGGGTACATCGACCGGCGCGGGAACCCGCTCCGCCGAAGCCGTGGCGGCGGCGGCAGCAGACTCTCGACCTCCTCGAACTCGTCGTACTCGTCGGCGGGGGATTCCTCCGACACGGCGGGCACGTCGACCTGTTCGTCCTCCTCGCCGGCGCCGACATCCTGGGACACCTCGGTCGCGCCAACGGCGGCGTCCGCGCCGGTTTGCGCTTCCTGCTCCTCGCGAAAGTCCGCGCTCTCGGCGATCGCTTCGGTCGCCTCGGTCGACTCCTCCGGCGGAAGCTCGGTGGTTTCGGCGAGGACCTCGCGCGCCACCCCCGTCGGCTGCTTGCCCTCGACGACCATCGCGCTCCAGTCAGGAGGTCCGAGCTGCGACCACAAGAGATCGATGCGATCGAGCACCTCGTCGCGAACCTCGAGCGGCGCCGGCTCGCTCGGAACGTCCTTGATGAGCTGAATGGCGCTGGGCTGGTCTTCGCGCCACAACAGGCACGTGCGACACACGTCGACGTGCGATGCCACATGACGGAGCCACACGTCGGGATGCTGCTGATCCTCGCTTGCGATCAGACGCTCCAGCGGCGGGCACCCAGGACGCGAGAGGCGAGCGACCAGAAGCGCACTCATCAGCCGCTCGACCTTCTCATCGAGGTCACGTATCCGCGCGACGGCGTGCGGCAGCGACACCCCGAGGGCAGCCGCGACCCCGCGGTCGTCGAGCGGCTGTCGGGCGTGGAGGTCGAGCAGGATTCGGTCGGGCGGCGGCAACCAAGACACGGCTTCCCAGACGATGGCGCCGGCGCCGACGGCGGCTGCGCCGCCGGTCTGGCCGTCGAACTCGGCGTGGTGATCGACCCCGATGGGGATGTTGCGCGCCAGCAGATGCTCCCGCGTCAGCGCGAAGAGCCACGATTCAAGTTTGTCCGGCTTCCGTAGGCGATAGAGCTCGAGCGCCGCGAGCACGAAGGTGTCGACCATCGCGTCGAACGCGGCGTCAGGATCGCGCAGCACCGACGAGCAGAGATCGTAGAGAGGGTCGGCGTAGCGGTCATAGATCGCGGCGAGCGCCTCGCGGTCGCCCGCCCGCGCAAGCATCACGAGTTCTGCGTCGCTCGGCATCGCGCCCCCAGCGTAGAGGCGCTACCACGCTCGCAGTGACCATCCCTCGGAGTAGACATTTCGCTGGTGACGACGGCCTCGTGGACGCTGCTCGGGGTGGCCGGGCTGCTCGCGGTCGGGAACTGGATCGCGGTCGCCGGCCAACAGAAGCCGCTCGAGTACGTGTGCAAGCCGGGGACGCTGGCTGCGCTCCTCGGGGTGGCGCTGGCCTTGGACCCGACACACGGCGACACGCGTGCGTGGTTCGTCGTCGCGCTCGTGCTCTCGCTCGCGGGCGATGTGTTCTTGATGGTACCGTCCGACCGGTTCATTGCGGGCCTGACCGCGTTCCTCCTCGCGCACGTCGCCTACGTGATCGGCCTGACACGGCACGGCGGCTCCACCGGTGCGTTGCTGATCGCGGCGATTCCGGTGGTCGTCGTGGCCGGCGCCTTGGGAGCGAGGTTCCTTCGGGCGGCGGGCCGGGCAGGCCAGCGCGAGCTCTTCGGTCCGCTGGTGGCGTACATGGCGGTGATCGCGGCAATGGTCACCTGCGCGCTCGCGTCCGGGATCGTGCTCGCCGGTGCTGGAGCGGTGTTTTTCATGGCGCCGACGCGCTGATCGCAGAGACCCGTTTCGTCGCCCCCGCGGCGACGGCGGCTTTGCCGACCGTCGCCGCAGGAGCCGGAGCACGCGACGGCGACAAGGAGGGTCTGTGGTGGGCGCCGCTCGTGATCATCGCTCCGTATCGACTGGTCGCGCTGGCGTCGTCGAGCACGAGGTCGAGCGCTGCTCGTGGTCGCCTCGCCTCTTTTGTGCAACGCGGACGAGCGATCGCGGCTTTGTGCAACGCGGACGAGCGATCGCGGAAAAGGGGTTTACGTTCTGCACCTTCTGCCCAATACTGGTGCTACCTCCGAGTTCTGCCCAAACCGCCCTTTTATGCAGGCAGAGCCGGGGAAGGGAACGGCGGGAGGCCCCGCAGGACCGGGTTCTCCCGCCGGTCCGCGTCCACGCAGGGTTTTGTGCCGCGTCGAAGGGCGATCTGGTGGACGTGCGACAACGCGCGAGCGCCGCCGCTTCGGGAGCGGATATGCGCTCCGGTACCTGATGCTTGTGATCGTCATCACCTCGTGCGCGTGGAAGGCCGACGCGGCATACTCACGCCGCCCATCTTTTCGAAGGAGGTTCGGCATGGTGCTCGCCGCGGACTGGACATTCGGCGACTTCGTCTTAGGTGTCCTCGTCGTCTTTGCGTGGGTCGTCCTGTTCTGGTTCGTGATCACCGTGTTCGTCGACATCTTCCGACGCCACGACATCAACGGGTGGGTCAAAGCCTTCTGGGTGATCTTCGTGGTCGTGCTGCCCTGGTTGGGGGTGCTCATCTACCTCATCACGCAGCACGAGGGAATGGCCCAACGGAGCACGCGAGAAGCGGCGCGGGAGCGGGACGAGCTTCGACAAGCCGTCGGGTTCAGCGTCGCCGACGAGCTCGTCAAGCTCGACCACATGAAGAACGAAGGGCGGCTCTCCGACGACGAGTACCAGCGGCTGCGTAGTCGACTGGTCGGGTAGCCGCGTCCTCCCTGCCGGGAGGCGAGGGAGCCGAGCGCAGGGAGGGAGGTGCCCCGCAGACGGGAACACCTCTCCTGCCGGTCGTGTCGATCGCGCCTCGCGATCGGTCGGTCGGTGCCGCTCGGGGATTGGTCGAGCGGAGGGCCGGGCAGCATCCGCCGGGTCGAGCAGCACTGCTGCCGAGGAGTGATCCTCGCCGTGTCCGGGCCTCCCTTGACCACGGTGCCCGACGGATCGGAAGCGCCGAGCCATCGGCGCGCTGGCGATGCCCCTCTGACGGGCGATGCTCCGCGCTGGCGACGCGGGCCGGGTTCTCACCGGGCAGCCATGCTCACGCGTGGCGGACGCCGACGGCCTCCGTCGGTAGTGGCGGTATCCATCGGCGCCTCGCCGGTTCGGGATTACAATCGCGATCGACCCCCTGACTTTGGCGACGACGGGGACGATGGATGCAGCGACGGGCCGCCCCTAGCGGGCGGTCCAGTCGCGTTCGGCATCCGTTGCCCGCAACACGCGCAGACAGCACGCTCGACCTGTTCGACCTCGGTGCCACCACGGAGACGGCGGCGCGCCGCACGTATGTCGCTGCGCGTCCAGCCCTCGGCCTCCGCCTGATCGAGCAGACGATCTTGGTCTTCGGGATCAAGCCCGGCGACCTCGGTGTGGTGCGAGAAAGAGAGACGGTCCCGCCTGCGGGACTTTTCGACGTGCGAGCACATCCAGACGGCGTTCTTCAAGGTCTGGTACTCCAGGCCCGTCATCTCGACGGCAACTCATCGTCTACACGCCCATCGAGGTCGCGTTCTAGAGCGCGCTCCGGAAAGGCGTGATCCAGGTAGACCTGGCCGGGGTGCGGCCCGCGGTTACGCTGCGATGCCATCGGGGTCGTGTCCCGATTTCTTGGCGGCGTCGGAGTCGAGCCCGGCGCCGCCGTTCTTCTTCGCAGCGGCCTTGGCGCGCCGCGCCTGGCTCGCCTTCGCGCTCAGACGCATCATGTCGGCGCGCAGGTGCTCTCGCCCCACCCGATAACGCTCGGCCGGGTCAGTGATCTCGTTGTTCGGGTCAGCGAGATCGGCGTGCTTCGCGACACGCGCCTCGAACATGGGCCGCGTGCGCGCCTTCCGGTCGCGGGTCTTCGCCCACGACGAGATGACGTTCGCCCGGTTGATGAGGGCTCGTTCGCTTGGTGTGAGACGCGCGGCCATCAGATGTACGGTTACCAGAAAAGATTTGTGTCCTCTGTTGCATACGTAGTTACGCGAGGCCGGGCGTTACACGCGATAACCGCGGCCTTTTCGGTCCGGTCGGCGTGACGCCACCGTTGAGAACCGGCGAGGTCGTACAGCGATGGTCTGGAGTACTCGTGACCTACCACCTGGGCCAGGCCGGCCTGACGCTCTCGCTCGTGCGCTGAGGTGGTCCCGACCGGCGGTTCCGTCGGCGATGGGCGCGGTATGAGTAGAGGAGCAAGGGAGGGCAGACCCGCGAAGGGAGGTTCGCCGTGCAGGCCAGGACGGGTGACCGGATCGTCGTCGAGAGCGCGCACGTCGGCCAGCCCCGCCGTGAGGGCGAGGTGCTCGAGGTGGTGCCGGGCGACGGCGAGCGTGAGCACTACCGGGTTCGTTGGGATGACGGCCACGAGTCGATCTACTTCCCGAGCAGCGACTGCCGCGTCGTCGGCGAGGGATCCTCGAACTAGCCCGTACGCTCCAAGGATGCGCAAATCGATCGACGACGCCGTCGACGACCATCCCCCCGATGACGACGAGCGACCGCCCGTGTCGTGGGCGGTCGCCGTCTCCGACGACTGCGACGCCTGCGGCGCGGGCGAGCTGCGCGTCGTGCTGACCGTCGAGGAGAAGGGCCGCGCCGGCTATGGCCTCGTCGCCCACCTTGCCCCCGACAAGGCCCGCCGCCTCCGCGCTGCCCTCGCCGCCGCCCTCCGAGAGTTGGGTGAGGACCGGGGCGCGTAGAGAAAGGATTTTGGCGTCGCAGGACCCGGATTATTCGGGTTGAGCGACGCCAAAATCCCGCTAGAGCAGTAGCGGCGCTTTGGCGGGGTCGGCGGCCGTGGCGAGCTCGTGGCGGTGCTCGGCGATCTGGTCGACCGAGATCATGGCCACCCGGTGCTCGTGCGCGAAGAGCTGGAGGAACGACAGCCGGGCCGGGGAGCCGTCCTCCTGGAGCACCTCACAGATCACCGCCACCGGCGGTAGTCCGGCGAGGCGCGCGAGATCGACGGCAGCCTCGGTGTGCCCGCGCCGCTCCAGCACGCCACCGGGACGGGCGCGCAGCGGGAACACGTGTCCGGGGCGCACGAAGTCACCGGCGCGGCTGGTTGGGTCGAGGACCTTGCGGATCGTGACGGCACGGTCGGCGACGCCGATCCCACTCCCGCCGCTGCGGTGGTCGATCGAGATGCAAAACGCGGTGTCGCAGGTGGCGCGACCGGCAGGGAGCATCGGCTGGATGTCGAGGTCGTCGAGCATCCGGGCGTCACACGGCATGCAGACGAGCCCGCGCGCCCAGCGCAACATGAAGTTGATGGCCTCGGGCGTCACCCAGCTAGCGGCCATCGTGAGGTCGCCCTCGTTCTCGCGGTCTTCGTCGTCGACGACGAGCACCATCTCCCCCCGACGGATGCGCCGCACCGATTCGTCGATCGTTGCCAGATTCATCGCACTCCTCAGCTGTGGACTCGCTCGGATTGCGCTGCCCCCCGCGGCAGCGTCACGACCATGCGGCACCCGTGTGGCGTGCGCCGCTCGGGACGGATGTCGCCGCCGTGCAGGTCGACGATCCATTGCGCGATCGCAAGGCCCAGCCCAGCCCCGCCGTCGCTCGCCGCGCGCGCCGTGTCGGCGCGGTAGAACCGCTCGAACACCCGGGCCTCCTGCCCCTCGGCGATCCCGGGTCCCTCGTCGCACACCTCGATGGTCACGGCCGAACCCTGGCCGTGCGCACGCCGGGCCCGAACCTCGACCTGTCCGCCGCTGGGCGTGTAGCGCACCGCGTTCTCGAGCAGGTTCGCGACCACCTGGTGGACGCGCTCGGGGTCGCCGTCGGCCGTGAGGCCCGGCGTCTCGACCAGGACCCGCACGTCGACGCCGGGCGCGTGGAGCTGCTGCTCGCGCACGGCGTGGTCGAGCACCGGCTGCACGGCGAACTCGCTGCGCTCGAGGGGCACCGTGCCCGATTCGAGCCGTGACAGGTCGAGCAGCTGGGTGACGAGCCGGCCGAGCCGCTCGACCTGCGCCAGCATCGTCCGGAACGTCTGCGGGTCCGGCGACTCGACGCCGTCGACGAGGTTCTCCAGGACGGCCTGCAGCGCCGTGATCGGCGTCCGCAGCTCGTGCGACACGTTCGCGACCAGATCCCGACGCAAACGGTCGGTCTCGGCGAGCTCGGCGGCCATCTTGTTGAACGCCCGCGCCAGCTCGCCGACCTCGTCGCGCGACGTCGCGCTGACACGGCGGTCGTAGTTACCCTTGGCCATCGCCCGAGCGGCGTCGGACATCTCGCGAAGCGGCGACGTCATCCCTCGGGCGAGGAAGCGCACCATCAGCAGCGCTAGCGACCCGGCGATGATGCCGCTGACCGATGGCCACATACCCGCTTTGAGGCAGAGCCAGTACACGAACACGGTGACCGCGACGGCGGAGAAGATGACCGCGCCGAGCTTGATCTTGAGGGAGCGGACCGTGTCGAGCGGACGGCGAGGGCTCACGAGCCACCTCGGGTATCACTCTCGCTGACGACGAGCGCGGCGTCGTCGGCTGCGTAGCCGACGCCGTGCACGGTGCGAATGACGTTCGCGTCGAGCTTGCGGCGAACCGCTCGGACATGCGAGTCAACGGTGCGGGCGCCCGACCCGTCGTGGTATCCCCACACCTGCGCCAACAGCTGCTCACGTGTGAAGACCTGACCCGGGTGGGAGGCGAGGTGAGCGAGCAGATCGAACTCGGTGGGGGTGAGGTGCACGCTGTCGTCGTTGCGGCGAACGCGCCGACTCGCGAGATCGAGCTCCACGTCGCCGACGCGCAGGGTCCCGCCGGCCTTGGCCGACGCGTTGGCGCGCTCGACGCGTCGTAGCAGCGCATGCACGCGGGCGACGAGCTCCCGGACGCTGAACGGCTTCGTCAGATAGTCGTCGGCGCCGACGGCGAGCCCGATGACCATGTCGGTCTCCGAATCACGCGCGGTGAGCATGAGCACGGGCAAAGGCCGGTCGTGCTGGATGCGGCGGCACACCTCGAGACCGTCGAGTCCCGGCAGCATGAGGTCGAGGACGACCAGGTCGGGGTGGAGGCGCTCGCACACGTCGACGGCGGTGTGCCCGTCGGCCGCGATCTCGACGGCGAAGCCCTCGCTGCGCAGACGCGCCGCGATCGCGGCCGCGATGGGCTCCTCGTCTTCGACGACGACGATCATGCGGACCGAGGTCGGGGCCGCCGGTGCCGGTGGCATCGCACGCAAGGATAAGGAACGGGTTTCGTAGGAGTCCCGCCGGGCCTGTGGAGATTCGGTGCAGATGTCCGACTGTCGACGGCTGTTGAAAGAAAGGGGCCGGGGAGTATCGCCCTCGCGTACACTGAAACGAGCACGGGAGCCCGGTGAACCGGGCTGAGAGGGAGGGCTGGCAGCCCCCGACCGTTCGAACCTGATCCGGGTTATACCGGCGCAGGGAGCAGTTCGGGCCGCGCCGGCTCCTTCTCTCGTTCCCGAGACAGGAGTCAGGCATGACGGTCGGACGTCTCCACGTGATCACCGACAGCCGCGCGGGCTTGGACACGCTCGCGCTCGCAGTTGCCGCCCTCGACGCGGGCGCTCCCGTGATCCAGCTCCGGGCGAAGGGACTTCCTGATCGTGAGCTGTACGAGGTCGCGTCGCGGGTCGTGCGGGAGTCCAGGGCCCGCGGCGCGCGCTGCATCGTGAACGACCGTGTCGATATCGCCCTGGCCGCCGGCGCCGACGGTGTTCACGTCGGCGCCGATGATTTGCCCGTACATGTCGCGCGCGGCCTGCTTGGAGAGGGACGCGTGCTGGGAGCCACGGCGCGTGATCCCGAAACTGCGCGGCGCCACGAAGCTGCGGGCGCGACATACCTAGGCGTGGGACCCGCGTACGGCACCACGTCGAAGGATGGGCTGCCGCCCCCGCTCGGTCCAGACGGCATCGCGCGCATCGCGGCTGCAGTATCCATCCCGGTGATCGCGGTGGCGGGCATCACCGCTGACCGTGTGCCCGAACTCATCGCTGCGGGAGCGTACGGGGTGGCCGTGATCAGCGCGGTGTCGAAGGCGGACGACCCTAGAGCCGCGACCGAGGAGCTGCTCGCCGCACTCGATGTTGCCGAGAGGCAAGGTGCGCGGTGAGCGCGGATGTGGTCGTCGTCGGCGGTGGGGTGATCGGTCTCGCCATTGCGTGGCGGACGGCCCAGGCGGAGCTTTCTGTCGCCGTCGTCGACAAGGAGCCGGGACGGGGCGCGTCGCATGCGGCTGCCGGGATGCTCGCGCCCGTCACCGAGGTGCACTACGGGGAAGAAGCGCTACTGGCATTGAACCTCGCGTCGGCGGACCTCTACCCGTCATTCGTGAAGGAGCTCGAGGCTGCCACGGGCATGAACGTCGGGTTCCGTCCGTGCGGGACGCTCTTCGTCGGCGCCGATGACGACGACACCGCGGCGATTGATGACCTGTTCCGATTCCAACGCGAGCTTGGATTGCCGGTGCGGCGCCTCCGGCGGCGCGAGTGCCGTGAGCTCGAGCCGCTCCTTTCACCTCGTGTTCGCAGTGGCATCGTCGCGGGCGGCGATCACCAGATTGACAGTCGCCGCTTGGTCAAGGCGCTCATAGCGGCCAATGCGCAGCTGGGCGCCAAGCTGCACGGCCAGCAGGCAGCCTCGTTGAGGCTCGACGGCAACCGGGCGATTGGCGTGACACTCGCGGACGGCGAAGTCCTCGACGCTGCAGTGGTAGTGCTCGCGGCCGGGTCCTGGTCGGGTGCGCTCCCCGGATTGCCAGCCGAGTCGCGTCCACCGGTGCGTCCCGTAAAAGGCCAGATCCTGCGTCTGCGGGGGTCGGCCGACGCGCCGCTCCTCACGCGCACGGTGCGCGCACTCGTGCACGGCGCCTCCGTGTACCTGGTGCCGAGGACGGATGGGGAGGTCATCGTGGGCGCGACAGTCGAGGAGCGCGGCTTCGACTCGACGGTGACGGCCGGAGCCGTTTACGAGCTCTTGCGCGACGCCGCCGAGATCGTGCCGGGAGTCAGCGAGCTCGAGCTAGTTGAGGCTCGGGCCGGCCTTCGACCGGGGTCGCCGGACAACGCTCCACTGCTCGGCTCGATGTCGGTCGACGGCCTGGTGATCGCGACTGGCCACTTCCGTAACGGGATTCTGCTGACGCCGGTCACGGCCGACGCGGTCGCCGAGCTTCTCGTGACCGGGCACGCTCCCGAGCTGATCGCGCCGTTCTCACCACTGCGATTCGCGCCCGAGCGTTCGCCGTCCGACCCTGTCGAGAGTGCAGCGCGATGAACGTCGTGGTGAACGGTGAGCCGCGAAGTGTCCAAGCGGGGACGACCGTGGCTGACATTGTGTCGCTGCTCGGGCGCGGGCGTGAGGGCCTGGCCGTTGCGGTGAACGAAGACGTCGTCCCGCGCACGTTTTGGGGCGCGACGACGCTGCACGAGGAGGATCGCGTCGAGGTCCTCACTGCCGCGGCAGGAGGATGAGGAGCGGAATGGACGACGCGTTCGTGCTCGCCGGCGAGCAGCTCGGATCTCGGCTCATCCTCGGCACCGGTGGCGCTCCGAGCCTCGATGTGCTCGAGCGTGCGATCCGAGCGTCGAAGACCGAACTCGTCACCATCGCGTTGCGGCGTATCGACCCGGACGCACCCGGGTCATTACGAGATGTTCTGAAGCGAACCGGGGTACGGCCGCTACCGAACACAGCCGGGTGCTTCACCGCGCACGAGGCCGTGTTGACCGCACAACTAGCTCGTGAGGCTTTCGGGACCGACTGGGTGAAGCTCGAGGTCATCGCAGACGAGCGGACGTTGTTCCCGGACACAACCGAGCTCCTCGACGCCGCCGAGCAGCTCCTCGACGATGGGTTCACGGTCCTGCCGTACACGAACGACGATCCCGTCGTCGCGCGGCGGCTCGCCGAGCTTGGCTGTGCCGCGGTGATGCCGCTCGGATCACCGATCGGGAGCGGCATGGGGATTCGCAACCCGTACAACTTCGCGATCATCCGGGAGCAGGTGAGCGTGCCCGTCGTCTTGGACGCCGGGGTCGGTACCGCGTCGGACGTTGCCTTCGCGATGGAGCTCGGCTGCGACGCCGTCTTGCTGGCTTCCGCGGTGACGCGCGCGCGCGACCCCGAGCAAATGGCGGAGGCCATGCGTAAGGCGGTGGAGGCGGGGCGGCTGGCACACCGGGCGGGGCGCATACCGCGGCGCCTTTACGCGGAGGCGTCGACGTCCTCGCAGGGTCGGGCCGACCTGACTGGTCCTCCGGTGGACGACTCCGAGGACACGTCGGCATGACCACTCTGCCGCCGTTGCTCGTGCTGACCGACCGTCTGGCCGCCGCGGCGCACGGCCGAACCCTGGCCGAGACCGTGGCCGCCGCAGTCGGCGCGGGAACGCGCGCCGTCGTCCTTCGCGAGAAGGATCTTCTACCGACCGAGCGGCGGAGCCTCGGCGTCGAGATCATGGACACGCTGCCGCCTGACGGCCGGTTGCTCATCGCCTCGGACGCGAAGCTGGCGGCCGAGCTCGGCGCAGCCGGTGTCCACCTGGCGGTCGGCGATCGCTGGCCTGCGCCCGCAGCCAATCTGGTCGGCCGTTCTTGCCACGACGCAGCCGAGGTGCAGGCCGCCACAGCGACGGGCGCCAGCTACGTGACGGTGTCGCCCGTGTATCCGACGGCGTCGAAGCCTGGCTACGGCCCCGCCCTTGGTCCTGACGGTCTGCGCGACGCCTGCAACGTCCCCGATGCACCGCCCGTGTACGCGCTGGGCGGCATCGACGCGCCGCAGGTGCCCGAATGCCTCGCTGCCGGCGCATCTGGCGTGGCGGTCATGGGGGCTGTGATGGCTGCCGAGGACCCGGCGGCCGCAGTCGCACGTCTGATAGTCGCGCTCGGCGACGCGCCGCGCCTGCGAGAGGTACGAGGGTGACCCCGCCCGTCGCGCTCACGATCGCCGGCTCGGACTCCGCGGGTGGGGCCGGTATCCAGGCCGACTTGAAGACATTCGCCGCGCTGGGCGTGTTCGGCACCAGCGCGATTACGGCCCTGACCGCGCAGAACACCGTCGGCGTGAACGGCGTGCATACAGTCCCGCCCGCGTTCGTGGACGCGCAGATTGCCGCGGTACTCGACGACCTGGACGTGCGCGCGGTGAAGACGGGGATGCTCGCCACGGTGCCGATCATCGAGGTGGTCGCCGCTCGAGCTGACCGAGGCGACCTTCCGAATCTCGTCGTCGACCCTGTCATGGTCGCCGCCAGCGGCGACCGCCTCCTTGAGCCCGACGCCGAGAGGGCCTACGCGGAGCATCTGTTCCCGCGCTCGCTTGTGATCACGCCCAACCTTCGCGAGGCGGCGGTTCTGGTCGATCGGCCCGTCGAGAGCCTCGACGACATGGCCAGGGCAGCCCGAGAGCTCTCCGGGACCGGCGCCCGCATCGTCGTGGTGAAGGGCGGACATCGCGATGAAGGTGACGCTGTCGATGTTGTCTACGCGAACGGCGAAGTCCGCGAGCTACGCGAGCCGAGGGTCGCCACGGACAACGTCCATGGCACCGGCTGCACGTTCGCCTCGGCAATCGCCGCAGGACTTGCGCGTGGCGACGAAGCACTTGCTGCAATCGAGCACGCCAAGCGATACCTGACTGCCGCCCTGCGCGCCGGCGCTCGCTGGCGTCTGGGCGCGGGGCACGGACCCGTCGATCACTTTCACTTCACAGGATCCAAGGAGGCTGCTCCGTGACCGGTACCACCACCCAGGTGACGCCGAAGCCCGTCGACGAGTTCAGCATCGGGATCGAGCCCGTACCCCATCCACTCAGGAAGCTGAGCGCGCTCGACGTTGGCGTGCTGTGGGGCGATCTCGCTGTCGGCATCCTCGTGCTCGCGGCCGGCGCGCTGCTCGTCACGCCGGCGAGCTCTGGCGGCCTCGGTCTCCGCTTCGGCAACGCGCTCGTCGCCATCGTCGTCGGCTCCGTCGCCGGTTCGTTGCTCCTCGCGCTGGTCGCCGTCGCCGGTCACGATCGGGGCGTTCCCAGCATGGTCCTGCTGCGTCCCGTCCTCGGTCGGTATGGGAGCTACGGAGCTTCCTTGGTCAACGTCGCTCAGCTGATTGGCTGGACCGGATTCGAGTTCTGGGCGATGGCTCTGTTCGCAAACCGCGTGTCGAAGCAGGTGTTCGATCTCGACGCGTTCGGGCTCTGGCTGGCAGTGGTCGCGATTTTTTGTACGGGTCTTGCGCTTGCCGGCCCGTTGCGAGTCGTGCGGGTGTGGTTGGAGCGAGCAGGCCTATGGATCGTGCTCGTGGCCTGCGGATACCTGACGTTCTATTACCTCTTGAAAGGTGGCTTCGGGCCGCTGTTCGGTACTACCCGGGGGTCAGCACCCTTTGCCGTCGCCGTCGACTTGGTGGTCGTGATGCCGGTGTCGTGGCTGCCGCTCGTCGCCGACTACAACCGTTTCTCGGTCAGCCGACGCGACAACTTCACCGGCACGTTCGGCGGCTACACGCTCGGCAACGCCTGGTTCTACGCGCTCGGCGCCATCCTGGTGCTCGCAGGCGGATTCGCCGACTCGTCGCCGGAGGGCATTGCAGCAGGCATCCTCGGTATCTCTGCCGGCGTCGTCGTCGGCACCGTCCTCCTCGTCTCACTGGTGGCGGGTGAGACCGACGAGGCGTTCGCCGACATCTACTCGGCCGCGGTGAGCATCCAGAACATCGTTCCCCGCATTCGGCAACGCGGTCTGGTACTTGCCATCGCCGCTGCCGGGACCGCGATCGCTTCGGTTGTCACCGCCGGTGACTACGAGACGTTCCTGTTTCTTCTCGGGTCTGTGTTCGTCCCGCTGTTCGGGATCGTCCTCGCGGCGTGGGTAGCCGGCCGCCTCTCGGACTCAGACGAGGTTCGCACACCCGGTCTCCGTCCCGCGACCGTGGTCGTCTGGATCACGGGCTTCGCGCTGTATCACTGGATCAACCCGGTGGGTCCTTCGTGGTGGATCAAGTGGTTCAGCGACCGGGTTCCCGGCACCGGAGACTACTCGTGGCTGGGCTCGTCGCTCCCGTCTTTCGCGTTCGCGTTCCTCGCCGGGCTGATCATCGAGTGGCTGGCCCGAGCGCGGGCGTCGGATGTGGACACCGCGGCGTCGCGATAGGGCGAGAGTCAGGTCCCTTCGATCTCGGGTTGCACGGCGAGCAGGGCGCCGTGCTCGAGCGAGACGGTGGCGTCCGGCTCGCTGAACTCGTTGCTGACGCCGCGGGTGGAGCCCGGGAGCAGATCCTCGCCTTCCAGCGGAAAACGCAAGCCGGCCGTGCGCACGCGTCGAGCCGGCCCGCCCACCGCGAGCAGCGAGACGAAATCGCCCGGCGCACCCGAGAGGCGACCCTCCCGATGGATCACGGTGATCCGGGCATCGCCGACGAGCGCCTCGATGTCGAGGTCGGCGAACGCCGGCGACGCGAGGAGGAGCGCGTTGGCGAGGAAGTGGTCGAGGCGTCCGCCGTACCCGCCGACCACGACCACACGCTTCGCGCCGCTACCACGGGCGGCGTGCAGCGCGAGCTCGAGGTCACTCTGGTCCTTGTCGGCCGGGTAGCGGCGAACCTCGGCACCGCTCGCCACCGCAGCTTCGACCGCGGCGGGATCGGCGGAGTCGAAGTCCCCGATCACGAGATCCACGCGACGCCCGAGCGCGAGTGCGACCTCGACACCAGAGTCTGCGGCGACGACGGTCACGCCCGCCTGCGGGAGGCGCGCCGCGACGTCGCCGTCGACGGGGTCGCCACCCGCGAACACGAGCGCCACGGCCCTTCCGGGCGCCTCCACGGTCTCCCTTTCTCCCTTCGCCGGAATTACCCGGTGCAGGTTCCACGGGTCGGTGGCGCTAGCCGCATCGCGGCCCGGTCACCCTCTCAGCCCGGCTGTCCCGAGCTCCCCACGGGTCGAGACGCATCGTATCGCCTGGGCCGACTCCGGCCCGCCCCGGTTTCGTGTGCAAAGGTGCGCCTGTGTCACGTGCTACGCGCTTCGTGATCGCGGTCAGCGCGCTCGCGCTGCTCGTGTCCGCCTGCGGCGGAGGTAGTGGCGGTGACCGATCGAAGTCGCGCACGCCGTCGACCGCGGCATCGACGTCGCCGGCGTCGTCCGCGCCCGCGAGCACCCGTGCCGGGGGCGCGCTGAGCATCACGGCTGCATCGTGGAAGCTGCCGTCGCCCTCGTCGCGAGAGGTCGTGTTGACCGATGGCCATCAGCTGTTCGTGGTCGGCGGTCTCGACGCTGCGAAGCAGACGACCGGCGGCGTCGTGCGGATCGACCCGTCGACGGGGAGCTCGCAACCGGCGGGATCGCTCGTTCAGCCGGTGCACGACGCAGCGGGCGCCGTCGTCAACGGCACGTACCTGGTGGTGGGGGGCGGGACGGGCGAGGAGGGCAGCGCGGCCGTGCAGTCATTCGGCACGGGTGCCGCTGGCAAGGTCGTCGGCAACCTGCCCGCGCCGCGCTCCGATCATGTCGCGGTCGAGCTCGACGGCAAGGTGTACGTCGTTGGCGGGTTCGACGGGCACCAGATCATCCGCGACGTGCTCGTCAGCGACGACGGCGTGCGCTATCGAGCGCTCGGGGCGCTGGCCGAGCCCGTGCGCTACCCGGCGGCGGCTGCGGCCGGAGGCGCGATCTACGTGTTCGGCGGTGTCGCGACAGCGACGGGCGCCGACACGCGTGCGATCCAAAAGATCGACCCGGCAAGCGGTCAGGTCACCGTCGTAGGTCAGCTTCCGGCGACGCTGTCGCACGCAATTGCCGTCGTGCTCGGTGAACAGGTACTCGTGCTCGGCGGTTTCGTGAATAACCAGGTGATCGCGCAGGTGCTGCGCTTCGACCCCCGCACCTCGGCGGTTACCGACGCAGGATCGCTTCCCGCGCCCGTGACCGATGGCGCGGCCGCGACCGTCGGTGACACCGCGTATCTCGTCGGCGGGCAGGGCACAGACCGCGCACCAGTCGCAGCAGTCGTGACGCTGAAG
>DASPXI010000024.1:0-30504 GCA_035637335.1 Acidimicrobiia bacterium
CGCGTAGTAGGCGCCGGCGCGGGCGAGCTCGACCGCGCGCAGCATGTCGGCGCAGAGGTGCTGGACCGCCTGGAACGACCCGATCGGGCGGTCGAACTGGCGCCGCTCCTTCGCGTAGTCGACCGCCATCTCGAGCGCCCGCGACGCCGCACCGACGCCGTCGACCACCGCGGCGACGACGACGCGGTCGGCGGTCTCTGCGACAGCGTTCGTTGCGTCTCCGGCACCGAGGCGCACCGCGGGCGCATCCGCGAGCGTCATGCGAGCGAACTTGCGGGTGGCGTCGACCGTCGGCACGGCGGCGACCTCGACGCAGGGCGCGTCGCGCTCGATCACGAACGCCCCGAGCTCGCCGTCACTGCTCGTCGCGGTCACGACCACGACGTCAGCAGCCACCGCGTCCGGGACGTGGACCTTCGTGCCCGTCAGCTTCCACACGCCCTCGGCTTCGACGGCGCTGGTCTCCGTGGCGCCATCGAGCGCGACGCTCCCGATCGTCTCACCGGACGCCAGCCCGGGCAGGAGATCGGCGCGGTCGTCGTCGGAGCCGGCCCGGTTCACGAGGCTCACCGAGCCGACGGCGCTCGGCGCGAACGGCCCCGGGTGCGCGGCCCGGCCGAGCTCCTCGAGCACGACGGCCATGTCGACCATGCCGCCACCTGCGCCGCCGTACGCCTCCGGCACCAACAGCCCGGTGACGCCGAGCTCGGCGAGACCGGCCCACACGTCGTCGGTCGTGCCGCGCTCATCGTCGAGCAGAGCGCGCACGTACGCGGTCGGCGCCAGTTCGGCAAGGAACCGACGCACGCTGGCGCGCAGCAGCTCGTGATGCTCGCTGAATTCGAAGTCCAAGCCGTCGGACTGTAACGAGTACGGTCATCGACGTGCGATTGCGGTACGGCGACGCGGAGGAGCAGTTCCGGCGTGACCTGGACGCGTGGCTCGACGAGCACGCGCCGCCGCCCGAGGTCATGCACCAGCCCAAGCAGTCCAGTGCCGACCTGCCCGAGTGGGCCCGGCAGTGGCAGCGGACGCTCTTCGACGACGGGTGGCTCGTGCCCGGGTGGCCGCCGGAGCTCGGGGGCCGCAACGCGTCGCCGGCCGAGCAGATGATCTACTTCGAGGAGCTCTCGAAGCGCGACATCCACCGCAGCCTCAACCCGCAGGGCATCGGCATCGTGGCGCCCTCGATCAAGGACTACGGGACGCCCGAGCAACAGGGCCGCTTCCTCGTGCCGACGCTGCGGGCTGAGATCGCGTGGTGCATCGGGATGAGTGAGCCCGGTGCAGGTAGCGACCTCGCCGCGCTCTCGACTCGCGCCGTGCTGGACGGCGATCACTTCGTCGTGAACGGCCAGAAGGTGTGGACGTCGGGCGCCCACCACGCCGACTGGTGCCTGTGCTTCGTGCGCACCGATCCGGACGCGCCGAAGCACAAGGGGATCAGCGCGCTGATCATCGACATGAAGACGCCGGGCGTCGAGTGCCGGCCGTTCCCCGAGCTCTCCGAGCCCGACTACTACGACTTCAACGAGGTCTTCTTCACGGACGTGGCCGTTCCGCGCGACAACCTGGTTGGCGAGCTCAACAAGGGCTGGCCGATCACGCAAGGGTCGCTCGCGCACGAGCGCGCCATGCTCTGGATCGACTACGCGTACTTGGTCGATCGGGGCGTCCGGGAGTTGATCGGCCTCGGTGACCGCACCACACCGGAGGGCGGCGTGCTGCGCGACGACCCCCGCTTCCGAGACCAGGTCGCCGGCTTCTACATCGACGCGCAGGCGCTCGCGCTGCTCGGCTATCGGGGCTTCGCCAAGTTCATGCGCGGCCGCGCGTCGCCCGAACATTCGCTGCTCAAGCTGTATGGCAGCGAGACCCTGCAGAAGTGCCTCGCCGCCGGCACCGAGGCCCTCGGACCCGACGGGCTCGACATGGCCATCCTCGGCCCGTCGATGTGGCGCGAGGGCTCGTGGGCCACGCAGTGGCTGCGGTCGTTCTCGGGGACGATCCCCGGCGGGACCAGTGAGATCCAGCGCAACATCATCGCCGAGCGGGTGCTCGGCCTCCCGAGATAGGGACACGAGCGACAAGGGGGCGGACGATGGCCGACCCGATGCTGTCCGATGCCGACATCGACCGGATGCGCACGCCGCTGTGGGAGCAAGCCCGCGCCGCGTTCGTGGCGGGCCGGCCCGACGACGGATCCGCGCTGCTCGACAAAGCGGTCGCGCAGTGGCGGTCGCTCCAGGACTACTCGATCAACTGGATCACGTCGCTGCTCACGTTCGTCGGCGAGGAGATGGGCGAGGAGGCCGTCGAGCGTGCCCTGCGCAAGACGGGCGAGGAGTTCGTGCGCCCGCGCCGTGACACCGGTGTCGCGTGGGACTCGTTGCCGGCATCAGCGCGCGCCAAGGTGATCGCGCGGGCAATGGTGAGCAACTTCGGCGCCGTCGACGTCGACGAGGACGACGAGAAGATCGTCCTGTCGTTCCGCTGCGGGTCCGGTGGCCGGCTCATCGACGAAGGCCGTTACGAGGGCGATCATGCCTACCTGTCACTGAGCGAGAAGAGCGGCCGCACGTTCATGCGCGACGACTACCCCGTGTACTGCGCCCACTGCGCGGTGAACAACGAGATCCAGCCCGTCGAGTGGGGCGCGACGCCGACTAGCATCGAGCACCCGCCCGAACGACCGGGCGAGCCGTGCGTCCATCACATCTACAAGGACGTGAACGCGATCCCCGACGAGGCGTACCACCGGATCGGCAAGGCGCCACCTTCGTCCGAATCGTGAGGGTTGGCTAGCCTGATGGGCTCCGACTGATCGGCGGACGATGAAACGCATCGGGATCCTCGTCGTCGCGTATAACGCGGCATCGACACTGGCCCACGTGCTCGACCGCATCCCGCGCGACTTCGTGCCGCGCATCTCGGAGATCCTGGTCTGTGATGACTTCAGCCAGGACTCGACCTACCTGGTGGGGCTCGGCTACCAGCAGGTCTACAAGGACCTCCCGGTGAAGGTGGTACGCCGCCCGCGGAACCTCGGTTACGGCGGCAATCAGAAGGCCGGGTACCGCTGGGCGATCGACAGCGGTCTCGACGTCGTCGTGATGTTGCATGGGGACGGCCAGTACGCGCCGGAAGCGCTGCCGCAGGTCGTCGAGCCCCTCGAGCTCGACAAATGCGACGCGGTGTTCGGGTCACGCATGCTGGTGCCGGGCGCGGCGCGTCTCGGGGGCATGCCGCTCTACAAGTACGTCGGCAATCGCATCCTCACCCGCTTCCAGAACGCGGTGGCCGGGATGGAGCTGAGCGAATGGCACAGCGGGTACCGCGCCTACAGCGTCGCCGCGCTGCGCGAGACCCCGTTCGAGCGGAACTCGGATGACTTCGACTTCGACACCCAGATCATCGTGCAGCTCAATGAAGCCGGGAAGCGCATCGAGGAGGTGCCGATCCCGACGTTCTACGGCGACGAGATCAGCCGCGTGAACGGGCTGCGGTACGCGCGCGACATCAGTCTGCATACCCTTCGTTACCGCGCGCACAAGATGGGCTTCGGGTCGGGTGAGATGGCGTTCGCGAGCCGCGCTTACGAGCGCAAAGTCGAGACCGACACCTCGCACGGACGGATGTTGTCGTGGCTCGCCGACCGGCCTCCGGGACGGGTGCTGGATCTCGGGTGCTCGGACGGGTCGCTGGCCGCCGAGCTGCGCACGCACAGCCACCACGTCACCGGCGTCGACATCGAGGAGCATCCCGGCGTCGCCGATCGAGTCGACGCGTTCATGGCCGCCGACCTGGACGCCGGGATCCCGGACGCCGTCGGCGACGGTTTCGACGTGATCGTCGCCGCCGACGTGCTCGAGCATGTGCGCGAACCCGAACAGCTGCTCACCAGCCTGGCCGGGCGGCTGGCGCCGGGCGGGTCGATCGTCACGTGCGTCCCCAACTTCGGGCACTGGTACCCGCGGCTTCGGGTCGCGCTCGGTCGCTTCGACTACGACCGGCGCGGCATCCTCGACCGCGACCACGTGCGATTCTTCACCCGCAAGAGCCTCGAGCGGATGGTCGACCGGGCCGGCTACTCGGTGCGGCGACGCGAGTTCCTCACGCTTCCCGTAGAGGTCGTCCGCCGCGGCGGCGCCCAGGAACGCGCCGGCGCCGGCGAGAAGGCGCTGCGGGCGTTCCAGCGGATCGACCGCATCGGCACCGCCTTGCGCCCGACGCTCTTCGCCTACCAGTTCCTCTACGAGCTCGAGCCGATGCGTTCCTAGAGCATCACTATGTTGCTCGAGGAACGCATCAGAGTCCGTAACGCGAGCGCACGAAGTCGCACAGCGGGGTGCGCACGGGCAATTCCTGGATCGTGCCGGAGAAGCGTGCCGGGTTGGCGGGGTCGGCCGTCGCGCCGATCGTCGCCTCGGCTCCGGGCACGAGGAATGCGATCACGTTCATCACGTCCTCGTCGTCGAGCTTGACCCGCACCGAGCCGATACGGCTGTCCATGACGACGTCGAGCACGTAGGCGCGCCCGGGATCGATACGCACGGTCTTGCCCGCGAGCGGGCGGGGCAACACCGGACTGTCGAGCACGAAGCGGGCCTTGCCGCCCGGTAAGTAGCGCACGCTGAGCACGTTCTGCTCGGTGGCCGTACCGGTGCCGACGCCGAGGATCGGCTCTTGCCCACCGGTCGCGTCCGGGAACCGCACCCGCAGGCGGTAGTGACCGGCGCCATTCCCGCGTTCGATGGCACTCCATTCGAGCGAGTTGGACCAGTAGAGCCCGCCACAGTCGCCGAGCACGAACAGGTCGCCGAGCGATCCCCGCTCGGGGAGATCAGAGCCGGCGCGCGCTGCCGCGGGGACCGCCGGGCAGCCGGTCGTCGACGTCCTGCTGGAAGCCGATGAAGCCGGTGCGTTGCCCGTCGGTCGCCGGGTCGAGCGCGCGCTGGTACGTGATGGCGAGCCCGAAGTTGACCCACAGCGATATGGCAATGAGCACGACCACCGCCATGGCTCCAATGCGAGCCCAGCCTGGCCGCTGCGGACGCGCGAGCACGCCGAGCAGCGCGTGCAGCCCGACGAGGCTCGCCAGCACGATCGCCGGGAGCAGGTCGGACATGTACCGGTTGGCGACGAACGCGATCGTGAACGTGCCGAGCCCGCCGATCACAGCGGCGAGGAGTGGCGTACGTACCAAAGCGGCACCGGCGCGCCGTACGATCACGACGACACCGCCCAGTCCGAGCAGCGTCAGAGCCGGCGTCGTCGCCGGGATGGTCGACGCCCATGACCGCGTGTCGAAGGTGACGTCGCCGATCACCGTCGCCGGTCCCGGGAAGCGGATCCACGGGAACAGCCCATCGAGGCGGAGGGCATCCGGCCGAAGGATCTGCAGCAGCTGTGTGGGAAGGAACTTCAGCCCGAACAGGCTCCCACCGTTGTCGGCGAGGGCACGCCGACGAGCCACGTTGAATTGCGAATACACCTGCTTGTCGAGCGGCAACCCGAAAGAACGTCCCGAAGCGTGAGTAGTTGACGTAGGCGTAGAGGACGACCGGCACCGCGACTGCCGCCGCCAGCCAACCGATCATCGCGTTCGTGCCGGCGGAGTCCGGCACCCCCAACCATCGTGCGGGCGCGTCCAGCCCGCGGGCGCTGAGACGACGCAACATCACGACGACGAGCACGATCGCGAGAGCGATGACGGGCCCGGCGCCGACGGTTGCCCGGGTCAGGAAGGCGAGGGTGCTCCAGATGTCGGCCAGCACGATCCGACGCCGGGAAGGCTCACCGAGGAAGCCGAGGATGGCGTCGTAGGCCGCGAGCGCCAGCGCCGCTCCCCACAGCTCGGTCTCGTGGTACACGAACGCGCGGCTGCCGAGGAACAGCATGACCGAGCGTGCCGATCACGAACACGTAGCCGCCGACCACCCAGAGCTCGAGCCGGGACACCGGAGCGTCTCCACGCACGAGACGACGGATCCGCCAGCTCAGCCGGGCGATGAAGACGAGCGCGACCGTGAACGCGGCCAGCATCGACACCTGCGTGAGCCGGCCGTCGAGGCTGTCCGTGAACGCGAGGACGGGCATGCGCAAGATCGCAGGGACGGGGCCGAAATAGAGGTAGGTTTCCCGCCGATGCGGAAGCCCTCGAAGGCGACCTCCTTTGCCGGGACGTCCCAGCGAAGCTCGAGCAGGCTGTGCGCCTGCGTGTCGTAGAAGCTTCCGAACGGCTCGGCGTGGAACGGGTTGAGCTGACCCGCGCTCACCATCCAGTAGAAGACCGGGAGAGCCAGTGCTCCGCCGATCGCGGCGGCGCGCCAGAAACGCCGCCGCGTGTCGCGCGCGGCGGCTTGGTCTTCGTCGGTCACATCAGCCGGCGGGAGGGGGGTGCTCAGCCGCGAAGCACGCGCCCCGGCTTCGACGCAACCGCCTCGGCGACGGCCTCGCCGTCGACGCGGATGGGCGTCCCATTGACGATCACGTGCCCCATGCCCTCGGGCGCGTCGGCGACGAGACGCTCGCCGTCCGCCGGGAAGTCACGCACCCGGCGCAGCGGCCCGGGACCGACCGCGTCGGGATCGAACACGGCCAGGTCGGCGAGCATACCCTCGCGCACGTAGCCGCGATCGGTGAGCTGGTACACGTCGGCGGGCTCGCCGGTGAGCTTCCGCACCGCCGCGGGGAGCGGCAGCGCGCCGCGCTCGCGCACCCACCGGCCCAGCAGGTCGGTCGCCATGCACGCGTCGCACAGCTGGCTCACGTGCGCGCCGGCATCGGACAGCCCGATGAGCATCCCGTCCTGGTTCAGCAGCCACTCGATGGCGTCGTCGTCGTCGTTGGCAAGCACGCTCCGGAAACGAGTCTCGAGGTTCTCCGAGCAGGAGAGGTCGAGGATCACGTCGAGCGGCTGGACGCCACGCTCGGCCGCCAGCTCCGAGATGGGCTTGCCGATCAGCTCGGGATACTTGGTGGTCTCGCTCACCGAGAGCCGCTCCCACTTCGGCTTGAAGAACTTGGGCTCGTCCAGCTCCTCCTGTGCCTTCTTCCGCCACTCGGGATCGCGGAATGCAGCGAGCTTCTCGTCGACGGGCTTGTCCATCAGCGCCGCGAACATCGGGTTCATGTTGAACGTGAACGGCTCGGCCATGTTCATCGAGAACACGAGCGGACGAACCGATACCTGCGGCCAGACGTCGGCGCCGGTGGCGCGCTCGTTGCTGTTCAGCTCGGCCATGCCTTCGTGCCACGGGAAGCCCTTCACGGTGAGCAGCGCTGTCCACGTGAATGGCACTCCGATCTTGCGTTGGAGCCAGTACACGTCCTTGTGCTTGATCTTCTCGCCCGGCAGCAGCTCGACGACGCCCCGGCCGGCTTGGGCGAGCCCACCCATGATCACCTCGAGCTCGTGCGTATCAGCGATGCGCGACGGGACGGGCCGGCCGCCGTCGCCGGAGTGGGTGGCCGACGAGCTCGAAGCGAACCCGGCGGCGCCGGCTTCGACGGCCTCGCGCAGGACGGCCTGCATCCGCAGCAACTCCTCCTCGGTGGCTTCGCGCTCGTAGCCTTCGTCGCCCATGACCCACAGGCGCAGCGCGGTGTGGCCGAGATACGCCGAGTAGTTGATGACCGTGCCCCGGTGTTCGACGGAGTCGAGGTACTCGGGGAACGTCTCGAAGTCCCAGGGGACGCCGGCCTCGAGTGTCGCAGGGCTCATGTCCTCGACGTGCTCGAGCGTGTGGACCATGAGCGCGCGGTGCTCGGGCCGGCACGGCGCGATCGAGAACCCGCAGTTGCCGGCGACGACGCTCGTGACGCCGTGCCACGACGATGGGGTAAGCGCGGGGTCCCAGAACACCTGGGCGTCGTAGTGGGTGTGGATGTCGATAAACCCGGGCGCGACGACGTGACCGTCGGCGTCCAGGGTGCGCCTCCCGTCGAGCCGGTCGCCGATGGCCGTGATGCGGTCGCCGGTCACAGCGACGTCCGCCCGCCGGCCCGGCGCCCCGGTGCCGTCGAGCACGGTGCCGCCGCGAATCACGAGATCTGCCGTCATGGGTCCCTTCCCGGTTCGGTGGTGGCGGGTAGCCCTACCCGCACGACAAGTCTGCCGCGACTCCGGTGTGGTCGGACAAGTAGGCCAGCCCACCGGGGCCGTTGGTAACGGGTTTGTCCGCGAACAGCCCGGTCACGAGCTTGTCCCTGTCGCGATCGTTGGCCCGGTCGAATCGGGCCTTGCACCCGCGGGGTGTCTTCACGAACAGGAAGTCGATGCGCTCGATCTCCTTGCTGGCCGGGTTCTTCAGATCGTCGGTGCTCATGTCGGCGCGCCCGCTGGTGCAGTTGGTGCCCGTGGCCGGGACGCATTCGGCGTTGCCTGCGGCCAGGTGCGAGTCGATCCAGCCCTTGGTGACGATCGAGCGGTAGCGCTCCGATGTCGCCGTGACATTGAAGTCGCCGGCGAGGATGCGAACCGCCTTCTTTCCCCCGCCCTCCGACGCGAGCGCTTCAGCCTGGATCGTCTGACAGGCCTGCTCGCTGACGCTTCCATCTTGCGGGCACGGGGGTGGGCAGCGTTCGGGCGTGCACAGTCGCGGGTCGGCGCCGGGCTCCGAGTCGCCGTCCTGGTGGCTCACCACGAGCACGAGCGGACCGAGCTTCGATTTCAGCTCGACGCGGTAGGCGCTGCGGAAGTCGCCGGCGAGCACCGTCAGCTTCTGGCTCGTCACCGGCAGCGTCGTCAACACGAGCTCGCGGTCGGTGAGCGGCATGTCGTGCCAGACGATCTTGTACTTGCACGCCTTCACCCACGGCGCCGCGACCACGCGGTCGTACGTGCGGGGGGCGATCTCCTCCAGCGCGACGACCGGCGGGCACTTCGCCGCCTGCAGCTGCTGGCCGAGCAGCGCCATGCGGTCGTCGCCCTGGCAGTCGTCGGGCGCGTTCGGACAGGTGATCCCGTGGAGGATGTTGAACGTGACGATGCGCAGGTCGTTCTTGGGCGCGGCGGTCGTCGGCGCCCGCGGAGGCGCAGTCGTCGCGCCGCTTGTGCTGGCTGCGGTCGAGCCGGCCGTGGCAACCAGCGCGCTGGTTGCGAGAACCACGAGCACTCTCCGCACGATCCCCCCCGGCGCGGGACCCTATTACGATCTGACAGCCATGTCGGGGTCGCCTGGGCAACCGCTTCCGGCCGCGATGCGCGCCGCCGTGTACCGGGGGCCGCGCGACGTGGTCGTGGAGGAGCGGCCGGTTCCCGAGCTCGGCCCGCACGACGTGCTCCTTGAGGTGAGCCACTGCGGCGTGTGCGGCAGCGACCTGCACATGTTCGTCGACGGCTGGGGCGCCCCGAACTCCATCGGCGGCCACGAGTACTCGGGCCGAGTCGTCGCCGTTGGTGACGCCGTCACCGCGTGGTCGTCTGGGGACGAGGTTGTCGGCGGGCCCGCCCAACGGTGTGGAGAGTGCGAATACTGCCGGGCGGGGCGCCCGCAGCTGTGCACCGGCCGCGCCAATCCCGGCGTCGGCGACTTCCAAGGGGCGTTCGCCGAGTTCGTGCGGGTGCACGAGGCCGAGTTGATGCGCGTGCCGCCCGGGCTGTCGATGCGGGCCGCCGCGCTCGCCGAACCCCTCGCTGTCGCGCTGCACGGCTTGACGCGCGGTGGCGTGCGCTCGGGCCAGCGCGTGCTGGTGACCGGCGCCGGCCCGATCGGAGCGCTGAGCGTGGCGGCGGCGCGCGCCCGGGGCGTAGCCGACGTGGTGGTGAGCGAGCCGCACCCCGCGCGCCGCGCACTCGCCGAGCGACTGGGCGCCGTCGCCGTCGCACCCGACGAGCTCGGCGCGCCGCGCATGCCGTTCGATCTCGTCGACGACCCGTTCGACGTCGTGCTCGAGTGCTCCGGCCACGCGGCGGCGATGGAAGCGGGGCTGGCCCAGCTCAAGCGGGGCGGCACGCTGGTGCTCGTCGGCGCGGGCATGCACCACCCGCGCTTCGACAACAATCGCATCCTCCTCAACGAGCTGGTCATCACGGGCGCATTCGTCTACGACCCGGACGGGTTCCCACGTGCGCTCGAGCTGCTCGCCTCGCCGGACTTCCCGACCGACGTGCTCATCGAGCCCGACGACGTCGCCCTCGACGACCTCTATGGCGCAGTCGAGCGGCTCGTGGCGGGCGACCTGCCGGCGAAGGTGCTCATCGTTCCCAGCCGGGACATCAGCGACAACGGAGGCGCACGATGACGACCCCGACCCGCACCCCGCGCTTCAACCATGTCGCCATGAGCCTGCCCGCCGATCTACTCGGCGAGGACGGCCGCCGCGACATCGTGCGCTTCTACGACGAGGTCTTCGGTTGGAAGGAGCTGCCGACCGAGACCGTCGACCGCAAGAAGCTCGTCCTGTCGGCATACACGTACGAGCAGTTCGTGTTCCTCATCGCCGACGACCCGCCGATGGTCGCGCCGCGCCTCGACCATTTCGGCATGTCAGTCGACACCGAACAGGAGCTCGACGACATGCTCGCCCGAGCCAAGGCGTTCCAGGCCCGCGACGACCGCGTCGACATCGTCGACAAGGAGCTCACCGACCACGGGATGCTCGCGATCACGAGCTTCTACGTCCGCTACCTGCTGCCGATGATGGTCGAGGTCCAGTGGTGGGACTTCAAGCAGCGCGAGGAGTCGCCCTAGGACCGGGCCGGGCTCGGCGTCGGCACGTCCGCCTCCTCGGGCTCGACCGGGACCGTCACCTCGGACGGCACCGGACTCACATCCCGCGTGTCGCGCACGAGCCCGCGCAGCGCGAGCACGGCGACCACGTACGCGGCGATAGCGAGGAACAGCACGACCCTGAAGCCGAACGTCATCGCGAGGATTGTCGTCAACACCGCCCCGACCACCGACGCGAACCCGTTCACCGCCCAGCCCCACGCGACGTACTGACGCGAGTACTCCGTAAGTCGGGATACGGCGCCCAGGCCGAGGGGCATGAACGCGCCCAGGCAGATCCCGAGCGGCGCCAGCATCACGAAGGCCGTGACGACGCGTCCTGCGAGCGGCCAGCCCAGCAGCGCGTCCGTCAGCGGGGGGAGCCCGAACTGGTAGAAGACCGTGAGCGCGACGAGCGCCGCGAGGAGGAAGAGCACGACGCGACCCGGGCGGTGGCCGTAGCGACCGGTGAGGAGGGCGCCGACACCCGTGAAGATCAAGATGGAGGCGAGCGTGACCGTGAGCGAGTACGTGGGGTAGCCGAGGAAGAGGACGAGCCGCTGAATGAGCGTGATCTCGAAGAACATGAAGCCCAACCCGAGCGCGGCGAAATAGAGCGCGGATCTCGGCTTGCGCGGGAACGCGGTCCACACCTTCCGTATGGAGACGAAGGGAAGCAAGAGGAACACCGCGGCAAAGATCGCCGCCACCAAGAGCAGCAGCAGGAGCACTCGTTCCCCGACCGCCACGTCGTCGGGTTGCACCGAGTGCGCGATGTCCCTGACCACGTCGCCAAACGGGCTGAAGTGCCAGAAGAAGGGCGCGTCGTCGCTGATGGGCCGGACGTCGTAGGGATAGGAGTCGTACCAGCGTTCGAGTCGACTGCTCGGGATCGTCGCCAGCTCGCTCACGGAGCTGCCCTCGACCGGATGGCCGGGCGCGTACCGCAACGTGCTTCGTGGCACGGCGCCGATGGACGCCACCAGCCGATCCACCTCCGCCGGCGTGAACGGCCGCTCCTTCACGAGGATCGTGGACAACGCGCTCGGGCCCTCGGTCGGCGTCGTCACCACCATGATGTGGCGCGATGGGTCCTTGATCCCGCGTTCGGCCAGTGCGTGCCGAGCCGTGGCCACGTACCGGGTGGTGCGGTTCGGCCGCCCTTCGTAGTCGAACTCGCCGTACTGCGTGGCGATGATCCCGTTCGGCCCGAGGTGCTCGAAGCTGTTGACGATCGTCTCGCTCGTGTAGAGGTAGCTCTCCGAGAGGACGAAGGCGCCCGACTGCGCCGCCGTCGTGGTCGCGTAGCTGTCGGGTGCGGGGAACCAGACGATGTCGTAGGTGTCGTTGCTGCGGGCCAGGAACGTGCGGCCGTCGCCCTGCTCGTAATTCACGTTCGGCCGGTCGGCCAGGTGACCGTCGTAGTCGGCGAACCGGTTCGTGACGAGGTCGTACGTGACCGGGTTGAGCTCGATGGCGTCGATGTGCCCGGCGTTGTAGTAGAGCGACGTCAGGATCTCGTTACCGCCCGCAGCACCGATGATCAGCACTCGTCGCGGGGGCGCGTCCTTCACCGCGAACGGAAACCTGCGCGCGTCCGTGTCGTAGCGACCGAGGGTGGAGACGTCTCCGTTCCACCGGTAGATCACCGACCCGAACAGGCCGTCGTGGAACAGCAGCCGGGCATCGGGACTGACCTCGGCGACGTCAACCCGGAAGATCGGGCTCCACGAGAAGTACGGCTCCTTGTCCTCGACGATGTCCTGCTTCAGCGCGTCGGGCCGCTGCCGGGGAAGCAGGCTGGGCCACACGGCGCCGATGCCCAGCACCACCGCGAGGCCCGCGGCCACGGGCGCAAGACGCGACCGGCTGCGAAGCGCAATACGCAGACCGGCGACGGCGAGGATGACCCCGGAGAGCATGATCGTGGCCGGCGGCCCGATGGAGGCGAGAAGCGCGACGACCACCGCGCACGCCAGGCCCGCACCGAGGAGGTCGGCGAAGTACATCCGTCCGATGCGCTCGGGCCGGCGGCTGAACAGCGTCGCGATCATGACCCCGATGGCGATGAACGACGCGAACAGCGCGAACGCGATCACCAACAGACGCGCCAGGTTGGAGAACGATGTCAGGGTCCCGTAGTCCCAGATGGCAAACGTGTCGGTCGAGGTGAGGGCGACCACCGCGTACCCGATGCCGACGCTCGCCGCGCCGAGGAGCAGGCCCCACATCATGATCGTGTCGGTTTTCGCCCGGCGCAGGTGCGCGGAGACCGCCACGAGCACGCCGCCGGTGCCGATGCCGAGCAGCGCGAGACCGATGACGAGGTACGTGTAGTAGTAGAAGAGCTTGAACGAGAAGATGCGCGTGTAACCGACCTCGAGCAACAGGCCGACGAAGCTGATCAGCAGGATCTCGACGACATATCCGCGACGACTTGACGCGTCGGAACCTGATGTGCTCACCCTGGACATCGCGGCGCCCAACTCGTTCCCGCTTCGTCAGTGTTTCGCAGAGGCCGAATACCGTGACGCATCGGCTCTCGCCCTGTCCAACGGAGGGTAGGCGAGTCCGCCGGCGTGATGGTCGCGCGTCACCTCCGACGCTCTGGCTGTTAGCGTTCGCCCGATGAAAGTGGAAGCCGAGGCGCCCGCGCGCGCCGCGACCCCGGGCGACGGCGAGGTCAGGGGTACGCGTCTCTCGCTGTCACCGTGGGTCGTCGCGGCCGTCGTAGCTGTGGTCGTCGCCGGCGTTGTCATGCGCTTCGTGACGCTCAGCGAGATGTGGCTCGACGAGGCGCTGACGGTCAACATCTCCCGGCTGCCGCTCGGTGACATACCGGACTGGCTTCGCCACGATGGCGCGCCGCCCCTCTATTACTTCATGGTGCACGTTTGGACGGACGTGTTCGGCACGAGCAACTTCGCGGTGCGCTCACTGTCCGCTGTCCTTTCCGTGGCCGCGCTTCCGCCCATGTGGTTCGCAGGGCGCCGCATCGCGGGTCGGACGGGAGCGTGGATCGCCCTGTTGGTCATGGCGTCGTCGCCGTTCGCAATCCAGTTCGGCTCCGAAGCACGCATGTACTCGCTGATGATGCTGCTGGTCGCCCTCGGATACCTCGCCGTGCGCCGCCTCCTCGAGCGTCCGACCCTGGGCCGGCAGGCGATCGTCGCACTCATCACAGGCTTGTTGCTGTACACGCAGTACTGGGCCTTCTACCTGATCGGCGTGGTCGGAGCCTTGCTCGTGTGGCAGGCATGGCGCGGGCGCGACGCCGACCAACGTCACGCGGCACGGGCCGGCGTCGTCGCCCTCGTGGCGGGCGTGATCACGTTCCTTCCTTGGGTTCCGACGTTCCTGTACCAGTCGGCGCACACCGGCACTCCGTGGGGCGAGGCAGTCTTCGTGACTGCCTCGTTCGCGTTCGCGCTCCGCGACTTCGCCGGCGGGGAGCATTCCGAGGCCTACGCACTCCTCGTCGTCTTGATCATGCTGACGATCGTCGCCGTGTTCGGGCGGGCGATCGACCGGTACCGCATCGAGCTCGACGTCCGGACGCGGCCCGGGGCTCGCACAGAAGCGTTCGTCTGGGTGGCCACTCTGGTGCTCGGCGGAGTCTTTGCGTTCATCGCCCACAGCACGTTCGCCGGCCGGTACGCCTCGGTCCTCTATCCCTTGTTCGCGCTGGTCGTGGCGTACGGCATCACGGTGTTCGCCGACACGAGGGTCCGGACGATCCTGCTGGCCGTGGTCGTGATCGTCGGTCTGGTCAGCGGAGCGCGGAACGTGTTCGACGACCGCACGGAGGCGGGCGTGGTCGCCGAGGCGATCCGGGCGCGCGCAAGGCCCGGCGACGTCGTCCTCTACTGCCCCGATCAACTCGGGCCCAGTGTCAGCCGGTTGCTGTCAGGGACGCCCGGGCTGAAACAGCTCACGTTCCCTCGGGGCGACCGGCCTGAGCTCGTGGATTGGGTGGACTACAAGGACCGGCGCGACAAAGCGGACCCGAACGCGTTCGCGCGCCAGGTTGCCGACCGCGCCGGGCCGGGACAGACGATCTGGTACGTGATCGCAGTGCAGTACCGCGGAGGCAACGAAGGTAAGTGCGACGCCGTCCACCAAGCGCTGGTGGCGCTGCGGTCCAACCCGCGGCAAGTGGTCGAGGCTGACGACAAGTTCAACGAGTTCTTCAGCCTGTTCGAATACCCCGGCCGGTGATCGACACACTTCGAGAGTTCGTCCGGCGCGACCTGCGCGCCGCCGTCGTGCCGTGGACGCTCGGCCGGGTCCTGGTCGTGGGATCACTGGCGCTCACGAGATTCGGGGTCGACCATCTCGAGGGCGCCCGGCAGCCCGTACCGCTGCGGCAGGGCATGTTCGCCTGGGATGCCGCGTTTTACCGCGACATCGCCGAACACGGCTACGGCGCGGTCAAGTCAGGCGCGCTGCGGTTCTTCCCCCTCGTACCACTGCTGGCGCGTGGGCTCGGGGTCGTGTTCCTGGGCAACGAGGCGGCTGCGCTGCTCGTGATCGCCAACGGATCGGCGCTGCTGTTCGGCGCGCTGCTGTACCGGCTCGCACTTGTCGAGACCGGCGACACGGGACTCGCGGTACGAGCGGCGTGGTTTGCGGCGCTCTTCCCGCCCGCGATGGTGCTCGTGCTCGGCTACGCGGAAGCGACGTTCATGCTGCTGTCGGTGGCGATGTTCCTGGCCCTCCGCAGTCGCCGCTTCGCGTGGGCGATCCCGTTCGGGCTGCTGGCCGGGCTGGCGCGTCCCCTCGGGGTCCTCCTCGCGATCCCGGCCGCGATCGAGGGGGTGCGGATGTGGCGTGGCTCTCCCGTGCGCGACCGGGTCGCGCCCGTGGGAGCCGTCGTCGCCGGCCCCGTCGGAAGCGGGCTATACCTCCTGTGGGTGCGCCACGCCTACGGGGATCCCTGGCTCCCGCTCAGCATCCAGAACGATCGAGCGCACCGGGGAGGAACCGTCGACCCTTTCACGCGCGTGTTCGACGGCGTCGGTGATCTGATCCACGGCGACCGCTTCGGGTCGGGACTCCACGTCCTGTGGGCGGCCGTCTTCGTCGCGCTGGTCGTCGTGCTCTTACTCCGGCTCCCGGCGTCGTACGGGGTGTACGGGGCGGCCGTGATCGTCGTCAACCTTTCTGCGCGCAATCTCGATTCGTTCGAGCGCTACGCGATGAGCGCCTTTCCGTTCGCGCTGGCCGTTGCACTGATCACCGCCCGTCCCGATATCGAGCGCCCCGTGCTCGCTCTGTCGGCTGCCGGCCTCGTGGGGTACAGCGTCCTCGGGTTTCTCGGCGTGTATGTGCCGTGAGCCGCATGGTCAGCAACCTTGGCGGAGCGTGCGACAGCGCAGGCCATAGACTGTTCGACTCGGGTGCCGTCCCGCGTGGCGCGCCCGGCCCCGCCAGCGCCTCCCCGGAGCTGCCTGCATGACCACGGAAGCGACGCAACCGACGGAATCGCGTACGCCCGAAAACTCCGCGTCGCCCGACGTCGTCATCATCGGCGCCGGTCCCGCCGGCCTCACGGCCGCCTACATGCTGACGAAGCGGGGCGTGGCGTCGACCGTCTTGGAGGCCGATACCGTCGTCGGCGGGATCAGCCGGACGACCGAGCGCGACGGTTGGCGGTTCGATGTCGGCGGCCACCGCTTCTTCACGAAGGTGCGACCCGTCGAGGACCTCTGGTTCGAGATCCTCGGTTCCGAAGACTTCCTCCGCCGCCCGCGGAAGAGCAGGCTGACATACCAGGGGAAGTTCTTCGACTACCCGCTGGTCCCGATGAAGGCGCTCCGGACGCTCGGGCCCGTCGAGGCCTTCAAGTGCGGCCTCTCGTACATCTGGGTTCGGATCCACCCGCCCAAGGACCGCACGACGTTCGAGGGCTTCACCGCGTCGCGGTTCGGTTGGCGGCTGTACCGCAAGTTCTTCAAGACCTACACCGAGAAAGTCTGGGGCGTGCCGGCCACCGCGATCCAGGCCGACTGGGGCGCGCAGCGGGTCAAGGACCTCTCGCTGTTCCGCGCCCTCTGGGAGGCGCTCAAGCCGAAGCGGATCCGCCGCAAGCGCGACAAGGCGAAGCAGGTCACGAGCCTCATCGAGGAGTTCAACTACCCCAAGTACGGGCCGGGGATGATGTGGGAGCGTTGCACGGAGCTCGTGACGGCCCGTGGCACCAAGGTTGTATTCAGCACCAACGTCACGAAGGTCCATCGCGAGGAGAGTCGAGCCGTCGGCGTCACCGCCGAGACCGACGGCGCCCCGACCCGATACGACTGCACCCATGTCGTCTCGTCGATGCCGATCAGCTTGTTGGTGCTGAGCATGGACCCGCCGGCACCACCCGAGGTGCAAGCGGCGGCGCGCGGTCTCGCGTACCGCGACTTCATGACCGTCGCCCTCGTCGTACCGGAGGATGCCGGCTTCCCGGACACCTGGATCTACGTGCACGATCCCGGGGTCGAGGTGGGGCGCATCCAGAACTTCGGGTCGTGGTCGCCGTACCTCGTGAAGGACGGCCGGACGTGCCTCGGTCTCGAGTTCTTCGTCAACGAGGGCGACGAGATGTGGTCCAAGCCCGACAACGACCTCGTCGAGCAGGCCAAGCAGGAGCTCGAAAAGCTGGGTCTCGTACCGGCCTCGTTGGTCGAGGCGGGATACGTGGTCCGGATGCCGAAGGCGTATCCGATGTACGACGGGACCTACAAGGCAAACGTCGAGGTCCTGCGCCGCTGGCTCGACGAGAACACGCCGAACGTGTTTCCGGTCGGCCGCAACGGCATGCACAAGTACAACAATCAGGACCACTCGATGTACACGGCGATGCTGTCGGTCGAGAACATCTTCGGCGCCGACCACGACGTATGGTCAGTGAACGTGGAGGCGGAGTACCACGAGGAGAAGACCGAGCAGAAGCGTGACGAGTCGACGTCTACCTCGGACGGAGGCGTCTCCACAGGCGGCGAGCCCGGTCCCGCAGCCCCCACCAGGTAACAAGTAAAAGCTCCTCGAGCGCGATCTTCAACGACATCTTCGAGTGGCCGCGCACCCGGTCCGTGAACACGATCGGGACCTCCGAGATCCGCCCATTCCATCGGTGCACCCGGTACGCCGTCTCGATCTGGAAGCCATAGCCCTTCGCGCGCGTCGACGCGTAGTCGATCGCCTTGAGGGCGTCGGCCCGATACGCCCGGTACCCCGAGGTTGAATCCCGGGTGCCTGTCCCCAAGACGAACGACGCGTAGAGGTTGCCGTAACGCGACAGCGCACGACGCAACCAGGGCCAGTGCGGGATCTCACCGCCGGGCACGTAACGCGACCCGATAGCGAGGTCGGCTCCCGCCTCGACGGCGTGCAGCAAGCTCGGCAGCGCGGCTGGATCGTGCGACAAGTCGGCGTCGATCTGCACCAGCGTGTCGTAGCCCTTCTCGAGCCCGATCGCGAAGCCGGCCCGGTACGCGCTGCCGAGGCCCTTCTTCGCCGGTCTCCGCAAGACGTCGATCCCCCCGAGCTCTCCCGCGGCTTTCTCGGCGACGTCGGCCGTGCAGTCGGGGCTGTTGTCGTCGACGACCAGGATGTCCACGGTTGGCGCGGCAGCGCGCGCTCGCCGCAGGAACTCGTCGATGTTCTCCACCTCGATGTAGGTCGGGACGATGGCGAGCGTCCGCATGCTTCGTAACCTACCGGATGCTTCGTCGCGCTCTCGGTCGGCTCAGGACTTGCAACGGCGGTACAGCTCGTACACGCCGTTGCGCCCGAACTTCTGCACGAGACAGAAGTCCTTCTTCAAGATCTCGTTGGGAAGGTTCGGCCCGAACTTCCGCGCGTCATTCGGCTCGTCCCAGTCGTTCCAGATCGACGACAGGATCACGATGTCCGAGGAGCGGAGATCGTCGGCGAGCCGCGAGCCCTTGTCGTTGGCGACGCCGGGGTCCATCTCGATGTAGTACGTCGCCGGGTCGAGCTTGGGCAGCATGTAATAGAGGTAGGCGTCGCTATACGGCGTCTTCCGCAGGTCCGTCGGGCCGACGAAGAGCCGCTCGCCCGGCTTGGAGATGCGATCCGCCACCGGCAGGAGCTCGTTGGCCGCCTTCGCCGCTTCCGGGCGCCCGTAGTAGAAGATCCGGCCCTTGTACTCGATCTTGTAGGCGATCCGGTGAATGCCGATGCTCTGCAGCGAGTAGTCGGTGTACGTGCGGGCGGTGAAGAACGGCAGGACTGCGAACAGGAAGAGGAGCACGGCGCCGCCCGCCAGCACGTTTCGGGCCCGGGCGCGCATCGCCGGCCGCTTCGCCCGGAGCACCTCCGTGATGGCCACTGGGAGGAAGGCGACGGGCACGCAGCTGACCCACGCGAAATGCGCCGAGTCGACGCGTTGGATCGCCTGGGGGAGCAAGCCGACGCTGAACACCGCCATCGCCAGCAAGGCACGAGCGGTGAACGACGACCGATCCTGACGGAGTCGCCACACGGCGATAAACAACAAGAACGCGACGGTCCCCAGCAGGAACAAGAACCAGATCGTCAGCTGCTGTGCGGTGCTGAACGACGGGATCGGCCACGAAAGCTGCTGAATGTTGCCCGCGCGTTGCAGGAAACCGTCGAGGTGGTCCCACGGCGGCGGAATCGGCAGCCGCCGTCCGCCGCGCAGGTAGATCACGGGGTCGAGGATCATCCCGCTCACCGTGGCGCCGACGCCGGCGGTGGCGAGCTGGATCATGTACGGCGACAGACCGAGCGCGAGCCCGCCGACGAGTCGTTTGACCCGCGCCCGGTCGAGACCGCGGATCACGACTAGGAGCGCGAGCGCGACGGCGAGGATCAGGTCGAGGCGGTACAGCAGCGCGAAGCCGAGGAGCACGCCGCCCAGCAGGGCGAATCGACCGGCGCGCCGCGCGTCCGGAACGCGTCTGCTCTCGAGCGCGGCGGCCAGCCCGAGCAAGCCGAGCGCGACACCCCCGACCCACCCGAGGGCGGTGAGCCCGATTGGCGGGACGATGATGACCAGCGATATCAGGGCGCAGGGGAGCGCGACGGTTCGGCCCCAGTGGCGGGTGAGCGCATACACGCCGAGCACCAGTCCCACTTGCTGGAGGAGCGCGACCAGCCGCTCCGCCGTCAGCGAGACGCCGAACACCTTGAACGCGCCGGCCAGGAACCAGAGGCTCCCCGGCCCATAGAGATGGAGGAAGTCGCGGTTGGGCAGGTCGCCGTTGAGCACGCGCTCGGGGAAGACGAGCATGAACCCCTCTTCCATCGGCGGACCCTGGCTGCGGAGCAGACCGCGCAGGGGGATGAGGAATGCGATCGCGATGACCGCGAACACGATCGCGTTCCGCTGCCGGGACGTGAGCCGCCGCCGGCGCGGCGCAGCCGCGGGGGCAGCTTGCGCTTCAGCGGTGGTGCGCTCGCCGGCGAGCTGTGCGCTCACGAGCCCGCCAGGACGCGGTCGCCGGCAGGCTCCTCGACCCGTCCGGCAGGTACGTCGGCGGGCGGCCGCCGGCGGGCACGGTACCAACGGATGCCGGCGTCGATGGCTACCGCGGCGAGCAACACGAGGGCGCTCTCCGCGATCGCCCGGTATCGATTGGTGGCGAATGTCAGCGTCGTCGAAATGAGCACGATCGCGGGCAACGCGACGAGCGGGAACAACGGCACGCGGCGCCTGCGGAGAACGATGGCGCCGAGGATCGCGAGTGAGGCGATGACGTAGAACATGCCAAGCGACGACCAGGCCACCCAGCGCTCCCGACCTTCGACGAAGTGGTCAAGGCGCGCCTGCTGTGTCGGCCGGAACAGCCCGGTGATGCGACCCCACCGAGCGAGCACGACCACCGGCACGCGTGCCTTGTGCGCACTGATGTAATCGAGGGCAGCCTCGCGGTACGCGAGCGCCTTCTGGGACTGGTCGAACCTCCGTGGCGTGTCGATCCCGCAGTTCTGGCTCCAATAGCCGGTGAGCGATCCGTAGTAGGTGGTATCGCAGCTGGCCGTGAGCAGGGTCACGTCTTGACCTGTCGAGAGAAACACCGGGTGCTCGAAGCGGGTGAGGTTGTAGCCGACCCAGGGCGCGAGCACGACGGCAGTGGCCGCGCTCGCCACGAGCAGCCACTTCAACTTCGTACGGAGATCCACGGTTCGCGTGAGTGCGACGAGCGGAACGATGACAAACGGAAGGAGCAAGAGCAGCTCGGGACGGGTGAGCGCGGCCGCGCCGCACACCAGGCCGAGAGCGGTGATGAGCCCGACGCTCGGCCGGTGCCAGTAGCGGTACGCGAGGAAGATCGCCCCCGTGGAGGCGAGAATCCCCATCGTCTCCGACTGGAGGAAGCCGTCGTGAGACCAGATGTTGGGGTAGATGGCGGCGAGCGCCGCCGCGATGATCCCGACGCGCGCACCCGAGATTTCGCGGCCCGCAAGGCCGACGACCACGATCGTGCCGGCGCCCAACAAGCACGACCAGAGCATGTGCCACACGGGCGTGTCGAGCCCGAGCTTGGACGGAAACGCGAGCCACAGGAGATACAGAGGAGGATGGTCAGCAGCCTGCCGTGTGAGACCCCTCGCAAAGTCGAGCGGGACGATGAACCCGTGACCGTCGGCGAGGAGGTTCGCGCCGAAGTGGTAATAGATCGCATCGCCTCCGATCACGACATCGCGTCGTTCGATCAGGACGTAGGCGACACGGATCGCGAGACCGACGACAGTGATCACGCCGAGCCAGCGCCAAAAGCGCGCGCGGTCACGCTCATCCGCCATAACGGAAGACGCTACCAATTGACCCCCGCGCGACCGACTGGGCGCGGGTGACGTCATGGGGACGTTCGTCATCCGCGGTCGCCCGTCGTGCCGGCGCCGACGGCGACTGTCTCGGCCGCGGACGCCTCGGGTTCGGTGACCGTGTTGCGCGCGCGTCGCCGTTGCACCGCCTCCACCCCTGCGCTGATCGCGACCGCGGCTAGCACGACGAGCACGGGTTCGGCACTCGCCCTATACCGATTGCTTCCCAGCGCGAGCGCGATGGCGAAGAGCACGATCGCGGGAGGGGCCAGCAACGGGAAGACCTTGACCCGCCGGCGGCGAGTGATGACAGCTCCGGTGATCGCGAGCGCGGCGACGGCATAGAAGCTCGAGAGCGCCGCGAGCGCGACCCACCCTTCCCGACCCTCGATGTTCTCGTCGATCTCGAGCTGCTGACCCGGGCGGTACAGGCCGGTGACGCGGCCCCACCGGGCGAACACCACGAGGGGAGCGCGCGCCTTATGGTTCCAGACGTATTCGCGCACGATGCGCGCCGACACCGCGTTGCGGTCGGACTCGTCGTCACCGGGTTTGTACTCGCGGGCCGCCGACTCCGTGCACAGGGGCGTGAAATAGCCGATGAGGTTGCCGTAATAGGTCGCGTCGCAGTTCGCACCGAGCATCGTCGGCTCGAGCCCGGTCGAGAGGAAAACGGGCCGATCGAAACGCGTCATGTTGAACGTAATCCACGGGGCAATAGGGACCAGGGCGGCCAATCCCGCCACCGCCAGCCACTTGAGCCTTCGACGGACGTCGATGACACGCGTGATCAGAATGCACGGAACCAGGAGGAGCGGAACCAGAAGCACCAGCTCGGCACGCGCGAGGGAGGCGAGACCGCACGCGAACCCCAACACTGCGGCGCGCCACGGCGTCGGCATGCGAAGGAAGCGATAGGCGAGGAACACCGCCAGGATCGCGGTGAACATCGCCATCGTCTCGGAGAGGATGAACCCGTCGAAGACCCACAGGTTCGGGTACACGGCGGCGAGGCCGGCCGCGATGAGTCCGGCGCGAGGGCCCGCCACCTCGCGACCGGTGAGTCCGACGAGCACGACCGTGCCCACGCCGATGAAGCTCGACCACACCATGTGTGACACCGGACCGTCGAGGCCGACTGACGAAGGGATCGCGAGGTAGAACAGATAAAGAGGCGGGTGGCTCGCGCTCTGCTCCACGATGCCGTTGATGAAAGGCGTCGGGTTGATGAAGCCGTGTCCTTCGACGAGCAGCCGCGAACCGAGGTGGTAGAAGAGCGAGTCGCCGCCGATGCCTACGTCGTGACGGACGATGAGGATGTATGCCAGGCGGACGGCCAGGCCCACGGCTGCTGCCGCGATCAAGCCTCGCCGAAATGTCCGGGTCGTCACAGCAGGGACGGTAGTGAGCGGAGCGAGCCTGGCGCCGGTCGGGGAGCGCCGAAGTCCCGGCCCTGCGCGCAGAGCCGGAGCTTGCAAGGCGCCGATCAGGCGTCGAGGCGGTCTCCGCGCCGGTCTTCGAGCTGCGCTCGCAACAGGGCCAGCTCCTCCGCAAGCGTGCGGGTCCGGTTCTCCAGGCGAGACAGCTCCCAGGAGTAGTGGACGACCACGACGAAGAGGAAGCCCACCGCGACGAGCAGGAAGATGGTCGGCGAGTAGAAGACGCCGAGCCATTCCGACACTGTGTTGAGGACCCCGGGAACGGCCGCGAGCGGCAGCAGCATCAGGCCAATGACCAACCACAGCAGCGCGTACTTGCTGCGCAGCTGACGCGCCCGCACGAGGCGAAAGATGAACCACGCGGTGAGCAGGGTGGCGATGATGATCAGCACGTGAGCTTGCCCGCTGAGCGACCCCTTGGGCAGGTCGGTCATGGTTGTTCCTTTCGGAGTCGGGCCCGGCGCGAAGCCGAGCCGAGAATGCCGATGAGCAGTCGCAGATAGTTGATCAGGAGCTTGACGCGGCGCGTCGATGGGACACCGGCGGCGCGCGGTCGCATCGTGATGGGGATCTCGTCGACTCGGAAGCCTGCGTACCGAACGATCAAGAGGGCCTCGACCGTGTCGGCCAGGTACTCGACGGGATACTCCCGCGCCAGCAGTTCGATCACAGGCCGGTCGAACGCACGAAAACCAGACGTGACATCCGAGTACCGCTGGCCCGTGATCACCCGCACGACGAGAGCGAGGAAGCGCATCGCCTGGCGGCGGGTCCGTCCTACGCGGTACTCGGCTGAGCCGGGGGCGAACCGGCTGCCGATGGCCAGGTCTGCGCCCCGGTCCAGCGCTTCGAGTAGGGCGGTGATCCCGGCCGGGTCGTGCTGGCCGTCGGCGTCGATGACGACCGCGCGCTCGTAGCCCTCCGCCTGCGCGTAGTGGAGTCCGGTCCGCACCGCACCTCCGACACCCAGCGTGAACGGCAGCTCCGCCGCGACCGCGCCTGCTCGACGCGCAACGTCCGCGGTCGCGTCGCCCGAGCCATCGTCGATCACGACGACATCGTGATCGGGCACGACCTCGCGTAGCTCCTTGAGGGTCGCGGGAAGGCTTTCCTCTTCGTTGAGCGCGGGGACGATGATCAGAGTGCTGGGCACTGACCCCAATGCTACGGCGCGCCTCCGCTTGGCTCCCGGACCACAGGCTCGACGTCTTCCACGTACAGCCAGTCACCACCCACGAGATCGAGTGTGTGCGGCCGGTCGGTGCCCGTCCACGCGAGCAACGAGAACTTGTACGGGAAGAAATGAATGTGGGGATTGAATGTCGCCCGGTACGGGCGCTGATGGGGCACGACGACGACGATCCGCTGTCGAGCGACGCGCCGCAGCTCCTCGAGCGCGGTGGCGAGGTGCTGCACGTGCTCGAGGGTGTGGGTGGAGACCACGGTGTCGAAGGAGCCGTCACGGAACGGCAGCTCCTCGACGTTGCCGCCGCACCACAACACGTTGGCGTGCGTGCCGCGCCGGCCGGCGGCCACGGCCACGTCGCAGCCGACGACGTCGTGGGCGGGCGCGAGCTGCTCGCAGACATAACCGAGCCCGCACGCGACATCGAGGACGCTGCGGCCCCGCACGGTCCGCAGCACACCAGCGAGCGACTCGGGTGTGAGGTCGCTGACCCCTTGGTTGAACTTCGAGTGCAAGCTCTTGTAGAAGTCGGCGAACTCGGCGCGTGAGAGGTAGAAGGCCTTGTCCTTGAGGTCGACGATGTCGACCGTGAGATCGCGGTACATCCTCCGGGCGAGGTTGCCGAAGAAGCGGGAGTCGCGCAGCACCGGTGGCACGTACCGGTCGAGGGCTTCGTTGATCCAGAGTGAGGCTCGGCGGTTGAGCTTCACGATGTCTCCGTTGTTCGGGGCCGGCGCCAGGCGGCGAGAGCGGCCAGGCTCACCGCGGCCAGGACGACGATCGCCGGCTCGGCCGCGATCCGAAAGCGCTGCTGCCCGTAGGTGAGCGCGGTCGTGACCGAGGCGACAACCGCCGTGGACACTAGCGGCCAGACCCGCACCCGCCGGCGCACGAGGACGATCGCACCGGCCACCGCGAGCGACAACAGCACCCAGTACATCACCGTCCCGACACCCTGCCAGCGGCGCGGGCGTCCCTCCAAGGATTCGAACTCGATCTGCTGACGAGGTGCGTAGAGCCCCCACGTGCGGAGCTCCCGGACTGCGACGACCAGCGGAGCGCGCGAGAGATGGTGACGCGCGTAGCTGACGCCGCTGCGGCGATGGAAGTTCGCGACGTCGGTCTCATCGAAGTTCCGGCGGCGGATGTCGAAGCCCTCGAAGCACCCTTTGGCCTGCGGAAGGCGGCGGGCGGCATCGCCGAATGTCGTGAACGTCTCGCGCCAAAGGCCGATCTGCGCGCCCGAATAGGTGAGGTCGCAGTTCGCGCCGTCGACCGCCGTGCCGATGTTGTTCGAGATCGGCACGAAGGCGTGCAAGCGCGCTGCGTTGCGAATTGTCCACGGCGCGACGGTCAAGACCGCGACGCCGACCGTGACCGCGGCCAGAAGGACCCGCCGCTTCACAGCCACGGCGCGAATGCTCAATGCGAGGGGGATCACGAGGACGACCGCGAACAACAGCCCCTCGGCGCGGGTGAGCGCACTCAACCCGATGACGAGCCCGAGCGCGGCAAAGCGGAGGGGGCTGGGCGCGTCGGCGGCGCTGTACGCAAGGAAGAGCATCGCCGTCACGAGGAGCACGAACAGCGACTCCGCCATGAGCACCGCTTCGCCGAGGAAGAGCATCGGGTACACGGCCGCGATCGCCGCCGCCACCAGGCCGACAATCGGACCGCCGACACGCCGGCCGAGCAGCCCGACTAGCACGACGGTTCCCGTCCCGACAAAGCACAGGAAGACTCGTTGCGCGTCGACGCTCGTCGCGCCCAAGTACGAGGGCACGGCCAGTAGCGCTGGGAAGAGCGGCGGGTACTCGGCGGTCGGCCGCGCCACATGGAGGAGCCGGAAGTCGAAGGGACGGATGTAGCCGTGCCCGTCCGCGAGGTTGTTCGCGAGCAGGTGGTACGCCGTCGCGTCACCCGGGTCCGGCAGCCTGGGGTCAACCACGAGCACGAACACGATCCGCACCACGAGGGCGAGGACCGCGATCGCCAGCAAGGCGATCAGGAAGGCACGGTTGCGAGAGTTGTTCAACCGGCCGGCGTGGCCGCGGGACGGCGAGACGGCACCCGGGACTTCAGCGACAGTGCGGGTCGCTCGACGAACACGTAGCTCGCGATCGACACGAGCACAGTGGCGACGAACACCACGATGAGCATCTTCGAGAACGACGTCCGGAACGGCGTGCTATCGGTCCACTGGACGTACTTTTCGAGCAAAGTCTCGTTCCAGAGGTACAGGCCGTACGAGATCAGGCCGAGCCACTGGACAGCGCGGTTCCGCAGGACGGCGCGAATGACGCCGACCCGTTGCGGGCCGAAGATGCCCGGCAGCAGGAAGAACAGACCGACGGCCAGATAGAGGTAGTGGATCCCGGTCTCCTCCCAGAAGCTGAAGACGTTCAGGCCCTCTGACGGACGCCCGACCCAGAGCGAGATCCCCACGAACGCCGCCGCCGCCAACGCCCAGCACGCCCCCGGGAACCATCGGCGACGTGGAATCAGCGGACGGGCGCCGCGATGCCCGATCCACGCGCTCACGACCGCAAGCGCCATGCCGACGGCGAACACGTCGATCCAGCCGGGAAGGACGTTCTGGAGCTGGAACGTGCGGTCGAACGGGAATCCGGCGGCGGTAACAGCTGCGCGGTAAGCGACCCCCGCCACGAACAGGGACGCCAGCGCGAGCAGGTCGACGCGCACCTGCTGCTGCGGCGGGCCGTGAACGCGGCTGAGCAGGAACGCGTAGATCGGAAGGAGGACGTAGAAGCTGATCTCGGTCACGAGCGTGTAGGAGGAGAGGATCGGCCCGATGACGTTGCCGAGGCTGTACAGGTGCCCGAGCCCGTAGTACAGGAACATGTCTTTCGCCGGCGGAATGTGCTTGGGCACGTGCAACAGGAACACCGTCACGGTGAGCGCGACCCAGTAGGCGGGGAAGATCCGCAGCGCCCGGCGCCAGAAGTACGCCAGGGGTCGCGGGCCGTCACCACCTTCCAGACGCGCCGCGACGTACGGCCGGTACAGCAGGAACCCGGAGATCATGAAGAACACCGCGACGCCGACGTCCATGCGCGCGGTCAGCGCCCCGAACGGGGACCGCGTGTTGAAGCCGCTGAGGTAGGCGACGTGCGTCACGAGCACGCTCAGCGCAGCAAGGGCGCGAAAGCCGTTGAACGCCGGAAACGTGGTGCGTTCGCGGCCGCGGGGCTCGGCTGCGCTCTCGAGGCCGCCGACCTCCGCCTCCGTCATGGCGGGCGATGCTACTTGCGCGCCGCCTGGCTCCCCGTGCCGGCAGGCACCTGCTCGGGGCACAGCCACCCCGTTGTCGTCCGCCGGCACGCGAGCAGCGCGTCGAGCAGCCGGCCTGCGGCCCAGCCCGCCGTCTTCGGCGTGAAGTGGAGCCCGTCGAGCGGGCGAGGTTCGATGCCGTCGACCGTGCGCGAGCAGGGTGGTCCGCCCGGGCACAGCATGCCGGCGAAGTCGACGACCGAGACGCTCTCGGGATGAGCGAGTGCGTACTGCGTGTAGAGCTGGTTGAGGCGGACGTACCGCGACGTCTCTGCGGTGTCGGACGGCGGGACGAGCTCGTTCGGAGCGCGTGGCGCCATCGTCGTGATCACGAGGTGCGCGCCGCCCGCTGTGAGCCGATGCGCCGCCTGGTCGATCTTGTCCAGCATCATCTCGTCCCACGCGCTGTCGCCGAATTTGACCCGCTCGCCCTGCACGATGCGGTCGTTGATCTCCCAGGTGCTCATCCAGATGACGACGTCCGGGCGATCACGATCGAGCGCTGATTGCTCGTAGTCGTCGACGAGCTTCTCGCAGCCCGGCGCGTGGGGCGGGATCTGGCCGTCGTAGTACGTGGCGGTGCCGCCGACCACACCGCAGCCGGCGACGAGCGCGGTATCGACGGGGACACCGTGCTCGTCGCCCAGGGGCTGGAGCCCGGGGAGCAGCGTGTAGGGGACGGAGTCGCCGACGAGGAGGATGCGGCCGGGCTGGGCCGAGGCGCCGCCCTGCGCGGACGCAGCCGCTTGTCGTCCCGCTGCCGTCGGTGCCGGCTGGCCCCGCAGCTTCTGACCGGCTTGCACCTGTTCGAGTGGCGACGCCGCGGTCGCGCCGACCGTGGCCACCACGACCACGACCGCGGCCGCCGCGAATCCGGTCGGGACCGCCACCCGCCCCCTCCAACCCCGGAGCGCGCCGCGCCGGATGGGCTGCTCCACGAGATAGAAGGACAGCGTGGCCGCGCCCAGGGTCGTGGCGAGCCGCGCCACGGTGAGCGTCGCGCCCGACAGTCCCGTGCGGTCCTCCGTGAGCACGACGACCGCCGGCCAATGCCACAGGTACAGCCCATACGAGATGCGGCCCAGCCAGCACAGCACCGGCAACGACAGCGCCACGCGTAACGGGCTTCGCCCGGGTTGGACTGCTGACGCGATGACCATGGCGACGGCGATGGAGAAAACAAGCGAACCGCCGCGGTACAAGCCGCTGCCTTGATCGCTGACCTGCGACCACGCCAAGACCATTCCGGCGGCGGCGACGATGCCGACGACATGCAACGCGACGGGAACACCGCGGTCTCTTCGCGCCCGCCTCCTTGTGCCGACGCCCGGTTCGTTCCGGGCGCCACGGCGCGCGAGGAGCAATGCGAGCACGGCGCCGACGAGCAAGGTGTGAGCTCGGGCGTCGGTGCCGTAGTAGGCCCGGGACGGGTCGAGCGGCTCGTACAAGATCGCCATGACCGCGACCGAGCCCACGATGCCGGCGACGCAGACCGCGGCCAGCGGCTTGCGTGACCCTCGCCCGATCCACAGGCAGCCGAGGACCACGAGCGGCCACACCAGGTAGAACTGCTCCTCGATCGCCAGCGACCAGAGGTGACGCATCGGCGACGGCAACGTGAACAGGTCGAAGTAGGACTGGCCGCTCAGAACGAAGTGCCAGTTGGCGAAGTAGAAGACGCTCGCGAGGCCGTCGGCGCGCAGCGTGCGCAGCTGGTGGGAGGGCGCCAGCGTCGCCGCGTACAAGGCGATCGCGCCCAGTACGACGAACAGCGCGGGAAGCAAGCGACGGGCGCGTCGCACCCAGAACCGGGGCAGGCTGATGCCGCCGTGCCGTCCCCACTCGGCCAGGAGCAGCGACGTGATGAGGAAGCCCGACAGGACGAAGAACGCGTCGACGCCGAGGAAGCCGCCCCGCGCCCAGCCAGCACTGAGGTGGTACGCGATGACCGCCGCGACCGCGAGCGCGCGCAGTCCGTCGAGCGCAGGCTGATAGGTGAGCTCCCCGGATTCGCGGTTCACGGTTGGCCCCCGCATCCCGTGACGCAGAAGAGTCTACGCGGATCGGTCGAAAGCCCCGAAGTGTCTCGATCGCGCGACCGTCCGGCTCAGCGGCGTGGGGTGCGCGCAATGGCGAAGAGCCCCGGCGTCGTTTCGACGATCTCGGGGTTCATGAAGAAGTGGCTCTCGTCCAGGCCGGATCCGATACCGGAATAGCGACTCCCGAGTGCCCGGTAGACGAGGGGGAGTGCCCGCTCGTACGACCAGACGTACCAGCGGCGCGGCATCCGATGACGCAGCCCCAGGACGTCCAGCTTGAGGATGCGTTCACCCCGGACACGCCGCGCCGCGAAGTCGGCTTTGAGGGCGTCCGAGCCGTCGAGCCCCCAGACCTCGATGTCGCGGAAGAACAGCCGCAGCAGGCTCGCGAGCTCCGGCGCCTCGAACAGGTACACGTGGAAGGGGTTCTCGAAGTCGGCCGGACGGTTCGGCGTGATCACGAACGCGGTGCCGTCGTCGTGGAGCACGCGTGCAAGCTCGGCCACATGCAACTCGGGCGCGGTGAAGTGCTCGATGATGTGTGACGAGCACGCCCAGTCGACGGAACGGCTGCACAGTCCGAGGCGCGCGCCGTCCATTCCCGCGAAGCGGATGTCGGTCCCGCGTCGTCCCCCCGGCCCCCATTCCTTCGCCGCCGACATCGCGGTAGGGGCGTCGTAGTCGACGCCGAGCACGAAGCGACCCGGCCCCACCAGGCGAGCGGTCTCGTCGCCGACGCCGCACCCGATGTCGAGCACGGTGCCCGACCCCAGTCGCGCCACGACCTCGCGATAACCGGCGGCATGGAAGGCCAGCAGCGAGTCGGGCGTCGCGCCCGCCATCGGGCGCTCACCGGTGAGCTTCACAATCCTCCCCCTGGCGCCGTCGCAAGCTCCGGCTCTGCTCCGGCGGTCGGCAAAGCCGCCGCCTCCGCGATCGGAGCCTAGGTTCTGCTGCTCGGTCGCCCCCCGAACGGCCTGCGCACGCCGCTTCACCTAGCATTTTACCCCGATCATGAACCCCACGCCGCC
>DASPXI010000025.1:0-22055 GCA_035637335.1 Acidimicrobiia bacterium
AAGGGCTGGACCGCTACCCCGACGAGGCACGCCGGCGGGCCGAGTGGGGCATGGCGTTGCTGTCACTCGGCGCGGCGGTCGAGAACCTCATGCTCGCCGCGACCGACGCCGGTTTGGCGTCGTGCTGGGTGGCGGCGCCGATCTTCTGTCCCGATGAGGCGCGCGACGCGTTGTCGTTGCCGGCGGACTGGCTCCCCCACGCGCTCGTGCTGGTCGGTCGGCCCGATCCCGCGTACGAAGGCCGGGCCCGGCCGCCCGTCCCGCTCGACGACCTGCGCGCGTTCCGCTAGGCGAGATCAGCGTGGCGACTGCCTCGGGCTCGCGCTACCGGCGGGCGCCGACGGGAACGGCGCGGAACCAGTCGAGCGTGCGCCGCAATCCCTCCGTGAGGTCCGTCCACGGCTTCCACCCGAGATGGATCGCGGCACGGCCCGGATCGAGCGCCGAGTGGAGGAGCTCACCGGGGCGCGGCAGTGCGTAGCGCGCCGGCTCCTCGAAGCCGACCAGATGAGCCATGGTGTCGTACAGGTCCTGGACCGACGTCTCGATCCCGGTCCCGATGTTGACGATGAGACCGCCCGCCTTGTCGGCAGCGCGCACGAAGGCATCGACGGCGTCGTCGACGTACACGAAGTCCCGGGTCTGGTCGCCGTCGCCGAAGATCGTCGGCCGCTCGGGTGTCAGCAGTTGGCCGGCGAAGATCGCGATGACCCCCGCCTCCCCGTGAGGGTCCTGGCGCGGGCCGTAGATGTTGGCCAGCGCGAGCACGGTGTATTCGAGCCCGTGCACCTCACGGAAGTAATGGAGATAGTCACCGGCGGCCTTCTTCGACACGCCGTAGGGGGACGTCGGCATCTGCGGATGCGCCTCTCGCACGGGCAGGTGCTCGGGCGTGCCGTACAGCGTCCCGCCCGATCCGGCGAAGACCACCTTGCCCACGCCGGCCTCGACCGCCCCTGTGAAGATGTTGAGCGATCCGATGATGTTCACCTCGGCGTCGAACGTGGGTCGGGCGACGGATTCGCGGGGTGAGATCTGGGCCGCGAGGTGGAAGATCGTGTCGGGTCGGCGCCGGATGATCAGGTCGCTGACGGCGGGCAGCCGGACGTCGAGGCGGTGGAACGTGAACCGGCGGTCGCGCCGCGCCCGCGCCTCGCCCAGGTTCGCAAGCGTGCCCGTAGACAGGTCGTCGACGACGTCGACTTCCCAGTCCTCGGCCAGCAACCGATCGACGAGCGTCGAGCCGATGAACCCGCCGCCGCCGGTGACGAGCGCCCTCACTGCGACGACGGAACCCGCACAGGTACGCGCGCGCCGGAGAGCCTCGAGCCCGCGGCCACCGTCGCCGATGCGCCGATGATCGTGTGGTCGCTGGCCGCGACTTCGGGTTCGAGCGCGGCCTGGGGACCGACGACCGCGTCGACGACCTGGGCATCGGCTGCGAGCCGGGCGCCGTCGAGCATCACCGACCGCAGCACGCATCCGCCTGGGCCGACCGCGCATCCGGGCCCGAGCACGGCCTGACCCACTCGTGCCCCGCTTCCCACACTCGAGCCCTCGCCCAGCAGCACCGGCGGTTCGATGCGGGCGTCGGGGGCGATCGAGACTTCGCCTTGCATCCAGACGCCGGGGGCCTGCTCGACGGCCCCCGCCGCAGGTTGCCCGCCGAGCTTGCCCGCCACGACGTCGGCGTTCGCTTCGACGTACTTTCCGGGGGTCCCGATGTCGATCCAGTAGGAGTCGCTCTGGAACGCGAAGAGTTGGCCCGGGCGATCGAGCATGCGGGGGAACGTCTCACGTTCGACCGACACGGTCAACCGAGCTGGTATGCGCTCGAGCACCGGCGGCTCGAGCACGTATGTGCCCGCGTTGATCCAGTGGCTGGGGGCCTTGTCCCGGGGTGGCTTCTCGACGAACGCGATCACTTCCCCGTCGCCCCGGGTCGGCACCACGCCGAAGGCCGACGGGTCATCGACTCGGCAGAGATGGATCGTGGCCTCGCCGCCGTGGCCGTCGTGGAAACCGACCATCTCGGTGAGGTCGAGGGTCGTGAGCACGTCGCCGTTGCAGACGACGAAGCGCTCGTCGATGCCGGCGAACTCGGCCGCGTAGCGAATCCCACCGGCGGTGCCCAGCGGATCGTCCTCGACCGCGTAGCGGAGCGTCATGTCCCCGAAGCGGTCGTCGGGAAAATGCGCGTGGAAGGCGTCCGGAAGGTAGCCCAGCGACAGCACGACCTCCTCGATGCCGTGACCCGCCAACCAGTTCAGCTGGCGCTCGAGGAACGGTTCGTTGGCGATGGGCAGAAGCGATTTCGGTGTCGTGTACGTCAACGGGCGGAGGCGTGTCCCCTCCCCGCCCACGAGGACGATCGCCTTCACGACGACGGTGGTGCGCTCGGCGGCGGCGTTTCGGGAACGGTGCTCGGCGCGGTCCCGCCCGGGGCGGTGCTGAACGGCGTCTCGTCCGTCGGGACCCGCTGCGAGTTCGGCGGAGTTCCGAGATCGGCGAACCTCGTCCCCTCCGGTGCAAAGACGAGCGCGATTTTATCTCGGTCCTTGGGCTGATATTCGGACGGGTTACCGGACTGTTTCTTGCCGTTGACGTACCAGGTCAACGTGCCCTTCTTCTCCGAACCGTCCGCCAGCTTGCAGGCGTCGCCGTTCTTTTCCTTCACGGCCTTGCCATCGGAGCCGGGCCAGAGGTCGAGCGAACTCGAGCTCGCTGACCAGCCGCCGTATTCCAGGAACTTGCCCAAGGTGGCGTTCTTGCCGCTCTCGGACGAGTTGAACGGGTGAATGTGGATCAACCCGTCGCCGTGGGAGTGGATGCCGACGCGGATGTCGGGGTTGTCTGCCTTGGTTTCGAACTCGGGCGCCGGGGTCGTCAACCAGCCGCTGCACGCATAAACGTCGAGGGAGGCGTGCCAGTGGTCGCCGGGCTCACCCGTGGCCGGGTTGCCGGCGCGGGGCGCCGCCACGGCCTCGGACCGCCGGCCGGCAACGGTCCAGATGACGAGGGCGACGCCGAGCACTGCCACGAGCGCGATCCCCACGTTCCAGCCGAACGAACCGCCGCGGCGCTTGGGCTTACGGTAACGAGCCCGGGCCTGAGCCCGGGCGTAACGACTACGCGACTTCGGCATGACAAGCCGAGATTACCCGGTCACTTGCGGAGGTCTCGGTCGGCGGCGGAGCGCATGTTCGGCCATTGCCAGACCCGCTCGCACCGTGAGGAACACGGCCGCCAACGGCAGCGCCACGCGCTTCGGCCCATGCCAGCGTTTGGCGGCGAACCGGAACAGCGAACGGTGGTGCTCGACGATCATGCGGTACGGATGCCTGGCCGTTGCCGCGCCCTGCACGTGCGTGACGGTGCCGCCCGGCTCGTACCCGATGCGCCATCCGGCGCTCCGGAGTCGCCAGCACAGGTCGACGTCTTCCACGTACATGAAGTAGCGCTCGTCCCAGCCACCGACGGTCCTGAGCGCGTCTCGCCGCAGCCAGATCGCGGCACCCGAGACCCAGTCGACGTCGCGCGGGTGCCGGGGGTCGGCGTCGAGCTGGCGGTACCGGCGGGTGAACGGGTTCGTTCGCCACACGAGGCCGAGGAGCCCGTGACCCACGGCGTCCCGGAGCCGGGGCACCGAACGCGCCGACGGGTAAATGGAGCCGTCGGGGTTGCGGATCAGCGGGCCCGCCGCGGCCAGATCGGGCTCGGCCGCGAGGCGGGAGAGGATCGCGGCGGCCGTCCCCGCCTCCACTTCGAGATCGGGGTTGCAGATCGCGACGACGGACGCGTCGGTCGCGTCGATGCCGAGGTTCGCAGCTCGGGCGTAGCCGAGGTTCTTGCCCGGGTGGAGAACGGTCACGGCCGGCGGCGCCTCCTCGATCGCTGCCGTGGAGCCGTCCGACGACCCGTTGTCGACCACGACGACATGTGGCGCGGCGCCGGCGCTCGTATCGGCGAGCAGCGATTGGACACACCTCGTGAGCGCGTGCCCTGCCTCGTAGTTGACGACAACGGCGGCCCAGCGGCTCACTACTTCACGAACCGGTACTTCACGAGCGTCCACAGCGCGATGACGCCGTCCCGCCATGTGATCTTCTTCCCTTCGTATGGCTCGCGGCCGGCGTAGGAGATCGGCACTTCGTAGATGCGGATCCCGCGTCGGAGCACCTTCGCGGTGAACTCCGGCTCGAAGTCGAAGCGGTCGGCCCGAAGTTGCATGCCGTCGAGCACGTCGCGCTCGAACAGCTTGTAGCACGTCTCCATGTCTGAGAGGGTGCTGTTGTACAGGACGTTGGTGACGAACGAGAGGAAGCGGTTCCCGACCCAGTGGAGGAACAGCATGTTGCGACGCTCACCGGTGAAGCGCGAGCCGTAGACGACGCGCGCCCGGCCCTTGAGAACCGGAGCGAGCAGCTTGGGCCAGTCCTCCGGGTCGTACTCGAGGTCGGCGTCCTGCACGAGGACGACGTCACCCGACACGCTCTCGAGTCCGGTGCGAATGGCTGCACCCTTGCCGCGGTTGGCACTGTGCGCGACGACGCGGACGGTGCTGTCCCGGAGCTGGGTGAGCACGTCGCGAGTGCCGTCGTCGCTGCCGTCGTCGACGATGACGATCTCGCGTTCGACCGGCAGCTCGACCGATCGCATTCGACGCACGATCTCGGCGACGGTGTTGCGCTCGTTGAAGACGGGGATGATCACCGACAGCTTGTTGACGCGAACGGGTGCCGTCGGTCCGCTGCTAGCTCCGCCCTCGCTCACGTTCCCTCCGGAACCAGTCGTAGGTGCGGGCGAGACCTTCGCGGAGGTCGACCTCCGGGCGCCAGCCGAGGACCCGGGTCGCCAGGCTGATGTCCGGCCGCCGGCGGGTGGGGTCGTCGACGGGAAGCGGCTCGAAGATGATCTCGGACCCGGCGTTGGTCAGCTCGAGCACCATTCGAGCGAGCTCGAGCACGGTGAACTCGTCGGGGTTCCCGATGTTCATCGGGCCGGTCCAGTCGGACTCGAGCAGTGCGAGGATCCCACGCACCTCGTCGTCGACATAGCAGTACGACCGTGTCTGCGTTCCGTCGCCGAACACGGTGAGCGGCTTGCCCTCGGCCGCCTGGGCCAGGAAGTTCGAGACGACGCGCCCGTCCCGTTCCCTCATGTGAGTGCCGTAGGTGTTGAAGATGCGCACGATCTTGACGTCGATCCCGTGCGCGCGGTGGTACGCCATCGCCATGGCTTCGGCGAAGCGCTTCGCCTCGTCGTACACGCCGCGCGGGCCGACGGGGTTGACGTTGCCCCAATAGTCCTCGGTCTGGGGGTGGACGAGCGGGTCTCCGTACACCTCGCTCGTGGAGGCGAGTAGGTACCGAGCGCCGGTCGTCTTCGCCAAGCCGAGCGTGTTGTGCGTGCCCAGTGAACCGACCTTGAGCGTCTTGATCGGGAACTCGAGGTAGTCGCGCGGGCTCGCTGGGCTCGCGAAGTGCAAGACGGCATCGACCGGACCATCCACGTCGACGAACTGGCTGACGTCGTGCTCCTCGAGCTCGAAGGCATCCGTTCGGAGCAGGTCCTGGATGTTCTCGATCCGGCCCGTGAGGAGGTTGTCGATGGCGAGGACGTCCCAGTCTTGACCGACGAGCGCGCGGCAGAGATGCGAGCCGAGGAAGCCCGCGCCACCGGTGACGACGGCGCGGGGCATCAGCGTCCGCGGCCCTGATACGAGAATCCGCGTTTTCGCATTGCCGCCGGGTCGAGCAGGTTGCGGGCGTCGACGATGCGCCGGGCGCGCATCAGCTCGCTCACGCGGGCAAAGTCGAGCCAGCGGAACTCGTCCCACTCCGTGAGCACCGCGACGACGTCGGCCCCGGCGCACGCGTCGTAGGGGTCCGGGACGACCTCCAGGTCCGGGACCCGTGCCCGGGCCTGCTCGCCGGCGACGGGGTCGTAGGCGCGTACGCCGGCGCCCTCGGCGGTCAGGCTCGACGCCACCGCGAGGGCGGGGGAGTCGCGCACATCGTCGGTGTTGGCCTTGAACGTGAGTCCCCACAGCCCGACCTGGGCGCCGCGCAGCTCTCCGCCGAGCGCGCCGCGGATCTTGTCGACGACGCGCTGGTACTGGAGCTGGTTCACGTCGGCGACGGCCGCCAAGAGACGGAAGTCGTAGCCGGCCTCACCGGAGCGGTGCAGCAATGCCGCGACGTCCTTCGGAAGGCACGAGCCGCCGAAGCCGGGACCCGGGTGCAGGAACTCGAAGCCGATGCGAGGGTCGTAGCCGATACCGAGGGCAACCTCCCGCACGTCCGCGCTCACGGCCTCGCACAGGTTCGCGATCTCGTTGATGAACGAGACCTTTGTCGCCAGGAAGGCGTTCGACGCGTACTTGATGAGCTCGGCGGACGCCGCATCGGTCACGAGGATCGGCGCCTGCAACTTCCGGTAGAGCTCCGAGACGCGCACCGCGACTGCGGTGTCCTGACAACCGATGACGACACGGTCCGGCTGGAGGAAGTCCCGAACCGCAGTGCCCTCGCGTAGGAACTCGGGGTTCGACGCGACTCCGACCGAGTCCGCAGGGACGCCGGATTCAACCAGCAGCCGCTCGACGAACGCGGTGGAGCCCACCGGCACCGTCGACTTCGTGATGACGACCGATCCCGGCCGCAGCACCGGCGCGATCTCGCGGACGACGTCCTCGACGAAGGACATGTCAGCGCGACCGTCCGGTCCCTGCGGCGTCTGTACGCACAAGAACACGAACTCGGCGGTCCGAGCCGCCTCGGCCGCGCCGACCACGAAGGTCAGCCGGCGAGACGCCAGCCCCTCGGTGACCAGCGAGGGCAGGCCCTCCTCGAGGATCGGCACCTCGCCCTTGGACAGCCGCGCGACCTTCTCGCCGTCGACGTCACCGCACACGACGTCGTGCCCGAGCCGGGCGAAGCAACCGGCCGTCGTGAGCCCGACATACCCACTACCGACGACCGCGATCGCGCTCATGCGTTCTCGTCCTTGGTCGCATGCATCAGCACACCGCGGGATCGGCGGCCGGACCAGCCGGCTTGCCGTTGGACGCCGGGCTCGGGGGCGGGCCGGGGGGCGGCGCCGGCGCCGCCGGGGCCGCTGCGCTGGTCGGCGTGGCGCCCGCCGGTGCCGCCACGGCCTTGAAGTCCTTGCCGACGACCACGGCGACGTCGGCCTCGACCACCGAGCTGTCTTCGATGAGCTTCCCGACCCCACCCAGGTAGCTCTGGACCACCCTGGCCTTGTCCAGCGAGCCATGCCGGTACCGAACTTCCGTAGCAGGCACCGAAGGCTTGTTGCCCACGCCGGCGGTCACGAAGCCCTCTTTGTTGAGTGCGGTCCCCGTATTGGCAGCGAGATCTTTTTGATTCGTGCCGTTGAAGACGCGCACTCGGACCTCCGACGGCTTCGGGCCCGCGTGCTGCTCTTGTGCCGGTCCGAATTGCCGGAGGCGGGCGAGCACCGCCTCGGCGTCAGGCTCCTTGGCCTGGAGCGTCGACCCGAGGCGCGAGTTGCTCGGCCCGGGATCGGTCGGGAACGTCACCATCTGCAGGCTGTTCGGGTCGTTCGGGTCGACTCGACGGAACGACCTGATGAGCTTGTTGATGTCTTCGCGGCTCACTTCCTCGTCGGCTTTCAGTTTCGGGATCGTCTCGTTCGCGATGTCGATAGCCGTCCGCGGGCTGTTCACAGATCTTCTGAACGCCTCTGTCGCGAGCCGGCGCATGAACGCTTGCTGACGTTCGATGCGGTGCAGGTCAGGTGCGTCCGCACCCGGCTTCTGCCAGCGTCCGTCGATGTACTGCTCCAGGTCACGCGAGCGCACGTAGTTGAGCGCGGTGGAACCGTCGAGGGTGTAGCAACCAGGTTTGAAGTTGAACGGGATGAACTCGAACCCGCTCTTCGCGTCTCGCGACGGCGCATCGATGTAGATCGGAACGCCGCCCATGGCGTCCACGATGCCCTTGAAGCTCTGGAAGTCGACCTCGACGTAGTGGTGGATCGGGATGTTGAAGTTCTGCTTGAGCGTGTCGACGACCCGCTGCGGGCCTCCGCCCGTGTCAGAGTTGAACGCGGCGTTGATCTTCGACTGGCCCACGCCGGGGATGTTGACGACGAGGTCACGAGGGAACGAGACGAGGAACCCTGTCTTCGCCTCCGGGTCGACGTGGATCACCATCAGCGTGTCGGAACGTTGACCCCCCTCGGTCGATGCATCACCGAAAGCCTGACGTTCCTCGGGTGTCTGCACCTGGGCCCGGGAATCGGACCCGATGAGCAGGAAGTTCGCGGGCTGACCGGGGTCGGTGTTCTCAGCGGTGTTGACCTTGACGCGCGGGATCTGATCGATCTTCCAGTCGATGTACAGGTTGACGCCGATCACCCCGGCGGCGACGAGAGGCACGGACACGGCCAGCGCCACGAGGAAGCGGCCGAACAGCACGCGCGGAAACGACCGGGCTGGGTCCACGAAACGGTCATGCTACCGGCGGGACCGGTGAACCCTTCGTCGCGGGCGGCTTGGCGGGCGCGGAGAAGATCCAAAAGATGTAGGGATCCAAGAGATAAGGAAAGCGGCTGACGAGCACGGCGCCGCTACCCTGCCCGCGTGACCCCGGGCGCGCCGCTCACCGCCGCCGCCGTGCTCGCCCGCATTCCCACCGCCGTCGACGCTGCGATGGTGCGGGCCGGCACCGACTTCGTCATCGCTGCCGATCCCGACGCGGTGCTGGTGGCGTCCGGCGGCCAGGCGTTCGACGTGCTCGACCGGCTCCCGCCCGGCTGGTGGGCCGGGTTCATGACCTACGAGCTCGGCCGCGCGGTCGAGCGGGTGACGCCCCGCACCGGCGTTGACGGGCGCAGCGACCCGCCGTTGCCCGATCTCGTGCTGGCCCGCTTCCCCGCCCGGCTCGTGCTCGATGCACGGTCCGGCCGCTCCAAGGTCCTGGGGCACGGCCCGGCCCGCGCCGTGCTCGCACGCGCAGCGGATGCCCCCGCCACGCATGGACGCCTGCCGGCGCCGCCCGCGCTCCGGCACTGGCGATCGGGCACGCCGCGGCGCGTGTTCGAACAAGGCGTCGCGACGATCCTCGACCGCATCGGAGCCGGCGACTGTTATCAGGTCAACCTCACGCGCCGCCTGACGTGCGACCAGCCGGCTGACCCGGTGGCGTTGCTCGCCCAGCTCGAGCAGCAGAACCCGTCCCCGCACGGGGCGCTGCTGCGCCTGCATGGGGCGCCCGGCCTGCCGCCGGTCGCCGTGGTCTCCGCGTCGCCCGAGCGGTTTCTCTCGTGGCGCGGTGCGGACGTCGAGACACGGCCGATCAAGGGAACGGCCGTTGATCCCGACACGCTGGCGACGAGCGCGAAAGACAGGGCTGAGAACGTGATGATCGTCGACCTGGCCCGCAACGACCTCGGTCGCGTCTGCGAGCCCGGTTCGATCGTGGTCCCGGCGTTGTGCGCCGTCGAGGCGCATCCCGGCCTCCATCATCTCGTCAGCACCGTGCGGGGACGCTTGCGGACGGGCCAAGGTACCGGCGCGCTGGTTCGCGCCATGTTCCCACCGGCGTCCGTGACGGGGGCGCCCAAGCCACGCGTGATGCAAATCATCGAGGACCTCGAGCCGGCGCCGCGCGGCGTCTACTGCGGCGCGGTCGGCTGGATCGACACCGAACGCGCGAGCGGCCACTTCAACGTCGCTATCCGCACCTTCACGATCGCCGGTGGGCGTACGCACCTCGGAGTCGGCGCAGGAATCGTCGCCGACTCCGACCCCGCGGCCGAATGGTCGGAAACCGAGCTCAAGGCCGCCCGGCTGCTCGCGTCGGCGGGCGCAGCCGCGTCCCATGAGCGCGAACCGGCACTGGTGGGAGCGCGCCGGTGAACGACTCCATCCTGTGGCTGAACGGGAAACTGGTTCGGGCGAGGGAAGCGCGCGTGTCGCCGTTCGACCACGGTCTGCTCGTCGGTGACGGAGCCTTCGAGACGCTGCGCGTGTACGGCGGCGTCCCGTTCGCCTGGTCCCGTCACTACGAGCGACTGTCGCGCTCGGCCCGCGGCCTGGGGCTCGCGGTACCGGCCGCGAACGAGCTACGAGCGGCCGTCGACGCCGTGCTCGCCGCCAACGACCTCACCGAAGCGCGGGTTCGGCTGACGCTGACGGGCGGACCTTCACCGCCTGGTTCCGAGCGAGCCGACGTCCCTCCCACGGTCCTGGTCATCGCGGGGCCGCCGACGCCGTTCCCGGCGACCGTCGACGTCGTGACCGTCCCGTGGACGCGGAACGAGCGCGGCGCGGTAACGGGCCTGAAGACGACGTCGTACGCCGAGAACGTTCGTGCGCTCGCCTACGCCCAGGAGCGGGACGCCGGCGAGGCAATCTTCCTCAACACTCGCGGCGAGCTGTGCGAGGCAACCGGGTCGAACCTCTTCGTCGTGGGCGAAGGCGTGCTGCGAACACCCCCCGCCGGGGCCGGATGCCTCCTGGGTGTGACGCGCGCGCTCGTGCTCGAGTTGTGTGCCGGGCACGGCATCCCCGCCGAGGAGGCCGACCTCGCGCCGCCGTCGTTGAGCTATGCCGACGAGGCCTTCGTCACGTCGTCGACGCGCGAGGTGCAACCGATCGCGCACGCGGACGGCAGAGCCTTGCCCGCAGCGCCCGGCCCGACGACCGAGAAGATCGCCGATTTGTTCACGGAGCTGATCGGGCGCGACCTGGACCCCTAGACGTCGCGCAGATGGACGACGTCACCGACGTGCACCGCGATGACGCCTCCCGCTTCGTCGTCCACGAGTAGTTCGCCCGAATCGCCGACACCTACCGCCCGTCCAACGACGTCACCCGCGGCTCGCTCGACGCGCACGCGGCGGTCGAGCGTCGCGAGCCGGCGCTGATACTCGCCCGGCACGTGCTCCAAGCCGGCGTACCGGTCGCCCAGCTCGTGCAAGAACGCTGTGAGTAGCTCGCGCCGGTCGACGGCGTGGCTCGCCTCGAGGTTACAGGCCGTCGCGGTCTCGACAAGGTCGGACGGGAACTCGTTCCAGTTGACGTTCACTCCGATGCCGACGACGACTGCACCGCCGTCCGACTCGGCGAGTATCCCCGCAAGCTTCCGGTCGTCGACCACCAGGTCGTTCGGCCACTTGAGCGCGGGCGCGAACCCGGCGATGCGTTCGATCGCGTCGGCCATCGCCACTCCGGATGCCATCGCGACGAGCTGGGCGCGTTCTGGCGCGAGCGACGGCCGCATCAGGACCGATACGAGCAACGACGAGCCCGGGGGCGCCACCCAGCCGCGGGCCCGCCGGCCCCGGCCTGCGGTCTGATAGTCGGCCACGGCCACCAGACCTTCGGGTGCGCCGCGGCGTGCCTCGTCCAGCAGGTAACGGTTCGTCGAGTCGAGCGAGTCGAACCAACGGACCTCGTGGAACCCGGGGACTCGCTGGATCTCAATGGCGTCGTGCTCGACCATCGCCCGTAGGATACGGCCACCGCCGAAGCGCGCCTGGAGTCGTGTGTGACACCACCGTTCAACAAGGTGCTCGTCGCCAACCGCGGTGAGATCGCGATTCGAGTGATGCGCACGTGTCGGGAGCTCGGGGTGACGACTGTCGCGGTGTACTCGGAGCTCGATCGCGACGCCGCGCATACTCGGTACGCGGACGAGGCGTATGCGCTCGGCGGGCAGTCCGCGGCCGAGAGCTACCTCAACACCGACGCCATCCTCGACGTGATCTCGCGCAGCGGCGCCGAGGCCGTACATCCTGGTTACGGCTTCTTCGCCGAGAACGCCGACTTCGCCCGCGCTATCACCGAACGGGGCACGACGTGGATCGGCCCGCCCCCTGACGCCATCGAGACCATGGGAGACAAGATCTCGGCGCGCCGGGCCGCGGCATCGGCGGGCGTCGAGGCCGTGCCCGGCACGCTCGAGCCGGTGACGAGCGCCGAACAGGTCATCGCGTTCGGTGAGCAGCACGGCTGGCCGGTGGCGATCAAAGCTGCCTACGGCGGCGGGGGCCGGGGCATGAAGGTCGTCGACACCCCCGACGAGGCGCAGAGCGCGCTCGACTCGGCCGCCCGCGAGTCGCAGGCGTACTTCGGCCGCCCCGAGACGTACCTCGAGCGGTACCTCACGCGTCCGCGCCACATCGAGATCCAGGTGTTCTGCGACACGCACGGGAACGCGGTCTGGCTCGGCGAGCGCGACTGCTCGACGCAACGTCGCCACCAGAAGCTCATCGAGGAGACGCCCGCGCCCGGCATCACCGACGACGTGCGTCGCGCCATGGGCGAGGCCGCGACCAAGGTGGCCAAAGCGTGCGGGTACGTGAACGCCGGAACTGTCGAGTGCCTGTACCAGGAAGGCGACTTCTGGTTCCTCGAGATGAACACGCGGCTCCAGGTGGAGCACTGCGTGACCGAGATGGTCACCTCGCTCGACCTCGTAGCCGAGCAGCTGCACGTCGCCGCGGGGAAGCCGCTGTCGTTCAGCCAGGAGTCGTTCGATCGCCGCGGCCATTCCATCGAGTGCCGCATCAACGCCGAGGACCCGGCCAAGAAGTTCCTCCCCTCGCCGGGCACGATCACGCGGCTGCGCGTACCCAGCGGCCCCGGGGTGCGGTGGGACGGCGGCTACGACGAGGGCGACACGATCTCCCAGTTCTACGACAACCTCATCGGCAAGCTCGTCGTATGGGGGAACGACCGGGAGGCAGCCCGGCACCGCATGTTGCGAGCGTTGCGCGAGCTCGAGATCGGCGGTGTCCGCACGACCGTTCCCGCGCACGTCGCGCTTCTCTCCCACCCGGACTTCGTCGCCGGCAATCACTCGACGCGCTGGGTGGAGGAGGAGGTGGATCCCGAGCTCTTCACGCAGCTCGCTCGGGAGCCTGAGGCGACCACGGCTGCCGAGGCGCAGGCCGAGGCCGAGGGCTATCCGCTCGAAGAGCGGACCGTGCCCGTCGAGGTCGATGGCAAGCGCTTCTCCGTACGCGTCTGGCTCCCCGAGACTCCGACGGGCGGGGACGCCGGGCCTGGCGCCGGGCCGGGGTCGGGCCGGCGCGTGAGCAAGCCCCGGCTCGCGGCAACGGGAGGCGCCGGAGGCGACGGCACCGTCAGCGCGCCGATGCAGGGAACGATCGTGAAGGTGCTCGTCGGGCAGGGTGACTCGGTCGAGCCCGGACAGGCGCTGCTCGTCCTCGAGGCGATGAAGATGGAGAACCACATCAACGCCGAGCGGGGCGGGACCGTGAAGGAGGTCCGCGTCGTAGCCGGCGATACGGTCGGCACCGGAGACGTGCTGATCGTCATCGAGTAGCGCGGCATCGTGGCCAGCGTGCCGATCTTCCACGTGGACGCGTTCGCGTCGTCGCCGTTTACGGGGAACCCGGCCGCCGTGTGCCTCCTCGAGACGCCGGCCGAGCCGAGCTGGATGCAGTCGGTGGCGGCTGAGATGAATCTCTCCGAGACGGCGTTCGTGCACGAGCGCGACGAAACCGGCGGGTCATACGGCCTGCGGTGGTTCACACCCACGGTGGAGGTGGAGCTGTGCGGCCACGCCACGCTCGCCAGCGCCCACGTGCTGTGGGAAACGGACCGGCTGTCGACGGACACGCCGGCGAGGTTCGAGACCCGAAGCGGCACGCTCACGGCGACGAGAACCGGCGAGACCGGGGAGGTCGAGCTCGACTTCCCCGCCGATCCCGTCACTTCCACGGCTCCCGACCCCGGCCTGCTCGACGCGCTCGGTGTGGCCGCGCGCGATGCTGCGCGGGGGCGCGTCGGCTGGCTGCTGGTTCTGGGCGACGAGCGCGCGGTACGGGACGCCCGTCCCGACTTCACGAGACTGACCGCATTTGACATCGCCGTGCTCACGGCGTCGTCGGACGACCCCGCATTCGACTTCGTCTCGCGCTGCTTCGGACCCAAGTTCGGGATCGACGAGGACCCGGTGACCGGATCGGCGCACTGCGCGCTCGGCCCCTACTGGGCGGAGCGGCTCGGGAAGCAGGAGCTGACCGGTTATCAGGCGTCGGCTCGAGGCGGCGTCGTCCGCGTACGCGTCGACGGCGACCGCACGCATCTCGCCGGCCGGGCGATCACCGTCGCGCGCGGCGAGCTCGTGACGTAGAACGGCAGCCGGCTACGACGCGGCTTCGGCGAGCGACTCCGACAGGGTCGGGTGGACGAGGAGCGAGTCGACGATGTCGACGACCCGGAGCCCATTCGTCACGGCCACCGCCAGCACGCTGATCAGCTCGGCGGCGTTGCGGCCGACGATGGAGCCGCCGAGCACCACCCCGGTGGCGGGGTCGGACAGGATCTTCACGAACCCGCGCGGGTCGCCCTTGATGTGGGCCTTCGCGTTCGACGAGAACGGCACCTTGGTGACGCGGATCTTCCGGCCTACCGAGAACGCCTCCGCCTCCGCCAGACCCACCTCGGCGATCTCGGGGTCGGTGAAGATCGCCTGCGCCGCCTTGTCGTAATCGAGGTGTCGGTGCGGGCGGTTGTGCAGGCCCATGAGGTGCTCGGCGATCTTGCGCCCCTGCATGGCCCCGACCGAGGAGAGCGGCAGCTTGCCCGACACGTCACCGGCGGCGTAGATGTGCTCGACACTCGACCGGCAGTGATGGTCGATCGGGATGTAGCCGGCGGCGTCGACCTCGACCCCGGCTTCGTCGAGCCCGAGGTCCTCGCTGTTGGGGATCGACCCGACGGCCAGCACGGTGTGCGACCCTTCCACGACGCGGCCGTCCTCACACGTGACCTTGACGGCACCGTCTGTGCGCTCGATGTTGTCTGCGCGCGCTCCCTTGAGGAGAACGACACCGCGGCGGAGGAACTCCTCCTCGAGGGCGGCGGCAACTTCGGGATCCTTCAACGGCAGAACTTGCTGGCGCGACACGAGCAGCGTCACCTTCGAACCCAACGCGTCGAACATGTGCGTGAACTCGACACCGGTGACGCCGGAACCGACGACCACGATGTGCTCCGGCAGCTCGGGCGGCGGGTACGCCTGGCGCGTCGTCAGCACCCGCTCGCCGTCGACAGGAGCGAACTCCGGAACGCGCGGCCGCGAGCCGGTGGCGACGACGACGTAGTCAGCCTCGAGCTCCTCGATCCCGGCCGCGGTCTCGACCACGACCTCGTGCGGGCCCTTGAGCCGGCCCGCGCCGCGCAGCAGGCGGACTCCCTGCGACTCGAGCAGGGTGACGATCGAATCGTGGAGGTAGCGCTCGATCGATGCCATCCGCTCGCGGAGAGCATCGATGTCGAGGCTGCCTTCGGCGCGCAGGCCCATGACGTGACTGCGGGAGAGCTCGACCAGCTCACCGCCCGTGGCGATCATCGCCTTCGAAGGGATGCAGTCCCACAGGTGCGCGGCGCCGGCGATGACGTCGCGCTCGACGAGCGTGACGTCCGCCCCGAGTGTCGCCGCCACCGTGGCGCACGTGTTGCCGGCGGGCCCGCCGCCGAGGATCACCACGCGAACTCCGGGAAACTGTGTCACGTCACCAGGCTACGGCACCCCTCTAGCCTCGAATCATGCCCGAGTTGCGACGCGATGACCTCGGAGGACGGTGGGTGCTGCTTGCGCCGGGGCGGGCGGCGCGCCCGCACACGTTCCCGCCGCCGGCGCGAGCGACCGCCGAGACGCGAGACAACTGTCCGTTCTGCCCCGGACATGAGCACATGACGCCGCCCGAGGTGTACCGGACGGGCGAGGGCGATCGCGACACGCCCGGCTGGCGTGTGCGCGTGGTGCCGAACCTCTACCCCATCGTCGGCGGGACGGACGCGGGACCAGGCGCGACTGGCGCTCACGAGGTCGTGGTGCTGTCGCCATCGCACGAGAACTCCTTCGCGCAGCTCGACCATCGCCAAGCCGTCGAGGTGCTCACCGTGATACGCGATCGTTCCCGCTCTCACCTCGCGGCGGAACACACCTTCGTGCAGATCGCGATCAACCACGGTCGGGCGGCGGGAGCATCGATCGAACACCCCCATGCGCAACTCGTCGCCCTCGACGTGATGCCTCCCGCCGTGACCCGCGAGGTGGAGCGCTTCGAGACAGCTGCTCACGACCCGGTCGCGGCTGACCTAGAAGAAGGCGGCGACGCACTCCGTGTCGTCGACGGGCCGGTCGCGGCGTGGTGCCCGCAGGCGTCGAGCACGCCGTACGAGCTCCGCCTGGCGTTGCGGGCGGCCAGAGCCCGCTTCGACGAGGCGAACGACTCTGACATCGAAGCTGTGGCCACCGTCGCGCGCGACGCCCTCGGCCGGCTGGCGTCCGCGCTCGGCGACGTGCCCTACAACCTCGTCGTACACACCGCTGGTCCGGACACGAGCGCCGGATCTTTCCACTGGTACATCGAGGTGCAAACCCGTATCAACGTCGTCGCCGGCTTCGAGCAGGGCACGGGCATCCTCGTGAACACCGTGCCCCCGGAACAGGCCGTGCAGCACCTGCGCGAGGCCGCCGGAGAACTGTGCTGATCCGCACGTGCATCACGATCGACGCGTCTCCGGCCGCGGTGTGGGCGGACGTGAAGCGCCTCGACAGCCACGTCGAATGGATGCGCGACGCCGAGTCGATCGACTTCCGCAGCCGGCGTCGGACGGGCGTCGGCACGGAGCTCGAATGCCGTACGCGCCTTGGCCCGCTCGCCACGACCGACGTGCTGGTCGTGACCGAATGGCGGCCACGCCGCGCCATCGGCATGTCGCACGAAGGCGCGGTGCGCGGCCGAGGCCGCTTCACACTGCGACGCAAGCGAGGTGGGCGGACGCAGTTCTGTTGGAGTGAGCGCCTGCGGTTCCCGTGGTGGATGGGCGGCCCGCTCGGTGAGCTGGTCGCGCGGCCCTTGCTGCGCGCGCTCTGGACGGGCAACCTGCGACGGCTGAAGGCGCGCGTCGAGAGCTGAGAGTGATTCAGGACCAACACCCCGACTCTGGCAACCGCGCCGGAGGCGCGCGAGTGGAGGAAGCTCAGCGCCCGGTGAACTTCGCCTTGCCCGGGCCGTGCTCGAGGAAGCTGCGCACGCCGGTGGCGGCGTCCTCGGTGCCGAACACCTCGACGAACGCCTCCGACTCCAGCTGAAGACCGAACTCCAACGGGTGGTCCAGCCCGGCGTCGATCGCGTGCTTGGCGAAGCCGATGGCGACGACGGGGCCGGACGCGAACGTGCCCGCCCACGCCAGCGCGGCATTCTCCAGCTCGGCGGCGGGCACGACCCGCTCGACGAGACCGATGGCGAGGGCTTCGTCGGCCTTCACCTGCCGCCCGCTCCAGATGAGCTCCTTCGCCCGAGCGGGCCCGACCAGTCGAGGCAGCCGCTGTGTCGCGCCCGCGCCCGGGATGATGCCGAGGAGGATCTCGGGCTGGCCAACTCGCGCGTTGTCGGCCGCGACGCGCAGGTCGCACGCGAGCGCGAGCTCGAGCCCGCCGCCCAGCGCGACGCCGTTGATCGCCGCGATGACGGGACGCGGGATCGCGCTGATGGCATCGAACGCAGCCCGGAATCGCTTCCCGACCTCGCGGGCCTCGTCCCGACCGCCGAACTCGCTGATGTCGGCCCCGGCCGCGAACGCCTTGGCCCCGCCAAACACCACGACGGCCTTCACGCCGGGATCGCCGGCGAGCTCACGCGCCGCCGACTCGAGCTCGCCGAGCACCGCTCGTGACAGCGCGTTGAGCGGAGGCCGGTCGATGCGGAGCACGACCACGCCGTTGCCGCGCCGTTCCGTGTGAACGCCCTCGGGCATCGCGCGGGAGGCTACTTGTGCCTGGGGAACAGCACCTCGCCGCCGATGGGACGGAAGCCGGCGGACAGCAGCGCGCGCACCGAGGCCACGTTGCCCGGCGCGACCTGGGCGAAGATCGCGCCGTCGTCGGGGACGAACGTCCGGGCGGCGAGCGCCAGGCGGCGTCCGAGGCCGCGGTGGCGGGCGGACGGCTCCACTTCGAACGCGCACTCCATCCGGCCCACGAGACCCCGACCGATGACGAGCACGCCGAGCTCGTCCGGATCGGTGAAGACTTTGAGGTCGGTCCGGTAGCGTGCGGCGCGCCGCACCCGGTCGTGACCACTGAGGTCGTCGCGCGGCGTGAGCTCCAGGTCGGCGTGGTCGGCGGGCGGCGCGGCCATCACGAGGTCTCGGCTGCCCGGTCGGCTATCGAGACGCTGGGCGAGCCACAGCTGGAACGACGGGTGGGTCCATCCGGAGAGATCACCGACGGGCAGCTGATTGAGGACGTCGTCGGCGGGTACGTCGGCCGCCACCACGAGATGCGCGGTGAAGTCGACGATTGCGTCAGCTGGTCCGCCGGGCGACGGCATGACCTCTACGAAGCCGTCGGGAGAGGGGTGGTTGCCGTGGGCAGCGGCATGCAACATCTCCGCCAGCGGGTGCTCCTCCACCCCCGGCAGGTTAGGTCTGCAGGAGCTCGTCCGCAGCGGCGTAGGGGTCGAGCTCACGCGCCGCAACCTTCGCCAGCAGCCGCTCGAACCGCTCGCCGGTGCATCGGGAGTCCGCGCCCTCGCGGAGCCGCTCGAACACGATTGCGCGCAGCTCTTCCCGTAGTCGCGAGTCACGCCGTCGCTCGAGCCGGCCGTCGGCCTCGAGGTACGCGCGGTGGTCGAGCACGGCTCGCCACAGTTCCGCGATGCCGCGGCCGTCGGTGGCAACGGTCTCGACGATCGGTGGCCGCCAGTCGCGCTCCCCCGCCAGCTCGAGCATCTGCTCCAGGTCGCGCACCGTGTCGGCGGCGCCGTCGCGGTCGGCCTTGTTCACGACGAGTACGTCGGCGATCTCGAGCAGTCCCGCCTTGTTGGCCTGCACGCCATCGCCCCACCGCGGGTTCACGACGACGACGGTGGTGTCGGCAGCCCCGGCCACCTCGACCTCGACCTGCCCGACGCCGACGGTCTCGATGATGATCCACGGCTTACCGGCCGCGTCGAGGATCCGCACCGCTTGGGGGGTTGCGAGCGACAGCCCGCCGAGATGCCCGCGGGTCGCCATCGATCGGATGAAGACGCCCTCGTCAGTGGCGTGGTCCTGCATGCGGATGCGGTCGCCGAGGATGGCGCCGCCGCTGAACGGGCTGCTCGGGTCGATGGCGAGGACGCCGACCTCGACGCCGTCGCCGCGCAGGAGGCTGATGAGCTTGTCGGTAATCGTCGACTTGCCTGACCCGGGCGCGCCGGTCATGCCCACGGTGTACGCAGCGCCCGAGTTCAGGTACAGGCGCCCGACGGCCTCGGTGGCGGCGTTGCCGCCCGTCTCGACGAGCGAGATCAGCTTCGCGATCGCGGAACGATCGCCGCGACGGGCCGCGTCGACGAGCGCGGACGGGTTGTTGGGGGCTCCTATTCGGAGATCACCTCGGTGATCCCCGGCACGCGGTCCATGATGATCCGCTCGACGCCGGCCTTGAGGGTCATCATCGACACGGGACAGGTGCCGCACGCGCCGACCAGGGTCACGTGGACGGCGCCGTCGGCGTCGATGCCGTTGAAGATGATGTCGCCGCCGTCGCTCTGGAGGGCGGGGCGGATGGCGTCAATGGCCTCGAGGACTCCGGCATCTCTGTCGTCGGTATCAGTGTCGGTGGGCATCCTGGCTGCTCCGTCTGCGTCTATCTGCGTCTATCTGCGTCTATCGGACCGGATCTGGTGGGTGCAACACTCCTATTCTCCCACGCCTTCCCGGAACCGCTGCACCTCGGCGCCCACCTTTTGGAGCTGCCGGGCGAGGTCGGGATAGCCGCGGTCGACGTGATAGGGGTCCAGGACTCTCGTCTCACCGTCGGCCGAGAGGCCGGCCACCACCAGCGCCGCCCCCGCACGGACATCTTGCGCGCGCACGGGCGCGCCGGAGAGGCGCTCGACGCCGCGGATCACGGCGTGCCGGCCCTCGTTGCGGATGTCGGCACCCATGCGGTGCAGCTCGCTGACGAACCCGAAGCGATTGTCGAACACGTTCTCGGTGACGATCGCCGATCCCTCGGCGGTCGCGAGCAGCGCCACGACGAGCGGCATGAAGTCTGTGGCGAAGCCCGGGTACGGGAGCGTCGCCACGTCGACGGCCTGGAGCCGTTCGTCGCACCGGGCCCAGATCCCGTCCGGCGTGGGCGTGACGCGAAGGCCCATCTCCCCCAGTTTCAGGATGACCATCTCGAGGTGTTCCGTGCGCGTGCCCTCCACGGTGACCTCGCCGCCGGCGACGCCGCACGCCATGAGGATCGTCCCGGCTTCGATGCGGTCGCCCATGATCTCGTTGTCGACTGCGGACAAGCCTTCGACGCCCTCGACTTCGATGGTCGAAGTTCCTGCGCCGCGCACCCTCGCGCCCATGCGATTGAGGAAGGCCGCCAGGTCTGTGATCTCGGGCTCGCGCGCCGCGTTCTCGAGCACCGTCTGGCCTTTGGCGAGTACCGCCGCCGTGAGAAGGTTCTCGGTTGCGCCCACGCTCGGGAAGTCGAGGACCACCCGCGCGCCGCACAGTGCTTCGCAGCGCGCCTCGATGAAGCCGTGCACGACGTCGAGCTCGGCGCCCATGGCCTGAAGGCCCCGGAAGTGCATGTCGAGTTTGCGGCTGCCGATGTTGTCGCCGCCCGGCATCGCCACACGCGCTTCCCTGCACCGCGCAAGGAGGGGCCCCAGCACGTTGATGGACGCGCGCATCCGGGTCACCAGCTCGTACGGCGCCTCGGGCTTGAGCGGACCGGTGGCGTCGATCGTGAGCTCGTTCGTCCCTGTCCACTCGACGTCGGCGCCGATGGCGCGCATGACGTCGAGCATCGCCTCGAGGTCGAGCACCGGGTGGACGTTGCGCAGGACCGTCACGCCCGGGGCGAGGAGCGCGGCGGCCATCTGCTTCAGCCCGGCGTTCTTGGTCGCGCCCGGCACCCTCACGGTTCCCGACAGCGGGCCGCCGGCGCGTACGACGAAGGCGTCCACGGTCAGCGACGCTGGTAGTTCGGCGCCCGCTCTTCGACGAACGCGGCGATGGCTTCTTTCATGTCGTCAGAGCGGAGGCAGACGGCCTGACCCTCGGCTTCGACACGCAGCCCGTCGCGGGTCGACATCGTGCCGGCCACGTTGACGGCGCGCTTGGCGCCCTGCACCGCGAGCGGCGGCTGCGCCGCGATCGTCGCTGCGAGATCGCGCACCGTGGGCTCGAGCTCGGCGTCCGATACCACCCGTTCGACCAGTCCGATGCGCAACGCCTCGTCGGCGTCGATCTGGGTGCCGGTGAAGATGAGCTCCTTCGCTTTCCCGGGCCCGACGATCCGGGGTAGCCGCTGCGTGCCTCCGAGGTCCGGAAGGATGCCGTACTTGAACTCGAGCAGGCCAACCTTCGTTCCCTCGGCAATCACGCGCACGTCGCAGGCAAGGGCGAGCTGGAGGCCGGCGCCGAGCGCGTAGCCGCGCACGGCAGCGATCGTCGCGTAGGGCGCTTCCTCGAGCCACGTGAACGAGTCCTGCGTCCGCAGGATGGAGTCGATGACGGGGTCGTCGTCGCGTGTCCCGGCGTCGGACCCCGCGCCGAGGTCGTCATCGAGTGAGCCGGCGAACACGGACGTGTCGATGCCGCTCGAGAAAGCGCGGCCCTCGCCGATGACCACGAGCGCGCGCAGGTCAGGATCGTCGCGGAGTTCCTCGCCGAGCTCGCGCAGCTCGCGCCACATCTCGACCGTGAACGCGTTCAGCCGGTCAGGACGGAAGAGCCGTAGCCAGCCGACCGATCCGTCGCGCTCGAAGCGGAGCGTGACATAGGTCATGGGCGTGCAGGGTAGTGCCGGCTTCCGGCGGTGTGGGGAAGCTCAGCTCGCGATGATCTCGTGGGTCTCGGTGATCGGCTCGGTGACGCAAATCGCCACGATCGGGACCGGCTGCATGAAGCCCGGTACCAGCCGTGCCTCGACGACGCGGACCTCGCCGTCGTCCGGCACGAAAACCGCCATGTCTGCCGTCGCCAGCATCTCTCCCGGGGCGGCGAGGTCGCTCAGCCGGGCGGC
>DASPXI010000026.1:0-30267 GCA_035637335.1 Acidimicrobiia bacterium
TGACACGTGGGTACGACATCTACCGATGACGTGACGCGCGGCGCCGATACGCTCGCCGCGCGATGACCGACACCGCCGAGCAGCGCACGGAAGACGTCCCCCCGTACCGCTACACGGCGCGCCGGGCCAACGAGATCGAGCAGAAGTGGCAGGACCGCTGGGACGAGGAGCGGACGTTCTGGACGCCCAACCCCAGGGGTCCACTGTCCGAGGGCTTCGAGCGGGTCGCCGACCGCACGAAGCTCTACGTCCTCGACATGTTCCCGTACCCCAGCGGCGCCGGCCTCCATGTCGGCCACCCGCTCGGCTACATCGGCACCGACGTCTACTCGCGCTTCAAGCGCATGACCGGCCACAACGTCCTGCACCCGATGGGTTACGACGCGTTCGGGCTGCCAGCGGAGCAGTACGCGATCCAGACCGGGCAACACCCACGCGTCACCGTCGAGCAGAACATCGCCACCATGAGGCGTCAGCTACGCCGCCTCGGGCTCGATCACGATCCGCGCCGCAGCTTCGCCACCACCGACGTCCAGTACTACCGCTGGACACAGTGGATCTTCCTCCAGATGTTCAACGCGTGGTACGACGAGGAACGGGAGACGTCACGTCCCATCGACGAGCTGGTCGCCGAATTCGAATCCGGAGCGCGCTCGACGCCGGACAATCGTCCGTGGGACGAGCTCGACGCAGTCGAGCGGCGCCAGGTCGTCGACTCCTACCGGCTCGCCTATCTGGACGAGGTTGCCGTCAACTGGTGCCCGGCGCTCGGCACCGTGCTCGCGAACGAAGAGGTCACAGCCGAGGGCCGCAGCGAGCGGGGCAACTACCCGGTGTACAAGCGGCCGCTCAAGCAGTGGATGCTGCGCATCACGAAGTACGCCGATCGGCTCCTGGACGATCTTGATCTCCTCGACTGGCCCGAATCCATCAAGATCATGCAGCGCAACTGGATCGGTCGCAGCGAGGGCGCCGACATCGTCTTCCCCGTCGAGAACCACGAGGGGCTGGGCATCCGCGTCTTCACGACTCGCCCCGACACCGTCTTCGGCGCCACCTACATGGTGCTGGCGCCGGAGCTCGAAATCGTCGACGAGATCGTGACGAACGAGTGGCCGTCGGGCACTCCGACCAGGTTGCGCGGGCCGTTCGGGACCGATGTATCGCCGGTGGAGGCGGTCGAGGCCTACCGGGAGTACGCAGCGACCAAGACCGATCTCGAGCGCCAAGCCGAGGGCAGGGAGAAGACCGGTGTCTTCACCGGCGCATTCGCGATCAACCCGGTCAACGACAAGCGGATCCCGATCTTCGTCGCCGACTACGTGCTGGCCGGATACGGGACCGGCGCCATCATGGCCGTGCCCGGCCAGGACCAGCGGGACTGGGACTTCGCCGAGGAGTTCGGACTCGAGATCATCCGCACCGTGCAGCCGCCGCCCGACTTCGAGGGCGAGGCGTACCTCGGTGACGGGCCCGCGATCAACAGCGGCTTCCTCGACGGCCTCGACGTCGCGGACGCCAAGCGCAAGATCACCGAGTGGCTCGAGGAGACGAACAACGGGGCGGGTGCCGTCACGTACAAGCTGCGCGACTGGCTGTTCAGCCGGCAGCGCTACTGGGGCGAGCCGTTCCCGATCGTCTACGACGAGACGGGTCTGCCGGTAGCACTTCCTGAGTCGATGCTGCCCGTCGAGCTTCCCGAGATGGGCGACTTCGAGCCGCGCATCGTCGGCGACGAGGAGGAGACGCTGCCCGAACCGCCGCTGGCACGGGCGGAGGAGTGGGCAACCATCGAGGCCGACCTCGGCGAGGGGCGCAAGACCTACCGACGCGAGACCAACACGATGCCGCAATGGGCCGGATCCTGTTGGTACTACCTGCGCTACCTCGACCCGACGAACGAGAGCCGCATCGTCGACGCGGAGGTCGAGCGCTACTGGATGGAGGGCGACACCCCTTCCGGCGGCGTCGATCTCTACGTGGGCGGCGCCGAGCACGCGGTGCTGCACCTTCTGTACGCGCGGTTCTGGCACAAGGTCCTGTACGACCTCTGCCACGTCTCGACACCCGAATCGTTCGCCCGCTTGTTCAACCAGGGCACGATCACCGCCCACGAGTACGTGGACGAGCGCGGGTTCTACGTGCCGGCCGACGAAGTCGAGGAGCGGGACGGCAGGTACTACTTCGAGGGCAAGGAAGTCACCCGCCAGCAAGGCCGGATGGGCAAGAGCCGCAAGAACGCGGTGACCCCCGACGACATCTACGAGGGCTACGGAGCCGACACGCTCCGGCTGTACGAGATGTTCATGGGACCGCTGGACGCCAGCCGGCCCTGGAACACGGCCGACATCGTCGGCGTCCACCGGTTCCTCCAGCGCTTCTGGCGCAACGCGATCGACGAGGAGACCGGCGCGCTGCGGGTCTCGGAGGCGCCCGCCGACGAGGAAACCCGCCGCATCCTGCACCGGACCATCGACGCCGTGCGCAACGACATGGAGAGACTTCAGTTCAACACGGCGATCGCTCGCCTGTTTGAGTTGAACAACCGGCTGACCGCGGTCGTGGGGGAGACGGGCACGGCGCCGCTCGAGGTCGTCAGCGCGATGACGTTGATGCTCGCGCCGTTGGCACCGCATCTCGCCGAGGAGGTGTGGTCACGGCTCGGGCATCCCGAGTCGCTCGCGTACGAGCCGTTCCCCGAGTCCGATCCGGCCTACCTGGTCGAGGAGGAGGTCGAGATCGTGGTGCAGGTCGACGGCAAGGTACGGGCGCGGGTGAAGATCCCGGCCGGAGCAGGCGAAGCCGACCACGAGGCGGTGGCGCGCGCCGACGAGCGGATCGCACAGCTGCTCGAGGGCGCTGAGGTGCTGAAGGTCATCGTCGTGCCCGGCCGGCTGGTCAACTTCGTCACGCGGTAGCACCTGGTGCCGCGGCGTCTGGACGTCCGGGAGCGCCACCAGTTCACGCACGTTCCCACTCGTGATCTCGAGCGCGCCCGCCTCCTCAGCGTGCCCGTACTCACGCCCGGCGTCGCGGGTATGACGCTCGGCCGCTTCATCCTCGTGCGCCGCGGTCACGAGCGCGACCGTGAGCTGATCGCCCACGAGCTCGTGCACGTACGTCAGTGGCGCGAGCTCGGCGCCGCTCGGTTCCTCGTCCGTTACCTCGCCGCGTATGCGCGTGGCCGATGGCGCGGGCTCGGCCACAAAGCGGCGTACGAGGCGATTCCGTTCGAGGCCGAGGCGCGCGCCGTCGCCGGCTCTTGACGGGTCTTTCCCGTACTCGTCGGGCGCGCTACCGTTCAATCTCGGTCGAGCCCCGACCCGGCCGACTTCCCCCTCCGCTTCCTCCGGTCTTCTGCCGCACCGCGCCCGGAGGTTGCGATGCCCGATTCAACCCGCACTGCCACACCCGAGGCTCCCGACTCCGAGTTCTGGGGCGCGCCCGAGCGCACCGAACGACGGGCGGAGCTCCCGCCCCGACCGAGCGAATGGGGCGGGCCGCTCGAACGATTCGTCGATCGTTTGCGTGACCTGCGCGGCGATCCGCGAGTCGCCGTGGCGACGCTGATCGTCGTTGCCCTCGTCGCCGGCTTCATCTGGTACCGGCTCGGCGCCACTGATGACGGCGGATCGTCGTCGAAGCGACGCGTGCCGGGGTCCACCGCGACCTCAAGTTCCGGACGCGCCAAGAAAGGTGGACGCGTGACCGTGCATGTCGCCGGCGCGGTCGCGAAGCCTGGCGTCTACGACCTGGACGCGAACGCCCGGGTCATCGACGCGGTCGAGGCGGCGGGAGGCGGCGCTCCGGACGCCGACCTCAACCGGCTCAACCTTGCGGCCAAGGTCACCGACGGTCAGCGGGTGCTCGTGCAGCGCCCGGGCGAGGCGGCGCCAAACTCCGCTGGGACGCCCGGTGCGGGCGACGGCGGCAGCGCCGACCCCTCGGGACTCGTCAACCTCAACACTGCTTCCCAGGCCGAGCTCGAGAAGCTCTCTGGGATCGGACCGAGCCTGGCGCAGGCGATCATCGCCGAGCGCGAGCGTCGGGGCGGCTTCCGGTCCGTGAATGAGCTTCGCGACGTCCGCGGCATCGGGGAGAAGCGCTTCGCCGACCTCAAGGACAAGGTGACGGTCTGACCCGCGGCTACGCCGCCGGCCCGGTTGCGCTCGTCGCGGCCGCGGTCATCGGCGCGCGCGCCGGCGAGCACCTCGGGCCGGCGTCGGCCACGGCGATGCTCGCGCTCGGCCTGCTTGGCGCGGCCGGCGCGCTCTTGACACCGCGTGGCCCGAAGCGTCTCGCCGTCGGGATCGTCGCGGTCGCGCTGCTCGGCGTGGCCTCGATGCAACGGGCGCTCGACGGGCTGGAGCACTCACCGCTCACCGCGCCCCGCGACGCACGCGCCTCGGGACGGATCACCGCGACCCTTGTCGACGATCCCGGCGGCGAGCAGTACAGCGCGCGGATGCTCGCGAGGGTGAAGCGGTTCGACGGCCGGCCCACGGGATCGCGCACGGTGCTCGTCACCGCCGGAGGCGACGTCGCCGGCCGGCTGCGTCTGCTCGAGGCGGGCGACGAAGTCGACCTGTCGGGTTGGTTCCAGCCGCTCTCCGGCTACGACACGCGGCTGCCGTGGCGCCACACGGTTGCCCGCTTCGACGCCGTCGAGCTCCTCGCATTCGAGCCGGCGCGGTCGCCGCTGCACCGGACGGCCAACGCGCTCCGCGGCCGCGTGCTGGCCGGTGGCGCTCACCTGCCCGCGACAGAGCGGGCGTTGTTGGCGGGATTCCTGCTCGGCGATACGCGCGCGTTGCCACGTGAGGTGGCCGAGCAGTTCCGTGCTTCCGGTCTCACGCACCTTCTCGCCGTGTCCGGAGCCAATGTCGCCTTCGTGCTCGCGCTCACCAGACCCCTCATACGAAGGCTGTCGCTACGGGCGCAGCTCGTTGCCGGACTCGGTCTCCTCGTCGTGTTCGGGACCATGACGCGCTGGGAGCCGTCCGTGCTGCGGGCGTGCGCGATGGCGGCGTGCTCGATGACCGCGCTCTACCTCGGTCGTCCCACCGCCGGCGTCCGGGTGCTCGCGCTCGCCGTCGTCGCGCTCGTCCTTGCCGACCCCTTCCTGCTCCATTCGATCGGCTTCCTGCTGTCGTGCGGCGCCAGCGCCGGCATCGCCGTGCTCGCAGCACCGGTCTCCGGCCGCCTCCCGGGGCCCCTCTGGCTCCGGGAGCCGCTCGGGGTCACGCTCGCCGCCCAGATCGGCGTGGCGCCCGTGCTCATCCCGGTGTTCGGGTCGGTGCCGCTCGCCGCCCTCCCCGCCAATCTCGTCGCGGGGCCGCTCGCCGGTCCGCTGACAGTGCTGGGTGTCCTGAGCGGCCTCGCCGGCGGCGGGGTCGAATCCTGGTGGCCCGGCCTCGCCGCAGCACTCCAGGTGCCGACCGGGCTCCTCGCCACGGTCATGGTCCACGTGGCGGCGGTTTTCTCTCGGGTTCCGGTCGAGGTCGACGGACGCGCCGCGTGGGCGATCGTGGCCTGCGGCGCACTGGTGGGCGCGGTCAGGGTCCAGTCACGGCGACGCCATAACCTCCGAAGCGATGCCCCGCTTCCGTCTCGGTGACTGTGTGCACGACATCACGAACCGCACCTTGGTCATGGGTGTCCTGAACCGCACCCCCGACTCGTTCTTCGACCAGGGAGCGACGTTCGAGCTCGACGCCTTCCTCAGGCGAGCGGAGCAACTGGTCAACGAGGGCGTCGACATCCTCGACGTCGGTGGCGTGAAAGCGGGGCCCGGTCCCGAGGTCACGGAGGCCGAAGAGCTTGACCGAGTCGTGCCCGCGATCGAGGCGCTCCGGGCGCGCTTCGACGTCCCCGTGTCGATCGACACGTGGCGGGCGGCCGTGCTCGACGCGGCGTGCAAAGCGGGCGCGGTGCTGGGCAACGACATCAGCGGCTTCGCCGACCACCGCTATCTCCCGACCGCGGCCGCCCACGGAGCCTCAGTTGTCGCCACCCACATCCGCCTCGGCCCTCGCGTACCGGATCCGGAGCCGCACTACGACGACGTGGTCGCGGAAGTGCGCGCCTTCCTGCTGGAGCGCGCTCGTTTGGCTGAGGCCTCCGGCCTGGCCCCCCAGCAGATCGCGCTCGACGCCGGGCTCGACCTCGGCACGACGCCGGCGCAGAGCGCACTGCTGCTGCGCGAGAGCGACACGCTGACTTCGCTCGGGTACACGCTGATGCTGTCGGCGTCGAACAAGCGCTTCCTCGGCGACCTGCTCGGCCTCGCGATCGACGAGCGACGCGACGCCTCCCTGGCCGCGCTCGCGTACGGCGTCATCCACGGCTGCCGGATCGTGCGCGTGCACGACGTGGCCGGATCCGTCAGGGTGTGTCGAATGATCGAGGCGATCGCCGCGCATACGCGAGACGGGGCACGCGTGTCTTGAGCGCACAGACTTACGTCGTCACCGGGGTTGACCCCGTGCTGCAAGCCGAGGCGCTGGAGCAGCTGCTCGCTGAGCTCGTGGGTGACAACGACCCCACGCTCGCCGTCGAGGACCTCACGGTGCCGGGCCGAGCGGCTCCCGGCGAGGGGGAGAGCGATGCCCCGACCGGCGCCGAGGGGCGGGCCGAGGTCGTGGCTGCCGCGCTCAACGCCGCCCAGAGCCCGCCGTTCATGACGGCGCGGCGGGTCGTCGTGCTCCACGAAGCCGGCAACCTGAGCAAGCAGGACGCCGAGCCGCTCGTCGAGTACCTCCAGGACCCGATGGACACGACGACACTCGTGGTGGTCCCGGGCGGCGGCCGGCCCCCCAAGAGCCTTACTGACGCGCTCAGGGCGGCCAAGGCGGTCGGCGTCGGGCCGGCCAGCGAACGGACGGGTGATGTGCTCGCGCAACAGCTGGAGGACTCCGCCATCACGCTCGAGCCCGAGGCGGCCAAGCGCGTGACCTCGCACCTCGGCGAGGACGCAGGACGGGTGCCGCAGCTCGTCGAGGTGCTGACCTCGGCGTTCGGCTCCGGCGCGACGCTCGAGGTCGACGACGTGGATCCGTATCTCGGCGACGCCGGCTCGGTGCCCGGCTATCTGCTGACGAACGCGATCGAATCCGGCGACATGGCGGGCGCGCTCGAGACGCTACGCCGGATGCTGACCGCGACCGGCCCCGGCCAGGCCCGCCCGATGCACCCGCTGCAGGTGATGGGAATGCTGCACTCCTATTACCGACGCGTGGCGCGACTCGACGACCCCGACGTCCGCAGCCCCCGCGACGCCGTGGCGGCGCTCGACGGGCGCATCAAGGAGTACCCGGCCCGCAAAGCGCTCGAGGCTGCGCGCGCGCTCGGATCCGACGGCTTACGGCAAGCGTACGACTACCTCTTTGCCGCCGACCTCGACATCAAGGGGGCGCGCGCGATTCCCGAAGACGGGGTGATGGAGGTGCTCGTGGCGCGCCTCGCCGCGCTGCACGGGCGGGCCCGTGGGGCGCCGCGGCGCCGTCAGTCGGAGCGCGCCCGCCGTTAGCCCGTGAACACGGGCGCGGCCTCGACCGTGGGCGCCGGCGGGGCAGCCGTGGTCCCTGGCGCGGCCGCGGTAGTAGGGGGTTCGGTCGACGGCGGTGGGGTCGGGGGAGGTGTGAAGTCGTTCGTGACCGTGACGGACGCCGTCACAGTCTCGCCAGGTGGTACGTCGTCAGGCACGACGATCTCGAGCCCATTGGCTGTCTGCGTGCACGTCACCCCGAGGTTGGAGGGATTGATCGAGCCGCAGGTGAAGGTCACGGATGTCGCCCCGGCTGACTCGGGCTCTGTGACCGTGCACGTGCCGCCGCCAGGGAGGAAGAGCGACTCGGGGGTCGTCTTCGTGTCGGCGCCCATGAACGTGAGATCTTGGGTGGGGGTAATTGAATCGTCAGGGCAGGACACACGCACGGTAAAAGCGCGTCCGTCCAAGGAACTTGATCATCGAGCCTCCCAGCGGTCCACCCGAGAGGCCACCCTGCCAAACGAGGCGGATGCGACGCAAGAGGCGCGCTGCGGAGCCTCTGACTACCCCGACTTGGCGGCCCGTTTCATGAGGCGGGACGTCCGCCGGGCGGCCTGGTTCTTGTGGACGGCGCCCTTCTCGGCTGCCTTGGCGAGCCGCTTCTGGGCCGACCGCACGCGGTCGACGGCGTCGTCAGCGCCGGTGGCGAGGCTCTCGCTCGCCCGCTTGACCCGTGTCTTGAGCTCCGAGCGGACGACCTTGTTGCGCTGGCGGCGCTGCTCGTTCTGCCGGTTGCGCTTGATCTGGTCCTTGAGGTTCGCCATGACGCGTGAAGGCTCCGGGTTTCCGGCCGGGAACCGGCCCAGGGTAGCAGCGGATTGGATCCTGAGGTGACCCCGGCGTGCAGGAGAATGGCGGGCGATGGTCCCCACCCAGTCGCAGCGCGCCTTCGGACTGGTTGCGCACATCGACCACGGCAAGTCCACGCTGGCCGACCGGTTCCTCGAGCTGAGCGGCGCCGTCGACCCGCGGCACATGCGCGCCCAATACCTCGACACGATGGACCTCGAGCGCGAGCGCGGCATCACGATCAAGGCCCAGAACGTTCGCCTCGAGTGGAAGGACCACGTCCTCCACCTGATCGACACGCCGGGTCACGTCGACTTCAGCTACGAGGTGTCACGGAGCCTCGCCGCCTGCGAAGGGGTCGTCCTCCTCGTCGACGCGTCGCAGGGCATCGAGGCGCAGACGCTCGCCAACGCCTACCTCGCCGTCGAGCACGACCTGGCCATCGTCGCCGCCGTCAACAAGATCGACCTCCCCGTCGCCGATCCCGACCGCGTCTCGGGCGAGATCGAACGTGTCCTCGGCATCCCTGCCAGTGAGGTGTTGCGGATCTCGGCCAAGACGGGCGAGGGCGTGCCCGAGCTCCTCGACGCCGTCGTCGATCGCATCCCGCCTCCGAAGGGCGACCCCGACGCGCCGCTCCAGTCGCTGATCTTCGACTCGCACTACGACCCGTACCGCGGCGTGGTGAGCGCCGTGCGCGTCTTCAACGGGACGCTCGTGTCCGGCGCCCGCCTCCGGTACGTCCAAGCGGACGGCGTACACGACGCCGAGGAGATCGGTGTGCGCGTCCCCGATCCGACGCCGGTGGCGAGCCTCGGGCCGGGGGAGGTCGGCTACCTCATCGCCGGCATCAAGGACGTCGGCCAGGCGCGTGTGGGTGAGACCGTCACCACCGCCGCCCATCCCGGCGAGCCGCTCGAGGGGTACCGCGACCCGAAGCCGATGGTGTTCTGCGGGCTGTACCCGGTCGACGGCGACGAGTACGCCGATCTGCGCGATGCGCTCGAGAAGCTCAGGCTCAACGACTCGTCGTTCACGTACGAGCCCGAGACGTCGGGTGCCCTCGGGTTCGGGTTCCGATGCGGGTTCCTCGGTCTGCTGCACATGGAGATCGTGCGCGAGCGCCTCGAGCGCGAGTACGGCGTCGACCTCGTCGCCACGGCGCCGAACGTCGAGTATCTCGCCAATCTCACCAGCGGCGGTGTCGAGGTCGTCGACAACCCGTCGGCCATGCCGCCGCCGAACCAGATCGACTCGATCGAAGAGCCGTATGTCGTCGTCACGATGCTGTCGCCCACGGAGTACGTGGGCACGCTCATGGAGCTCGCGCAAACCCGGCGGGGTGAGATGAAGAAGATGGAGTACCTGTCCTCGGAGCGCGTGGAGCTGGTCTACGAGATCCCGTTGGCCGAGATCGTGATCGACTTCTTCGACCAGCTGAAGTCCCGCACCCGCGGCTACGCCAGCCTCGACTACGAGCCTGCCGGCTACCGGCAGACCGACCTCGTCAAGGTCGACCTTCTGTTGAACAACGTTCCCGTCGACGCGTTCTCGGCGATCGTCCACCGGGACCGCGCCTACGACTACGGGCGACGCATGACCGTAAGGCTGCGCGAGCTCATCCCACGCCAGCTGTTCGACGTCCCGATCCAGGCCGCCGTCAGCGGGCGCATCATCGCCCGTGAGACGGTGAAAGCCCGTCGCAAGGATGTGATCGCCAAGTGTTACGGCGGTGACGTCACGCGTAAGCGCAAGCTGCTCGAGCAGCAGAAGGCGGGCAAGAGGCGCATGAAGCAGATCGGGCGGGTGGAGGTCCCGCAGGAGGCGTTCGTCGCTGCGCTGCGGCTCGAGGGCTGAGTCGAGAACTCGTGTTTTGGCGTCGCTGAGTCTCGAATAGCGGAACTCAGCGACGCCGAAATCCAGCGTCAGTCGGGGTCGCGCGGCAGGCCGAGGACGCGCTCCCCGATGATGTTGCGCTGCACCTCGGACGTCCCGCCGCCGATCGTCAACGCTGGCGAGAACAGGAACCCCTCGGCCCAGATCGGGTCGGGATCGCCGAGGGGCCCGTGGTCGCCGAGCATGCCGGCGCTGCCGGCGAGGTCGAGCGCCAGGGCCATCACGTGCTGGCCGTGCTCGTCGGCCAGTGCCTTGCGCACGGATGTCTCGGCGCCCGGCTCCAGGCCGCGGACCATGGCCGACACCGTCCGCAGCCGGATGAGCCGCAGCACCTCCGACTCGATGTAGAGGTTGGCAAGCTTTTGCCGGAACCGCGGGTCGTCTACGCCGCCCCGAGCACGGACGATGTCGAGCAGGGTGTTGGCCGTCGGGCCCCGTCCCCAGAGCGCGCCCTCACCCGACAGCGACACGCGCTCGTTCCCGAGCGTGACCTTGGCCAGCCGCCAGCCGTCGTTCTCCTCACCGACGAGGTCGGTGGCCGGGATGCGGGCTCCGTCCAGGAACACCTCGTTGAACGTCGCGTTGCCGTCCATCTGCCGGATGGGACGCACGGTGATACCAGGCGCGCGCATGTCGAGCACGAAATACGAGATGCCCCGGTGCTGCTCGGCGTCCGGGTCGGTGCGAGCGAGCAGGATCCCGTACGCCGACACGTGCGCGAACGTCGTCCATACCTTCTGTCCGTGCACGACGTACTCGTCGCCGTCGCGCTCGGCGCGCGTCGTCAAGGACGCAAGGTCGCTCCCTGCTCCCGGCTCGCTGAACAGCTGACACCAAAGCTCTGAGCCCGAGAGGATGCCGGGCAGGAAGCGGTCTTGCTGCTCCTGGGTCCCGGCGACGAGCAGCGTCGGGCCGGCCCATCCGATACCGATTGGATTTAGCGGCCGCGGCGCCTGCGCCGCCCGGAGCTCCTCGTCGATCACGAGTTGTTGCACGGGACCGGCGTCGCGGCCCCAGGGCTTGGGCCAGTGCGGCGCGACGTAGCCGGCGTCGGCCAGTCGCTGGTTCCAGTCGCGCGGGAAGCAGCCGCCTGGCGCGTGCTCACGGAGGAAGGCCCGTACCTCGTCGCGATAGATCTCCGCCTCGGCAGGGAGGTCGAAGTCCATCGGCCGCAGGCTACCGCCCGCTGTTGTGTCTCCGGCGGGCCCTCGTGATCCCGTGATCCGAGCATCGGCGCGGGTGCGAATAAAGGAGGAATTCGCGCGTAACGGATCGGAGAGGTGAGCACCCGAGACCTTCGGCTCGCCAGCGACGCCCAGCTCGTCGTGGCGATCGGACGCTTTCGCCACGACGCGTTGGCTGAGGTGTACCGCCGTCACGCGCCAGCAGCCCTCGGCCTCGCCCGCCGGATCGTCGCGGACAGCGCCCTCGCGGAGGAGGTCGTCCAAGAGGTCTTCCTTCGGCTCTGGAACGACCCCGACCGATTCGACCCCGCACGGGGATCACTGCGCGCATACCTCCTCACGCAGACGCACGGGCGCAGTGTCGATGTCATACGTGCCGAGGCGTCGCGCCGGGCGCGCGAAGAACGCGATGCGCGTCTGACGCCGGAGGGTGGCTACGACCTCGAACGCGAGGTATGGGACCTGACGCAGGCCGAGCACGTTCGCGACGCGCTGGCGCGCTTGACCGAGGGAGAGCGAGCCTCGATCGAGCTGGCCTACTTCGGCGGCCACACTTACCGCGAGGTCGCCGTACTCCTGGGTGAGCCCGAAGGCACGGTCAAGAGCCGAATCCGTTCGGGGTTGAGCAGGCTCCGAGGCGCCCTGGTCGAGAGCGGGATCGCGGGACCGTGGCCCGAGAGCTGACCGACCAGGAGCTCGACGGCCTCCTCGGTGCATTCGCGCTCGACGCCGTCGACGGTGACGAGCGTGAGCAAGTCGAGCAGTACCTCCAGCGAAGCCCACGCGCCCGTGCCCTGGTCGCCGAGTACCGGCAGACGGCGGCGTTCCTCGCAGACTCCGGCACCGAGGCTCCGCCCGGCCTGTGGGAGCGCATCGAAGAGAGCTTGGCTGAGGAACCGGCGGACCGACCACCGCAGCTCGACCGCCCCGAGTCCGAGATCGTCGTCACCCTGCCGCGTCCCCGTTCCCGGTTCGGTGGGCCATGGGCGCGCCGCGCCGTGGCCGCGGTCGCCGCTGCAGCTGTGCTGCTCGTGGTCGGAGTGCTCGCCCTGAAGGTCGTGCAGCAGGACGATCGGATCAGTGATCTCGCCCGGAAGGCCGATCGCGGCGGTGTGCTCGCGGCAGCGGAGGCGGCGTCGCGCGATCCCAGCGCCACGAAGGTCCGGCTGACCTCGCCTGACGGTGCGATGGCGGCCCGGGTCGTCTACCTGCCCGACGGAGAGGGGTTCCTGGTCCCGAGCAACCTTCGACGGCTGACGCCCGAGCTCACCTATCAGCTCTGGGCCCGGGTCGGCGAACGTCAATCGCCGCGGTCGCTTTCGGCCGGCGTGCTCGGTTCGGATCCCGAGATCACCGCGTTCCGCGTGCGTGGCCCGGTTCTCGGTTTTGCCATCACCGAGGAGCGGACGCCCGGCGTCGTCGCGTCGGACAACCCGGCGGTCGCTCAGGGCTCGGTCGACTGAGCGAGAGACTGGGAGCTCGGCGACCAACATTGGCACTCGGTACACTCGAGTGCTAACAGCCAGGGCATGGTGAGCGGGCGGGCGACCGGGCAGGGTTGAGGAATGGCGATGGACGAGCGCAAGGCCGCGATCCTGCGGGCCGTTGTAGAGGAGTACATCGAGACCGCGCAGCCGGTCGGTTCCCAGAGGGTGGCCCGCTCCCGGAACCTCGGCGTGTCGAGCGCGACGGTACGCAACGACATGACAGTGCTCGAGCACGAGGGCTACATCGAGCAGCCCCACACGTCCGCAGGCCGGATCCCGACGGACCTCGGCTATCGCTATTTCGTCGACAACTTCACGCGCGAGGGCGTCCTGCGAATCGCGCATCGGCGCGCCGTCGCCGAGTTCTTCGAGTCGGCGCACCGTGCTCTCGAAGACCTCTTGCACGAGACGAGCCAGCTGCTCTCTCGCGTCACCGACCACACGGCGATGGTCGTGGGGCCGCAAGCGGACGTCGCCCGCGTGCGGGGCATCCAGCTCGTCGTGCTCCACCCCGGCGTCGTGCTCGCGGTCGCGGTGCTCTCCAACGGCGCCGTGGAGAAGCACACCCTGGAGCTCGCTGGCCAGCCCGACGAGACGCGCGCCCGCGCGACGGCGGCTGCGCTCGAGGGGCAGATGATCGGGCACCCGTTCAACGACCTGCCGGAATTCCGCCCGACCGGTGACGACGAACTCGATCGCCTGGGCCAGGCGGTTCGCAAGGCTTTCGGTGAGGTCGTGGCGTCGCGGCCGAGCGAGCTTCTGTACGTGGGCGGGACGAGCAAGATCGCCGCCGACCTCGAGTCGTTCACGACGGTGGACAGCGCCGCGCATCTCCTGGAACTGCTCGAGCACCAGGTGGTCGTAGTGTCGCTCGTGCGCAATCTCCTCGACCAGGGGGTCAGCGTGAGCATCGGGTCCGAGAACGAGATCAAGGAGCTCCGCGACTGCGCCATCGTCCTCGCGCCGTACCGGATCGAAGGCGAGCTGGCGGGCACGGTCGGCGTCCTCGGGCCCACCCGCATGGATTACCGGCAGGCCATCGGAGCGGTCGCAGCCGTGTCGGACCAGCTCGGCCGGCTGTTGTCCCGAATGGACTGAGGGGGACGCGGACGTGCCTCGCAGCTACTACGACCTCCTCGGCGTTTCGCCGCAGGCCAACGAGGCCGAGATCAAGCGCGCGTACCGCGCCCTGGCGCGGAAGCTGCACCCGGACTCGAACCCTGACGATCCCGAGGCCGAAGCGCGCTTCAAGGAGATCACGATCGCGTACGAGACGTTGCGCGACCCGGAGCGGCGCCGCCGGTACGACATGTTCGGTCCCGACCGTGCCACCACCTCGGCGCAGCCCGGTGCGGGGACCATGGGCGACGCCTTCGGTCTCGGCGACATCTTCGACGCCTTCTTCGGCGGCGACGCATTCGGTGGCCCTCGCGGCCCCGCCGGCCCGCCACGCGGGTACGACGCCGAAGTGGAGATGGAGCTCACCCTCCAGGAGGCCGCGTTCGGCGTCGTCCACCCGATCGAGATCCGGATGCCGCTGAGATGCGAGCGCTGTGACGGCTCGGGCTGCGAGCCGGGCACGCACCGGTCGCGCTGCGAGGCCTGCGGCGGCACCGGCGAGGTCCGCGAGGTGCGGCGATCGGTCCTCGGGCAGATCGTGACAGCCTCTCCGTGTCGCGCGTGCGGCGGGAGCGGAAGCCGCATTCTTTCGCCGTGCCGCGATTGTCGAGGCGAAGGTCGCGTCGGTGCGTCTCGTCACATCGACGTGGAGGTGCCGGCCGGGGTCGACGAGGGCCAGCGGCTCCGGTTGGCTGGGAAAGGGCCGGCCGCGCCGCGGGGCGGCGTCAGCGGCGACCTGTACGTCACGATCAGGCTCGCTCCGCATCCCGAGTTCGAGCGCCACGGCGACGACCTCGTCCACACCATCAGGGTCACGCTCGCCCAGGCCGTGTTGGGTGCGGAGGTCGTGATCGACACGCTCGAGGGCGACGAGGAGCTGCTCGTGCCGCCTGGTTCGCAGCCCGGTCAGGTCCTGCGGCTCAAAGGCCGCGGCGTACCGTCGCTGCGCGGGCGCGGACGCGGTGATCTCCTCGTCCGCCTCAACCTTGAAGTCCCGAAGAAGCTTCGGCCCGAGGAGGAGGAGCTGTTCCGGCAGCTCGCCGAGCTCCGAGGCGAAAACGTGGCGCCGCACGACCGCGGCTTCTTCGAACGGGTGCGCTCCGCGTTCCAGTAGTGACGCGGTTCGCTTCCCGCTACCCGGCCACCGCCCACACGTTTGTTGCCGATCTCGACGCCGACCTGATCCTCGACGGCGCCGCCGGGCATCACCTGAGCCGGGTGCGGCGCGTGCGAGAGGACGAGCTCGTGACCGTCGCGGACGGTGACGGGACGTGGCGGCCCTACACGGTCGTCCAAGCTCGGCGGGGGGCCGTCGAGCTGAGGGCGCAAGGCGGGCCGGTCGTCGAGCCGCAGCTCGAGCCGCGCCTCACCGTCGCGTTCGCGGTGACGAAAGGCGCCAAGCCTGACCTCGTGGTGCAGAAGCTGACCGAGCTCGGGGTCGACCGCATCGCGCCGTTGCAGGCACAGCGGAGCGTGCCCCGATGGGGGAGCGACCGGGCGGGCGCGGCCGTCAGCCGGCTGCGGAGGGTCGCCGTCGAGGCCGCGGCCCAGTGCCGCCGGGCGCGCATCCCCGAGGTCGAGATGCCGCAGGCCGTCTCGGCCCTGTCCGGTCACCCGGGGCTCGTCGTCGCCGACCCCGCCGGTGACGACGTCGACCACATCCCCGCGCCGCCGAACGGGGAGTGGATGCTCGTCGTCGGCCCCGAGGGCGGCCTCGAGCCGAGCGAGCTCGATGCGCTGGGCGCCCCGGTCCGGCTCCGGCTCGGTCCTTACGTGCTTCGGGCCGAGACGGCCACGATCGTCGGCGCCGCCGTGCTGACCACGCGGCGCGTGGCCCCCTGCGATCAGCCCGGGTGATTTACTCCCTCTGGGCGGCTCCTACAAGGTCTCGGCCACGCAGCGTGACATTTCCCGTCGCGACTGGTAGCGTGATCCAATTCCTGAGCGGCGCGAAGAAGCCGCGAGTGAGCCGAAGGGGCAGGCGTGAAGGTCAGTGGTACAAAGGTCGGTGACCGGCTGCGTTCGATCCGGCGGCAAAAAGGTCTGTCGCTGCACGACGTCGAGGCGCGCTCGGGCATGGAGTTCAAGGCCTCCGTGCTCGGCGCGTACGAACGGGGTGAGCGTGCGATCTCGGTGCCCCGCCTGTTACGGCTGGCCGAGATCTACCAGGTCCCCGGCGACCAGTTGCTCCCCCGGGACACCGACATCGACGTCGACCTGCGCCAACGTGACGACGCGTTCGACGAGAGCTTCACGATCGACCTCGAGCGCCTTCGCGGCCTCGACGACGCCGAAGCCTCGGTGCTGTCCCGCTATGCGTCCACGATCCAGCTCCAGCGGCAGGACTTCAACGGCCGGCTTCTCACGATCCGCCGCGACGACCTCCGCGTGCTCGCCGCTGTGCTGGGGCGCCGGCCCGAGGACCTGGGACGGCGGCTCGACGAACTGGGACTGCGCGCCGGCGTGCCCAGCGCCTGAGCAAGTCCCACGCTGAATCGACGCGCGCCAGGGGTACGATCGCTGCGACGTGGCCACGCCGTCGCCGACCCAGGTCAAGATCCTCGTTCCGGGCAACCACCTGATGGTGGGCCTCCTCGGTCAACGCGACGAGCTGCTCCGGCTGGTCGAGGCCTCCTTCCCGGTCGAGATCCACGTGCGCGGCAATGAGATCACGGTGACGGGCGCCGAGGTCGATGCCGAACGCGTCGGCCGCCTGTTCGAGGAGATGGTGATCCTGCTCGAGCAAGGCCACAGCCTCGACCGTGAAGGGGTCGGCCGCAGCATCGAGATGCTCAAGGCCGACCAGCGGCCCACGGACGTCTTCACGACGGAGGTGCTGCGCGGCCGCAAGACCGTCCGCCCCAAGACCGCGGGCCAGAAGGCGTACGTCGACGCGGTCCGGGACCACACGGTGACGTTTTGCATCGGCCCGGCCGGGACCGGGAAGAGCTATCTGGCCGTGGCGCTCGCCGTGCAGGCTCTGCAGGCGAAGCAGATCAACCGCATCATCCTGACGCGCCCGGCAGTCGAGGCAGGGGAGCGGCTCGGGTTCCTGCCCGGCGACATCCTCGCCAAGGTCGATCCCTATCTCCGCCCCCTCTACGACGCGCTGTACGACATGCTCGAGCCCGAGGTCGTGACGCGGCTGATGGACCGGGGCGTCATCGAGGTCGCGCCACTCGCGTTCATGCGGGGGCGCACGCTCAACGACTCGTTCATCATCCTCGACGAAGCCCAGAACACGACCCCCGAGCAGATGAAGATGTTCCTGACCCGACTCGGGTTCGGATCGCAGATCGTCGTGACCGGCGACGTCACCCAGATCGACCTGCCGGAAGGGCGCGGCCGTTCCGGTCTCCTCGTCGTGCGCGACATCCTCGACGGCATCAGCGGCGTCGCGTTCGTCGAGCTCGGCTCGGGCGACGTCGTACGCCACAAGATCGTCCAGGACATCGTCGACGCCTACGAACGCACCGAGGGCCGCGCGTGACGCGTGGTTCGTTCACCAAGCGGGCGGGGGACTCGACGGCCTCGAGCGCCGGACCGGCACCGCTGATCCGGCCGAGCCCCGGCTCCCCTCGCTCGCTGCGCTCGCTCGGGTCGGGTCTTCGACCTGGGTCTCGGCCGGGCGGGCCGAATCGTCCGGCGTCGGACCGTCGCCCCCCCGCCCGCGTTGCCGTAGCCGGACGACAGACGGGTGCGTCATGAGGACCGTCTTCGGGGCGGACGAGCAGTCGGACATCGACATCGACGTGCTGCGGTGGATGCGGCTGGCGCGCATGGTGCTCGACGAGGAGCGGGTGCCGGAGGACGCCGAGATGTCCGTGATCTTCGTCGACGAGCAGGCGATGTCCGACCTGAACGAGCGCTTCCTCGGCAGCAGCGGCCCGACGGACGTGCTCGCGTTCCCGATGGACGAAGACGTCGCGCCGGGCGGCCGCCAACCCGATCAGGGCGGGCGCGGTCCGGGCTCACCATCGGAGCCGGGCGACGCTCCGACGGTGATAGGCGATGTTGTTGTGTGCCCGCAGATGGCGAAGCGGCAGGCCAACGGCGGCCCCGGGTCGCTCGACGACGAGCTGGCGCTGCTCGTCGTGCACGGCGTTCTGCATCTGCTGAACTACGACCATGCCGAGGACCAAGAATCCGAGGCGATGAAGAAGCGAGAGAGCGAGCTACTGGAACGGTTCCGGGAACTCGAGCGGGAAGAGAGCCGGTGACCGGCGGTCCAGATCCGACCGGTACTCGCGACGCGCAGCCGTGACCGGTTCTGACTTCGCCCTCTTGGGCGCGATCGTCGTGCTCTTCCTCACCTCCGGCGTGCTCGCGCTCGCCGAGACGGCATTCACGCGGATGAGTCGCGTCCGGGCCCTCGCGCTCGAGGAGGAGGGTCGCCGCGGCGCCTCCAAGCTGGCCGGCATGCTCGAACATCCGGAGCGCACGCTGAACTCCGTGCTGCTCGTGCTGCTCGTGTGCCAGCTCGTGTCGGCGAACCTCACCGGTGTCCTGCTCGAGAACAACTTCGGCACCGCCGGCTTCGTGGCCGGCATCGTCGTGGAGATCGCGATCTTCTTCGTGTTCTTCGAGGTGGCGCCGAAGACGTACGCGGTCCAGCACACGGACCGGGCTGCATTGCTCGTCGCGCCGATCCTGTACTTCCTGACGAACTTTCCGCCGTTGCGGATGATCTCGCGCGCGCTGATCGGGCTCGCCAACGCGGTGCTGCCCGGCCGCGGACTCAAGGAAGGTCCGTACGTCACCGAGGAGGAGATCCGCGCCGCCGCCGACGTCGCCGCCGAAGAGGAGTCGATCGAACGGGACGAGCGCAAGCTGATCCACTCGATCTTCGAGTTCGGCGACATGGTCGTCCGTGAGGCGATGACGCCACGCACCGACATGGTGACGATCTCGGCCGACGACACGATCGAGGACGCCATTACGCGTGCGATCGAAGGCGGGTTCTCTCGAATACCGGCGTACGAGGAATCGACCGACAACATCGTCGGCATCGTGTTCCTCAAGGACCTCGTCTCGCTGGCGCGCGCCAGCAAGCGAGACGAGCCGGTCAGAACCGCGCTCCGCGAGGCGGTGTTCGTGCCGGAGCAGAAGCGCGTGGCCGAGCTCTTACGGGAGATGCAGACGAGGCAGTTCCACATGGCCATCGTCATCGACGAGTACGGCGGCACGGCGGGCCTCGTCACGCTCGAGGACCTGCTCGAAGAGATCGTGGGAGACATCACCGACGAGTACGACATGGAAGAGCCCAGCGTCGAGCGCCTCCCCGGCGGTGCGCTGCGCGTTCCCGGCGGCACGTCGATCGACGACGTCAGCGACGAGCTCGGCGTCGAGCTTCCTGACACCGAGTGGGACACCGTCGGCGGCCTCGTGTTCAACCTGCTCGGGCACGTGCCGGAGGAGGGGGAGTCGGTCCGCTTCCAGGGCCTCGAGTTCCGCACGGAGAGGGTGAAGGGCCGCCGGATCGTCTCCGTGCAGATCCGGCGCGTCGCCGACGGCGCCGCCGAGCCCGTCCACGCCTCGTGACGGAAGAGTTCCGCAGCGGGTTCGTGACCCTCGTCGGCCGGCCGAATGTCGGCAAGTCGACGCTCCTCAACCAGCTCGTCGGATCGAAGGTGGCGATCGTGAGTGACCGCCCGCAGACGACACGCGCCGCCATTCGCGGCGTGCGCACGACGGCCGACAGTCAGGTCGTGTTCGTCGATACCCCCGGCATTCACAAGCCTCGGACCTTGCTCGGCGAGCGGACGAACGAGCGGGCGCTGGCGACGCTCGGTGAGGTCGACGTCGTATGCATGCTCGTCGAGGCGAACGCGCCGATCGGCAGCGGCGACCGGTTCATCGCCGATCTCGTGCATCAGGTCGAGACACCCAAGCTGCTCGTCGTGAACAAGATCGACCGAGCCGGGAAGGCCGCCGTCGCCGAGCATCTGGTCGGCGCGGCGCGTGACCTCGGCGACTTCGACGCCTACGTTCCGCTGTCCGCGCGTACAGGCGACGGCATCGCCGCTCTCGTCGAAGAGATCGACTCCCGCCTGCCGGTCGGCGCGCGCTACTACCCGGAGGGAATGGTCACCGACCAGCCCGAGATGTTCCTCGCCGCCGAGCTCGTCCGCGAGAAGCTGCTCGCGATCGCCCGTGACGAGCTCCCGCACTCGATCACGGTGTCTGTGGAGGAGATGGAGGACGTCGGTCGTGAAGCTCTGACCGAGCGAGAGATCCCCGAGCCGGTGCTGCGGCTCCGAGCGACGATCCACGTCGAGCGGGAGTCGCAGCGGGGGATCGTCATCGGGCGGGGCGGGCAGGTCCTGAAGGACGCCGGTACCGCGGCGCGTCACGAGCTCGAGGCGCTCCTCGGCGTGCGCGTGTACCTGGAGACCCGCGTCCAGGTCGAGCGCGACTGGCAACGCCGCGCCCACGCCCTCGACCGGCTCGGTTACTGAATCCGCAGGTCGGGGCGCCTGTCTCGGTTGTTCCGGCCCGGAAACCCGGCGATAGGCTGCCGCGCGACTGGGACAAGGGGACGGCGGAGCGCGAGTCCCAGCTCAGCCTCGCCCGCCGCACGGATCGGACCGATCGGAAAGGGGAGGATGACGCAGCACACGCCGCGCCCAAGGCGATGGGTGGGCCCGGCGGTCGTCCTCGGTTCGACGCTCCTGCTGGCCGCGTGCTCCGCGGAGAACAACCGGCAGAACTCGCTGAAGCCGAAGGGACCTGCCGCCGACAAGATCGACAGCCTGTTCACACCGGTGTTCTGGGTCGCTGTCGCCGTCGGCGTCCTCGTGCTCAGCGCGGTCGTCGTCTTCGCGCTCCGCTACCGGTACCGGGCGGGCAAGAACGACAACCCCAAGCAAATTCACGGCAGCACCCCGCTCGAGATCGGTTGGACGATCGTCCCCGCCCTGATCCTCGCCGTGATCGCGGTGCCGACGGTGAAGACCATTTTCGATCTCCACAAGGAGCCCGGAGGCGAGGTGCTGAACGTCACCGCGATCGGTAAGCAGTGGTGGTGGGAGTTCAAGTACCCGAAGCAGAAGGTTGTCACTGCCGACGAACTCGTGATTCCGGCTGGGCGACCTGTTCGGGTCAACCTCACCGCCTGCGACGAGTCCCTCCCGAACAAGTGCAACGTCATCCACAGCTTCTGGGTCCCCGAGCTGGCCGGGAAGCAGGACGTCATCCCGAATCGGAAGCAGTTCACGACGATCGAAGCGAACAAGCCGGGCACGTTTCTCGGTCAGTGCGCCGAGTACTGCGGCCTGTCGCACGCGAACATGCGGTTCCGCGTGATCGCGGTAGAGCCGAGCGAGTTCGACCGGTGGATCACGGACCAGCAACGAGGCCCGGCCGTGCCGTTCCAGACCGGCACCGGCGCCGAAACCCAGCCCGCCGGTCCCGCGCAGGAGTTGATGATCACGAAGTACCAGTGCACCACCTGCCACCAGGTCGACGACTCGAAGGTGAGCAGCTACGGCCCGAACCTCACCCACCTCGCCAGCCGCACCACGTTCGCGAGCGGGTATTACAAGCTGAGGCGCGACCAGCTGGTGGAATGGGTATACAACGCTCCTGGGCTCATCCCGATGCAGTCCGAGCGCTGCCGTGAGCCGGGTGAGCCGGCGGCGGGGAGGTGCATAGGCATGCCCTCGTTCAGCCGCAACACCCCGGCCGGGCAGCCGACGATGACGAGACAGGAGGCCGAGCAGATCGCCGACTACCTCCTCCAGCTGAGGTGAACGTGATCTTGGGAGACCACCGATGACGACCGTCCAGGACGTAGTGCGGGCTCCAGCGCGCCGCCTCGGCGTGCTGCGCCGCCCGCAGGCGACGACCGGCTTCTGGAGCTGGTTCACCACGATCGACCACAAGAAGATCGGGATCATGTACGCCACGACTGCGGTCACCTTCCTGGTGATCGGCGGGGTCGAGGCGCTGCTCCTCCGGCTCCAGCTCGCGGGCCCCAACGGCAATCTGATGACGGCCGCGCAGTACAACGAGCTGTTCACGATGCACGGCACGACGATGGTGTTCCTCATGGGGATGCCGCTCGCCGTCGGCGTCGCCAACTACCTCATCCCACTCCAGATCGGCGCTCGCGACGTTGCCTTCCCCCGCCTGAACGCGTTCGGCTACTGGGGCTTCCTCATGGGCGGGCTGTTCATCTACTCGAGCTTCTTCATCGGCGGCAGCGCGCCGAACGGGGGTTGGTTCGGTTACACGCCGCTTACGAGCACGCCGCTCGACCGCGGGTTCCTGCCCGGGCACGGGCCGGACTTCTGGGCGGTCGGCCTCATCATGCTCGGAATCGCGTCGACGACGTCGGCGATCAACTTCATCGTCACGATCCTCAACCTGCGCGCGCCCGGCATGACGCTCATGCGCATGCCCGTGTTCACGTGGATGATGCTCGTCACCGCGTTCTTGACCCTGTTCGCGATGCCGATCATCACCGCCGCATTGATCATGGTCTATTTCGACCGCAACTTCGGCACGAACTTCTTCCAACCTGCGGCCGGTGGTGATCCGCTCCTCTACCAGCATTTGTTCTGGCTGTTCGGCCACCCGGAGGTGTACATCCTCATCCTGCCGGGCATGGGCATCGTCTCGGAGATCCTGCCGGTCTTCTCGCGCAAGCCTCTGTTCGGCTACGCGGTCGTGGTCTTCTCCGGCATCGCGATCGGCTTCATCGGCTGGGGCGTGTGGGCCCACCACATGTTCGCCACGGGGCTCGGCCCGGTCGCGATCTCGGCGTTCGGCCTGTCGACGATGGTCATTGCCGTGCCGACCGGGGTGAAGATCTTCAACTGGCTCGCCACCGTGTACAGGGGAGCAGTGCGTCTCAAGACGGCGATGTTGTTCGCGCTCGGCTTCATCGCGATGTTCACGCTCGGGGGCCTGTCGGGCGTGCTGCACTCGGTCGTCCCTGCCGACACGCAGCAGACCGACACCTACTTCGTCGTGGCGCACTTCCACTACGTGCTGTTCGGTGGGCTCGTGTTCGCGCTCTTCGGCGGCTTCTACTACTGGTTCCCGAAGCTCTACGGCCGCTTCCTCGACGAGCGACTGGGGCAGGTCAACTTCTGGACCATGCTCATCGGGTTCAACCTCACGTTCTTCCCGATGCACTTCGTGGGGCTGTTGGGTATGCCGCGGCGGACGTACCGGTACGACTCCGGGCTGGGGTGGGACTTCATGAACCTGCTCGAGACGATCGGTGCCTTCATCATCGCCTTCTCGGTGCTCGTGTTTCTCGTCAACGCGATCGTGAGCCGGCGGCGTGGGACGCCATCGGGGCACGACCCGTGGGACGCGCGGACGCTCGAATGGTCCACGCCCTCGCCACCCCCGATGTACAACTTCGCCGAGATCCCGCAGGTCGAGTCGCGCGACGACTACTGGCACCACAAGTACACCGAGGACGAGAGCGGACACGCGGTGCGGTTGCCGAGCGGTGCCGCGGTGGCGGTCGAGGAGCGCACCGCCGGCGGAGGAGACGACGGGCACGGCGACGGCCACGGAGAAGGGCACGGTATCCACATGCCGTCGCCCTCGTACTTCCCGTTCATCCTCGCGCTCGGGCTGCCGGTACTTGGCTACGCAGCTGTGTTCCAACTCATCTGGCTCGTGCCGCTCGGCGCGCTTCCGCTGCTGTTCGGTATGTACGCGTGGGCCATCGAGCCGCAGACGGAGTAGAGATGACGGAGCAGCAGGTCGCCATCCCGCCGTCGCAGGAGGTCGCCGAGGCCGGTCACGCCGCGCCCGAGACGACCACCGGCGTCAGCAACACCAAGTTGGCCATGTGGCTGTTCCTGTCATCGGACTGCCTGTTCTTCGGCGCGTTCATCTCCGCGTACCTCTTCTACCGGAGCCGGTCGCAGGCCGGGCCGAAACCGCAGGACGTGTACAACATCCCGTTCACGTCGGTGACGTCGTTCGTCCTGCTGATGAGCAGCCTCACGATGGTGCTGGCGCTCGCCGCGATCATGCGGGGCGACTACAGGCGGCTTCGGATCTGGCTGCTCGCGACCGCGTTGTTCGGTGCAACGTTCATCGGTGGGCAGGTGTTCGAGTTCACGGAGTTCTACCGGCAGGGGCTGACGCTCCACAAGAACCTCTTCGGATCGACGTTCTTCGTGCTCACTGGCCTGCACGGCGCCCACGTCACCGCGGGGATCATCTGGTTGCTGTCGTTGTGGGGGCTCGCGGCCCAGGGCCGCCTCACGGCCGGTGACTCGGAGAAGGTCGAGATCGCCGGCCTCTACTGGCACTTCGTCGACGTCGTCTGGATCGTGATCTTCACCGTCGTCTACCTCATCCCGCACTAGGAGCAACGAAGCCGACCGCCATGGCTGACGACGCCGCCACCCCCACCGGGACCGCGACCGAGGAACCGCAGCCGAGCGACGCCGAGCGCTCGGGCGCCGGCGAGCCCGGCACCGCGCTCGAGCCGGCCGCGGAAGCTGCCCCGCCGGCGCGTCCCGAGCAGCAGCAGGTGATGCTGCCGGGCGAGATCCGGCCCCACCCGCAGCCGGCCCGGTACGTGATGATCGCGGCCGTTCTCGTGGTGGTCACCGCGGCGGAGGTGGGTCTCTTCTACCTCCAGGGCGACATCCCTGATGGCTTGATCACCGTGCTGCTCCTGACGTTCGCGTTGCTCAAGTTCTCTCTGGTCGCCTCGTGGTACATGCACCTCCGAACCGACAAGCCGATCTTCCGGCGCTTCTTCGTGCTCGGCATCGTGGCCGCGATCTCGCTGTACCTGATCGTGCTCACGACGCTGCACGTGTTCGGCAGCAGCTGAGCCATGGGTGTCGAAGCCGCATATCCGAGCTGGCACCCCCACGTGGACGTCTGGCTGCTCGTGATCGCATTGGGCGCCGCCTACGCGGTCACCGTCGTTCGAGTCGGTCCTCGCCACGTCGCTCCGGGGCAGGCACCGGTCACGCGACTGCAAGCCGTGTGCTTCTCGCTCGGTGTTGCCGCGGTCTGGCTGGCATCCGACTGGCCCGTGCACGACATCGCCGAGGAGCTCAACTACAGCATGCACATGGTGCAGCACCTCGTGCTGTCGATGGTCGCGGCTCCTCTTCTGCTGCTCGGGACCCCGGCATGGATGCTGCGCGCCATCCTCCGTCCACCGTCGGCGCTGTTCCGGACGGTGCGCTTCCTGGCGCGATTCCTTCCCGCCCTGCTCGTCTTCAACGTCGTGCTCGTGCTCACGCACTGGCCCACGATCGTCGACGCCAGCCTCGAGAACCACGCGTTGCACTTCCTCGTGCACGCGTTGATCTTCACGACCGCGTTGCTCATCTGGATGCCGGTCCTGAGCCCGCTGCCGGAGATCCCGCGGCTGTCACCTCCGCCGCGGATGATCTTTCTCTTTCTCCAGTCGGTCGTGCCGACGATCCCGGCGTCGTTCCTCACGTTCGGAAGCTCGCCCCTCTACCACTTCTACGAGGGCGTCCCGCACCTCTGGGGCCTGTCGACCGTCGACGACCAGCGTCTTGCCGGGCTGATCATGAAGCTCGGCGCCGGTTTGTTGCTGTGGATGCTGATCGCGGTGATCTTCTTCCGATGGGCGGGTGAGGAAGACCGACGCATCGCGGCGCGGCGGCGGTGGCAGGATCTTGACCGCGAGCTCTCCCGGATGGGTACCACGAGCACATGAGCGACGAGGCGCAAGACAGCAAGGACGAGGCCGCCGGCGACGCGCCGGCCGGCGACGCGACCGCCGAGGACGCGTGGGCCGGTAGCGGGGTCGCGACGGCGGTCGAGGACGCATCCGCCGAGGCCGAGGAGCGGGCGCCCGGCGAGGTCGAGGAGCACGCACCGGCAGCGCTCGAAGCCGGCCCGGCCGCGCCCGACCCGGTTCGCGATCGCCTGCTGCTGCCGCTCCTGCTCCCGCTGGCGGCGATGCTCGCCGTCTTCCTGTTCGTGGTGAACATCTCGCGCGTGTTCCTCGCCAGCGGGGAAAACACCTCCGTGGTCATCGGGACGATCGTGACGGTGGGGATCCTGGCCGGTGGCGCCGCCATCTCGGCGAGTCCCCGGCTGCGGTCGTCGACGCTCGTGATGATGCTCGCCGGCCTCATGGTGCTGGTGCTGTCGGCGGGATTGCTCTCGCTCGGGCCCAGCGAGGAGTCCGAAACTGCCGGCGGAGGCTTCAAGCAGCCCGCCGGTCCGCCCGTCGCCACCTTGGGGGTCGACGCGTTGCCCTCGCTGTCGTTTCAGGCCAAGGAGTTCACCGTCCCGGCGGGGATCATCCAGATCAACTACAACGACCTCGGCGGGTCGCACACGCTCCTGTTCACCGATCCCAAGCTCAGCGGCTTCCAGCTCGCCGTTCCGGCCGGACCCAAGACCGGCAAGGTCGAGCTCAAGCCGGGGGGCTACACGATCTATTGCAGCATCCCGGGCCACCGGGCTGCCGGCATGGAAGCGACGGTGAACGTCGGATGATCCGAGGACTACGCACTCATCGTGTGGCGCAACTGTTGGCGATCGGGCTCGCGACGACGGTGCTTGCCGCCGCCTGTGGCGGCAGCAGTGGTGGCGGCTCGAGCTACAAGCAGCCGAAGGGTCCCGCCCAGACGACCATCGACATCAAAGGCGGGAACTTCTTCTTCGATCCCAAGAACCCGGAGGCGCCCGCGGGCGTGGACGCGATCAAGCTCGAGAGCACGCAAGGGACCCACACGCTCGTCTTCGACAACGGGAAGGTGCCCGGCTTCAAGCTCGAGGTTGGCAGTGGGAAGTCAGACGAGCTGAAGGCCAACCTGAAGCCGGGAAAGTACACCTTCTTCTGCGACATCCCCGGCCACCGGGAAGCCGGCATGGAAGGCACGCTCACGGTCACGTAGCCGAAGCCAGCGGCTGTTTCGGCACCGGCGCCGTGGCCGGCACGATCACCTGCAGCGCGCCGGGAACTGCTTCCATGCGCGCGGGTAGCGGCCCGATCCGCTCGCCGGCGCCATAGAGCTCGATCGGCACGGATTGGTCGAGCGATGCGAGCTCGATGACCTTGCCGCGGTACATGTCGACCGCGGGGTGCGAGACGTGTGTGCCCCGGAACACGCGTGGGAACGAGCGCAGGAACCCCGCACGAGAGACGGATCCGACGACGCACACGTCGAGCTGCCCGTCGTCGAGCTCGGCACCGGGTGTGATGAGCATCCCGCCGGCATAGCCGCGCGTGTTGCCGATCGCGATGAGCCATGCCTCGATGTCGTGGGTCTGGCCGTCGACCGTCAGGCGGAACCGATGGGGGCGGTACGTGCCGAGCGTGCGCAACACCGCGAGGACGTAGAGCGTCGTGCCGCTCGCCCACTGCACGCCGTTGGCCCACCGGTTGGCCTCGGAGTCGAAGCCGGCGTTGGCCACCGACGTGAACCAACGCACTGTCGCCCCGTCCTCGTCGGGGTCCGGCCCGGTCAGCTCGGCGCGGCCCAGGTCGACCGTCCCGACCGGCCCCGTCGTGAGCAGCGGGATGGCCTCGAGCCACCGACGACGGTCGAGACCGAGATGACGGGCGAAATCGTTGCCCGCACCCGTCGGCACGATCGCCAGCACGCCGCCGTGCTCGGCGGCGACGCCGGCGAGCGCGTTGACCGTGCCGTCACCGCCGCAGGCGGCTACGCCCCGACCTTCGTCGAACGCCTCGCGTGCGAGGCGAACGGCGTCGTCGAGGTCGACCGAGACGCGCACGTCTGTATCGAGGCCTGTCGCCGCGAACGCATCGGTGAGCCGGGGGAGGAGCTTGCGGGTGCGGCCGCGACCCGCGCTCGGGTTCACGACAGCCCTCCAGCGCATGGGCCGGGATGGTATCGGCCGGCCTTGGTCGACCGTCGAGCCGGCTGAGGCCGGCTGTAGGTTCGGGCCGTGACCCAGGGCATCGACCTTGCCCACCTCCCTCGCCACGTCGCCATCGTGATGGACGGCAACGGGCGGTGGGCGACGCAGCGCGGCCTCAAACGCACCGAAGGTCACGCCGCCGGCGAACAGGCCCTGTTCGACACCGTCGAAGGCGCCCTCGACATCGGACTCGAGTGGATGACGGTGTACGCGTTCTCCACCGAGAACTGGCGGCGCCCCGTCGACGAGGTGCGCTATCTCATGAACTTCAACGAGCGACTCCTGCTACGACGGCGCGACGAGCTCCACGAACGCGGCGTGCGGGTGCGGTTCATCGGCCGGCGCGGCGGACGCGTCCCCGGCCGTCTGCGGCGCCAGATCGCCGACGCCGAGGAGCTCACGCGCGACAACAAGACCATGACGCTGACCTTCGCGTTCAACTACGGCGGCCGCGCCGAGCTGGTCGACGCGGCTCGTGCGATCGGCCGCGACGTCGCCGAGGGTCGTCTCGATCCCGACAAGATCACGGACCGCACCGTCGCACGCCACCTGTACGCCCCCGACATGCCCGACCCCGACCTGCTGGTCCGCACGTCGGGCGAGTTCCGCATCTCCAACTACCTCCTGTGGGAGCTCGCGTACGCCGAACTGGTCTTCACCGACGTCCTGTGGCCCGACTTCCGGCGTGAGCACCTCTTCGAGGCGATCGCCGAGTACCAGCGCCGCGAGCGCCGCTTCGGCGCCGTCGAGTGAGCGCTCGGATTTTGGCGTCGCTCAGCCCCAATAATCCGGGCTCTGCGACGCCAAAATCAGTCTGCTCCCGAATCACACCGGTGTAAGTAAGCTACGGCCGTGGGCTTGTACCGGGACCAGGGCGTGGTCCTGCGCACGATCAAGCTGGGTGAAGCCGACCGGATCGTCAGCGTCATCACGCAGGGTCACGGCAAGGTGCGGGCGGTCGCGAAGGGGATCCGCAAGCCGACGAGCCGCTTCGGTGCCCGGCTCGAGCCGACCAGCCATGTCGCCCTCCAGTGCTACCGGGGCCGCGAGCTCGACGTCGTCACGCAGGTCGAGACCATCGACGCCTTCCGCCGGCTGCGCGAGCACTACGGCTCGCTCACGCACGCGATCTCGATGCTCGAGGCGGTCGACCAGGTGGCGCAGGAGCGCGAACCGAACCCGGCGCTGTACCGGATGCTCGTCGGCGCGCTGCGCACGCTGGCAGCGAGCCCCTCGCCGATGGTCGCCCCCGCGTTCTTCTGGAAGCTGCTGTCGCTCGAGGGCTTCCATCCACTCCTCGACGGATGCGCGCGCTGCGGCGACGACGCCGGCCCGTTCCTGACGTTCGACTTCGGTGAGGGCGGCGTGCTGTGTGAGTCGTGCTCACGGTTCGGTGGTCGCCGCGTCGAAGCCGAAGCCATCGCGCTGCTGCGCCGGATCCTCGGCGGCGACCTGCGCGGCGCGCTCACGGCGCCGCCGGAGCGCCCCGGTGTCGAGGTCGAGCGGCTTGGGGTGGCGGCGCTCGAGTACCACCTCGAGCGCCGCCTTCGCAGCGCGGCTTTACTGTGACGGGCGCCTGTTCCTGGGCGCAGACAAGGGGGAGACCAGCGTGAGCACGATCGGCAACATCCTGTGGCTCATCTTCGTCGGGATCTGGCTCGCGATCACCTTCGTCGTGGCGGGGATCGTGATGTTCCTACTGATCATCACGATCCCGTTCGGGATCCAGGCGTTCAAGCTGGCGGGCTTCGCGCTCTGGCCGTTCGGCCGCCACGTCGAGTACACGGACCGGGTGGCGAGCCCGCTTCACGTCATCGGCAACATCCTCTGGATCATCTTCGGCGGGCTCTGGCTCGCGGCGCTTTGCGTCATCGGCGGCCTGATCCTGTGCATCACGATCATCGGGATCCCCTTCGGGATCCAGGCGTTCAAGATGATCCCGATCGCCCTGCTGCCGTTCGGAGCCGAGATCGTGGCCGACCGGCCGATGCCTGCCGCTGCGTGAGCTTTCCGCTCGGGCGTCAGCAGGTCGCCCCGGTACGATCCAACGGATGGCGAAGCCCGACCTGATGGAGCGCGTGGTCAACCTGTGCAAGCGGCGCGGGTTGGTGTTCCCGTCCAGCGAGATCTATGGCGGGTTCCGCTCCACCTGGGACTACGGGCCCCTCGGCGTCCTCCTGAAGCGCAACGTCAAGGACGCCTGGTGGCGGTCGATGGTCCAGCTGCGGGACGACGTCGTCGGCCTCGACGCCGCCATCCTCATGCACCCCCGGGTCTGGGAGGCGAGCGGCCACGTCCAGGCGTTCACCGACCCGCTCGTCGACTGCCGGAACTGCAACGAGCGCTTCCGGGCCGACCACCTGCCCGAGTCCGGCGC
>DASPXI010000027.1:0-7657 GCA_035637335.1 Acidimicrobiia bacterium
GAGGACCACCTTCGTTCCCTCGAGGCGGCCATGGGCAAGCGCCTGGGCGACCCCGACGACCCGCTGCTCGTGAGCGTGCGCAGCGGCGCGAAGTTCTCGATGCCGGGGATGATGGACACCGTCCTCAACCTCGGCCTCAACGACCGATCGGTTAGTGGTCTGGCTAAGCAGACGAGCAACGAGCGCTTCGCCTACGACTCGTACCGGCGGTTCGTGCAGATGTTCGGCAAGATCGTCCTCGGCATCGACGGGGAGCTGTTCGAAGCCGAGCTGGAGAAATTGCGCCACGAGCGCGGGGTGGCAACGGACCCGGAGCTGTCGGCTTCCGACCTCGCGGAGCTGGTCGAGACGTTCAAGGGCATCGTGAAGCAGGAAGCCCGCGTCGACTTCCCCCAGGACCCGAAAGCGCAGCTGCAGTACGCGATCGAGGCCGTCTTCAAGAGCTGGAACGGCAAGCGCGCCCGCGACTACCGCAAGTACGAGGGGATCCCCGACGACCTCGGCACCGCCGTGAACGTCCAGGCGATGGTGTTCGGCAACAAGGGCGACGACTCCGGTACCGGCGTCGCCTTCACACGGGACCCGGCCACGGGTGAGAACCGGCCGTATGGCGACTTCCTCCGCAACGCCCAGGGCGAGGACGTCGTCGCCGGCATCCGGGACGTCGAGAAGCTCGACGCCATGGCCGACCATTTCCCGGAGTGCCACGCGCAACTGCTCGAGGCCATGCGCACGCTCGAACGCCACTACCGCGACATGTGCGACATCGAGTTCACGATCGAGCAGGGGCGCCTGTTCCTGCTGCAGACGCGCGTCGGCAAGCGCACGGCGGCGGCCGCGCTGCGCATGGCCGTCGACATGGTCAACGAGGGCCTCATCGACAAGCGCGAGGCGGTACAGCGCATCGAGCCGGCGCAGCTCGATCAGCTGCTGCACCCGCAGTTCGATCCCGGCGCGGAGTACGAGTCGGTGACCAAGGGCCTCAACGCGTCGCCGGGCGCGGCCGTGGGCAAGGTCGCGTTCACCGCCGACGACGCCGAGGCGGCTGCCCAGCGCGGCGAGCGGGTGATTCTCGTCCGGCCTGAGACCTCGCCCGACGACCTGCACGGGATGATCGCGGCCGAAGGCATCCTCACGTCGCGTGGCGGGCTCGTGAGCCACGCCGCCGTTGTTGCGCGGGGGATGGGCAAGCCGGCCGTGTGTGGAGCGTCGGCATTGAAGATCGACGTCGAGCGCAAGCAGTTTGCTGTCGACGGCTCCACCGCCCGCGAGGGCGACGTGATCTCGATCAACGGGACCACCGGCGATGTCGTACTGGGCGCGGTGCCCGTCGTGACGCCCGAGCCCACGGGCCCGTTCGCCACGATCCTCGAGTGGGCGGACGAGTTCCGGCGGCTGGGCGTGCGTACGAACGCCGACCTTCCCGAGGACGCGAAGAAGGCGCGTGAATTCGGCGCCGAGGGGATCGGGTTGTGCCGGACCGAGCACATGTTCCTCGGCGACCGGCTGCCGCTCGTGCAGCGGTTCATCCTCGCCGACGCAGAGAAGGAGGAGCAGGAGGCGCTCGAGGGGTTGGAGTCGCTCCAGCGCGCGGACTTCTTCGGGATCCTCGAGGCCATGGACGGGCTCCCCGTGACGGTGCGTCTCCTCGACCCGCCCTTGCACGAGTTCCTCCCGGATGTCGAGGAGCTGATGGTGCGCGACGCCAAGCACGAGCTCGACGACGAGGGTCGAAAGCTCCTCACCGCCGCCCAGGCGTGGCGCGAGTCCAACCCGATGCTCGGGACGCGCGGCTGCCGGCTCGGGATCGTCAAGCCGGGCCTGTACCGCATGCAGGTGAAGGCGCTGCTCGAAGCGGCGATCGAGCGCAAGATCATGGGCGGCGATCCGCGTGTCGAGATCATGATCCCGCTGGCTGTCACCGAGCCTGAGCTGAAGCTCCTCGTCGACGAGGTGCACGAGGTCGCAGACTCGCTGTTCTCCGACAGCCGGGAGGGTGTCTCGTTCCTCGTCGGCACGATGGTCGAGACGCCACGCGCCGCGCTCGACGCCCACGACGTCGCCAAGGTGGCCGAGTTCTTCTCGTTCGGCACCAACGACCTCACCCAGATGACGTTCGGGTTCTCTCGTGACGACGTCGAAGGACGCGTCATGCCCAAGTACCTCGAGCTCAAGCTGCTCCCGGCGAACCCGTTCGAGACCATCGACGTCGAGGGCGTGGGCCAGCTCGTGCGCCAGGCGGTCGAGGACGGCCGCAAGGCGCGACCCGACCTGAAGCTGGGGATCTGCGGCGAGCACGGCGGCGACCCGCCGTCGGTGCAGTTCTTCCACGAGATCGGGCTCGACTACGTGTCGTGCTCGCCCTACCGGGTCCCGATCGCCCGCCTCGCCGCCGCCCACGCCGCCCTCGGCGGCGACGAAGGACTGGGCGCGTCCGCCTAACCGCCGCGTTTTGGCGTCAACTACTCACGTATTTCGTGAGTAAATGACGCCAAAAGCAAGAACGCGTGGCTGTCACACCCCGCCGGTATCGTCTGCGCATGGAACCGGTGATCGTCGAGCAGGGTGCCGCCATCCGGCGGGCGCACGCCGAAGCCGACGCGTTCGTCGGCGGTCGGCTACGGCGGCGCGAGGAGCGCGAGGCCGAGCTGGCCGCCGCGCTCGCGCCCGGCGCCACCCGGCCCGTCGGCGCCGGCCATCGCCTCGTCCGCGAGGACCCCGACCCGTACCGGCTGTGCTTCGAGCGCGACCTCGACCGCGTGAAGCACTCGCGTCCCTGGCGCCGGCTCGCCGGCAAGTGCCAGGTGTTCATCGCGCCCGAGGACGACCACCTCCGCACCCGCCTTACGCACGCGGTCGAGGTCGCCCAGATCGCCGTCGGCATCGCCCGTGTCGCGAACCTGTGCCTGCCGCTCGTCGAGGCGATCGCGCTCGCCCATGACTGCGGCCACGGGCCCGCCGGCCACGCATCGGAGGAGGCGTTCTCGCCGTACCTGCCCGACACCGGTTACGACCACGCTGTCTACGGCGCCGACGTCACGCTGGCGCCGCTGAACCTGTGCCTCGAGACCCTCGACGGCGTGCGCAACCACTCGTGGCGCCGCCCCGCGCCCGCCACCCCGGAGGGTGAGGTCGTCGCCTGGGCCGACCGCATCGCCTACGTGTGCCACGACTTCGAGGACGCCGTGCGCGCCGGGATCCTGACGCCGGAGGACCTGCCTGCCGAGGTGCGAGCGGTCGTCGGCGACCGCCGGTCCGACCAGATCGGCGCGTTCATGTACGCGGTACTCGACGCCATCGACCGCACGGGTGAGATCGGGATGACCGAGCCGGCGGCGGCGGCGCTCGACACGTTCCGTGATTTCAACTTCGATCGCATCTACCTGCGCCCTGCCGCCCGCAAGCAGGCGGAGAAGGTCGTGCACCTGCTGCGCGGGCTCGTCGAGCACTTCGCCGACGCCCCCGGCCGCATCCCCGACGTCGCCGACGGCACGCATGCGCCGGTCGAGCCGGGTTCGCAGGCCGCCAGCGCGCTCGCGGTGCAGTACGTGAGCGGGATGACCGACCGGTTCGCGCTCGGGCTCGGCGTCGAGGTACTCGGCTGGCGACCCGAGGCACTTCCCCGCGGAGTGTGACGTGCGGGGCGCCGGCCCCGCCCTAACCTGACGCCGATGGGCATCCTCGACGACGACGTCGCCCGGGTCCGCGAGTCGACGGACCTGGTGGCCCTGGCCGGGGAGCACATCGCCCTCAAGCGCGTGGGCCGGCGGTTCATGGGGCTGTGCCCGTTCCACACCGAGAAGACGCCGTCGTTCTCGATCAACCCCGAGCTCGGCGTGTTCCACTGTTTCGGTTGCCAAAGGAGCGGCGACGCGATCACGTTCATCCGTGAGGTCGAGCACCTCGACTTCGTCGAGGCCGTCGAGCGGCTCGCGGCGCGTGTCGGGATCACGCTGCGGTACGACAACGCGAACGTCGGCAAGGACCGCAAGCGCAAAGAGCGGCTGAGCGAGGCAGTCGGCGCCGCGATCGCGTTCTACCACCGGCTGCTCATGGAGGCTCCCGAGGGTGGGCCGGGGCGCAAGCACCTCCGCAGCCGGAACTTCGACGGCGACGCCGCCCGCCGGTTCCAGCTCGGGTGGGCGCCCGACGGGTTCGACGCTCTCAGCGTGCACCTGCAGCGTGGGGGCTTCGGGCGCAACGACATCCTCGACGCCGGCCTCGCGTTCGTGAACCGCGCCAACAAGCTCCAGGACCAGTTCCGGAGCAGGTTGCTGTTCCCGATCTACGACAGCCGTGGCGAGCCGGCGGGGTTCGGGGGACGTGCGCTCGGCGACGAGCTGCCCAAGTACAAGAACTCGCCCGAGACGCCGATCTACCAGAAGAGCCGGCTGCTCTACGGGCTCAACTGGGCGAAGGGCGAGATCGTCGCGCGCGGTGAAGCCGTGATCTGCGAGGGCTACACCGACGTCATGGCGTTCACGCTCGCGGGCACGCCCAACGCGGTAGCGACGTGCGGCACCGCGCTCGCCGACGATCACTTCCAGATCCTCAAGAACCTCGCCCGCAAGGTCGTGCTCGCGTACGACGCCGACACCGCCGGCCAGGCCGCCGCCGAGCGCTGGTACCAGTGGGAGCAGCGCTACGAGGTGCAGGTGCAGGTGGCCGACCTGCCCCCCGGCCGGGATCCGGGCGATCTCTGGAAGGACGACCGCGCCGCGCTCGGGACCGCGATCGAACGGGCGGCGCCGTTTCTCCAGTTCCGGCTCGATCGGCTCCTCGCCGGCGCCGACCTCGGCTCGCTCGAAGGCAGGGCGCGCGCCGCCGAGGCTGCTGCTGCGATCGTGGCCGCGCATCCCAACGAGCTCGTGCGTGACCAGTACGTCATGAAGCTCGCCGGCACGCTGGAGATCGACGCCGACCGGCTGCGCGACGCTGTGCGCGGCGCAGCGCGGTCGGGCCGCCGCGTGATGCGCGAGAGGCCGGCTGCAGAGACGCCGTACGACGGCAACGGGCGCGAACCTGTCGTCGACCGGCGCGAGCTCGACATCTTGCGATGGGCGATCCACCGGCCCGAGCTCGTCGTGGACTGGCTCGACGCCTCGTTGTTCTCTGATGCGGCGGCTCGCCGGGTGTTCGATTTACTGACCGAAACGTCCACCTTCCACGAAGCGCTCGACGCGAGCGATGATACTTCACGTCAGCTGCTGCAACGCCTCGCGGTCGAAGAACCCGCGGTGGACGACGACCGTGAGCCGGAGACATTTCGCGCTCGGTTGATGATCAACACCGTGGAGCCGGCCGCGCAGCGCCTACTCACGGCGATGTTGCGCGACGGCGACGACCGCGCCAGCGAGGTCAAGAGCCACCTCGACGCAATGGCACACCATCGCGAGGTTGGCGACTGGGACGCCGCACGTCGCGACGCCGAGCAGTTGGTAGGGTGGGTCGTCGCCCGAGCTGAGGGCAGCGAGAAGGCGCGGGGGTAGCACCGGGTGGACGATTCCAACGCAACACCAACCTCGTCGGTGCAGCCTGATGCCTCCACTGAAGTCGAGCCCGAGAGTTCGTCGCGCAACGATGGCGTCGACGCGTTGCTGACACGTGTCAAAGAACGCGGGTTCGTCACGACGGGCGAGATCTTCGCAGCCTTCCCCGGCCTCGAGCCCGAGACCGCCGACCTCGCCGCGATCTACGCCGCGATCAGCGCGCGCGGCGTAGAGGTCGTCGACGAGATCGCCGAGGAGCTGGAGCGCGAGGACCAGCGCCGGGCCGAGCGCGAGCCGCGACTCTCACACCGGCCGCGCGGATCCGAGCCTCGGCGCTCCGACGGCGTCGTCACGCGTCCTGGCGCCGCCCCCGGCACGAAAGAGCCGGTGTCGCGGCTCGGCAAGCTCGGCGAGCCGGCCGCGCGCACCGCGGGCCACGCCGAGATGGGCAGCTTCGACCCGGTGCGCATGTACCTCAAGGAGATCGGCAAGGTCCCGCTTCTCACCGCCGAGCAGGAGGTCACGCTCGCCAAGCGCATCGAGGCCGGACTGCACTCGGCGGAGCGGCTCGAGCAACCGGGCGTGCACCTCTCGGAGGAGACGTGCGCGAGCCTCGAGGCGGTTGCCACCGACGGCGAGCTCGCAAAGCGTCAGCTCATCGAGGCCAACTTGCGCCTCGTCGTTTCGATCGCCAAGCGGTACGTCGGTCGTGGGATGGCGCTGCTCGACCTCGTCCAAGAGGGAAACCTCGGTCTCATTCGCGCCGTCGAGAAGTTCGACTACACGAAGGGGTTCAAGTTCTCGACATACGCGACGTGGTGGATCCGGCAGGCCATCACGCGCGCGATCGCCGACCAGGCCCGCACGATTCGCATCCCGGTGCACATGGTCGAGACCATGAACAAGGTGCTACGGATCCAACGTCATATGCTCCAGGAGCTCGGCCGCGAGCCGACGGTGGAGGAAGTCGCGTTGAAGGTCGAGATGACTCCGGACCGGGTGCGCGAGATCCAGCGCATCGCGCAGGAGCCGGTGTCGCTCGAGACGCCGGTGGGGGAGGAGGACGACAGCTTCCTCGGCGACTTCGTCGAAGACCCCGCCGCGATCGCCCCCGCCACCGCTGCGGCGCGCGCCCTGCTCACCGAGGCGATCGTCGAGGCCCTGGAGGAGCTGAACGACCGGGAGCGCCAAGTGGTCCGGCTGCGCTTCGGCCTGGACGACGGCCAGGTGCGCACGCTGGAGGAGGTCGGCAAGGAGTTCGGCGTGACCCGTGAGCGGATCCGCCAGATCGAATCGAAGACGCTGGCCAAGCTCCGCCATCCCACTCGATCGCAGCGCCTGCGCGACTACCTCGAGGAGCCCTGAGCCGGGTCACTGCCGGTGGTCGTAAATTGCGCGGCGGGGCCGTAGCTCAGTGGTCAGAGCAGCGGACTCATAATCCGTCGGTCGGTGGTTCGATCCCACCCGGCCCCACCGTGTCACCAGCACAAACGCGACCTCGCGGCTGGCGGGAGGCCTCACGGGGTTCGCGATCCGCTTCATCACCGACCACGCTGTGTCCGGCCCGGGAAAAGGTGGGCGGCGAAAGACAAAGAGTTGAGGCGTCGTCGGTGAGTGCATCTGTACAAAATGATCAGCCCGGGCTGTGGCTGGCCGATGGCCGTCTGTTGGGGGAGGCGGCCGAGCCGTTCCAGCACGACGACGCGGCGGCGATCCTCGCCGACGATGGTCCGCGGCTCCACTACTTGACGAGGCCGAGAGGCGGATCGAAAACGACCGACCTCGCTGCGGTGGCGATCGCAGCGTTGCTGGAGCAGTTGCCTGCGGGCGGACGGGCGTACGCGTTTGCGGTCGACGCCGACCAAGCCGGGCTGTTGCTCGACGCCGTCGCCGGATTCACGGCGAGGACCGACGGCCTCGCTGGCGCGTTGACGGTCGAGAACTACAAGGCCACCGTGAACCATAGCGGCGCGGCGTTGCGGATCATGAGCGCGGACGGCGCGTCCGCGTTCGGCCTGACGCCGCAGATGGTCATCGTTGACGAGTTCGCGCAGTGGCCGACGACGCCGGGCCCTCGGCGGCTGTGGACGGCGATCGCCAGTGCCGTCCCGAAAGTGGCGGGCGCTCGGCTCGTGATCCTCACAACGGCGGGTGATCCGGGGCATCCG
>DASPXI010000028.1:0-12387 GCA_035637335.1 Acidimicrobiia bacterium
TGGATGTGCGTCACACCGAACGTGTGCCACACGACGACGTCGGTGTCGGTGATCGGCCGGTCGGCCGCAGTCCAGCGCGGCAGACCGTCTCCCCCGCTGTGCTGGTTGGGATAGTCACCGGCGGCGCGTCGCTCGTCGGCGCGGTACGGGGTCACCCAGAGGTTCCGGGTCGCGAACGCGGCGCGCCGGCCGACGCTCGACTCCGGGCTCGCGAGCAGCGTCGGTGTCGACGCAGGGACCAGCTTGTAGGCGACCGGTTCGCTCAGCCGGTTGCGAACCTCGTGGTTGACGATCTTCCAGTTCCGGCTCCGCGCGGGGTCGACGAACCGCTGCGCCTGCTGCTCCGTCTCGAGCGGCCTCGCCACGGCATCGAACGCGTTCATGAGTGGGTTGTCGGGACCAGCCGGCTCGGGCACCGAATCGACTTCGTACACGGTGTTGCCGGTTCCGTCGACATCGAAGTCGAGGCGCGCGTTGAACAGATGCTGGTGATACGGGGCCGCCAGTTGGGGCGCCACCATCGACGCGTAGCGCACACCGTCGCCCGGCGGGACGGCCATCATCGACATCATTCCGGTCAGCTTCACCTCGAGCTGCATGCTCCCGTCGAGGTAGAAGTACCAGTAGAAGCCGTACTCGTAGTTGCCGACTGTCGCGATCGAGCTGATGACGAGCCGGCGCTGTCGACGCGTCTCCGATGCGCCAGTTCGAAGATCGACGTGCTTCCAGGCGATGCTGTAGTCCTCTTCGTGCATGCAGATCGCGTTCGGCATCGTGTACGGCTCGCCGCGCTCGTTGCCGAAGGTGACGTCGAAGTAATGGATCACGCCGAGGCAATCGCAGCCGTGCGTCAGTGAGTTCGCCAACCGTCCGAGGCCCCATTCGCCGGCGTCGAACGCGTTCTTCCAGCCGTGCTCGGGACCGGGATTGCCGTACGGGACGACCATCTCGCTGATGGATGCCCGGTGCAGGATCGGGCGCACGCGACCGCCGTCCTCGTAGCCGATCGTGTGGAGCACGATGCCCTCGTACGGGTCCATCGAGACGCGCAGCGACCAGCGCTGCCAGCGCACGAGATTGCCCTCGACTGTGAAGCTGGGACCGTCCGGCTGGGTGATCTCGATCGGCTTGAGGTCGTCGCGCAGTGGCCCGACGTCGGCGGGTAGGTAGCTGCCCCGCTCGGGCGGCAGGGGCACGACGCCGTAATCGGCGACCTCGAGCACCTCTCCCCGCCCGATGTCGACGAAGCCGATGAGCCCCTCGATGGGTCGCGTGTAGCCGTTGTCGTTGTCGTCTTCCCGGTAATAGGGGAGGCAACGGCTGATGCGGCGTCCTTCTTCGATCGCGAGACCGAAGTGCCCCGCCGGCCACGGGTCGATCTGGACTCGGTTCACGTCCGTGATACCCCGGCGCGCCAGCGCCGCCTGCCACTCCGGGTGCTCGTTGAGCGCCACGATCGCGTTGAGGGCTTCCTCGACCATGATCGCCGGCCGCGCTTCCGGTACGTCGCGCCACGACTCCACCGTCCGACTGTTCACGTCGACGAGGGCCTCGACGACGTCGGCGGTGGGCCCCGGGACGATCACGACACGCACCCGTCGCGGCACCGGATCGCCGGCGTCGAAGGATGCGACAACATCCTTCGGTGGTTCCTCGAGCGCGAAGTACGCGAAGAGCACAGCCTCCGTCAGCCGCTGGTCGTCGCGCAGCACGGCGGTGGCGGTCTCGATCTCCGTCGCGCTCAGTGGTTCGAGAGGGTGCGCCGGACGCATCGTAGGTTGAGAGATCTCGGTATTGACCGCCATGCCGTTCCTCTCGTTCGCGCGGTAGCCGTACGCCTCGTCTAGTACAGCGCAGAGGAACGAGGTGCACCATCTCGGCACTCGGGCGGCCGCTTCTCCCGCACGCGGGCAGACCTCTCCGCGGCCCAGGCGACGAGGGCGGCGCCGTTGACCGCGAGGAACCTGAAGAGACGCTGTGACCGTGTCGGCTTGGCGGCGACGACGGATCATCGATGAGTTTCAGGCCGGGCAGTCGTCGTACACGCGAGAGACGCCTCAAGGAGGTTCCGTCGTTGGCTGCCCCCGGCGAATCGTCGATGGCATCGGTTCATGCCCTCCGGCCGCCGTCCGGACCAAGGTCGATCGTGCTGGACGTTCGAGGTCCGATCGCTCGGACGGCGGTCACGGGGCTCTGTGAACGCGTGCGCGTACTGCTCGCAGGCCGAGACGTCGACGTGGTCACCTGTGAGATCGGCCGACTCACCAACCTCGATGCCGTTGCCGTCGACGCGCTGGCTCGGCTCCAGCTCACCGCCAGGCGGCTCGGGCGATCGATCCGGCTCCGGCACGTCCGTCCCGACGTGCAGGACCTCCTCGTCCTGACGGGCCTCTGCGAGCAGCTGCCGTGCGGCGGCGGTCTACGGGTCGAGCCGCACCGGCAGGTCGAACAGCGGGAACAGGTTCGGGTCGACAAAAAAGTCGATCCCGCCGATCCGCCCGTCTGAGATCCGAAGCACGTGGATGGCCCACGCCTCGTAGCCGCCACCCGGGCTCTCCGGACGCCACTGCGCGAAGCCCGGGGCGCCGTTCGCCACGACGGGTGCGTACCGTGAGCCGCGGCATCCGGCACCGGCGCCGAGCAACCACTTCCGGAGCTCGGCAGCGCCCTGCAGCCACAGGTCGTATGGAGGCATCGACATCGTGGCGTCCTCGTGCAGCAGCGACACGAGCGAGTCGATGTCGAACCGCTCGAACGCATCGACGTATCGCGCCAAGAGGTTCCGCTGTTCCTCGTCCTCCGGCCGCAACGGGTCGGTGTCGGTGAGGTCGGTGGTCGCGAGGGTCGCGCGGGCACGCTGGAGCGCGCTGTTCACCGACGGGACGCTCGTGTCGAGCAGCTCGGCGACTTCAGCCGCCCGCCATCGCAGCACTTCCCGCAGGATCAGCACCGCGCGCTGACGGGGCGGCAAGTGCTGCAAGGCCGCGATGAAAGCCACCCTGATGGACTCGCGCGACTCCGCCATCTCGGCCGGATCATCTGTCAGGCGGAGCGCTCGACCATCGGGCATCGGCTGCACCCAGGTGCTTTCCCGAAGCCGAGGACCGGCCTCCGAGTCGCCCGATGAAGGAGAACCGAGATCCATGGGAAGCGCCCGCCGTTTGCGGGTCTGCAGCATGTCGAGGCACACGTTGGTCGCGATCCGGTACAGCCACGACCGCAACGCGGATCGTCCCTCGAAGTTGTCGTAGCTCCGCCACGCGCGCACCAACGTCTCTTGAACCGCGTCCTCGGCCTCGAACGCCGATCCGAGCATCCGGTAGCAGTAGCCGGTGAGCTCGGACCGATGCTCCTCGAGCGTGCGCTCGAGGTCCGGGGCGGCGACGTCGGTCATGGGTCTCCTCCCTACTCTTCTCGGGACCAGGGCAACGGTTCGCGGGCGGGCTCGACGATCTGGACGTAATTGCCGTCGGGATCGAGGACCGTCCCAATAATGCCCCATGGAACGCGTTCGAGCTCACGGACCCAGACGGCCTCCGTCGCCACCAGCCGAGCTTCGACCTCGTCGATGTCATCGACGACGAAGTTGAGGACGGCCCGAATCGGCTCCGCCGCCTCTGGAGCAACGTGCGATTGATAGGTGATGTGGAGCTCTACCCCGCCGGCCGTCAGCGAAGCGTCACCGGCCTTCGTCTCTGCGTCGACGTCGGATAAACCGAGCGCGTGTCGATACCAGTCCGCCAACTGCCGGGGCGCGCGTGACCCCAGGACGACCTTACGTAGACGAGGGCTTCGTCCGATCCCCGTTGGCATCCAGGGAGTGCGTGGGTCGGAGATCATCAAGAGAACGCCGCAGAAATCGAGCTTCGCCGTCTGCTTATCCCTCCCGCAGCTCGATGATCTGGATGAAGTTGCCGTCCGGATCGACGAGGGTGCCGAACACGCCGCCCTCCCGCTCCTCCGGCTCGACCAGCCAGGTCACGCCCAGATCGTCCAGCCGGGCGGCGGTCGCACGTGCGTTCTGGACGTGGAAATTGAGGATCACCCGCCCGGGCTCCGGGTTCTTGTCAGCAACGTCGTCGCGGCCGTCGATGAGAAGCCCGACGTCGCCGAAGTTGCCCGCGAACATCGTCGGCGACACCTCGGTGAAACCTCCCCCCTCCGGCCCCAACGCGGCCGCGTACCAGTCGCGAAGCCGTTGGGGGTTCGTCGTGCCGAGCAGGATGCTGCCGAGAGGCGGTGCCGCCATGGTCTCGTCCTCCTTCAGCGCCCCCGACGGGGGCGTTCCTCAGTACGACCTCGAGGACTCCGCCAACTCATCGGTGCTCGATGGCCTCGTGCCGCTCACAGCGGTACGCCGTTGTTGATCTCGAAGATGTTGCCGGTCGGGTCCTTGAACCAGGCGATCTTGAACCCGCCGGCGTCGTGGATGTCGCCGTCGCGGGTCGTGTCGGGGAGGTTGTCGTAGTGCTCGAAGGAGACGCCCTTGGACTTCAGCTGCCGGACGATCTCCTCGAGGTCGTCGACGTGCCAGGCCGCGTTGGTTGCCTTGTTCGAGCCCGCAAACTCCGACTCATAGACGATGAGGTCGCTGGTACCGCTCCGGTACTGGACGAATCCGGGGTTCTCGCCGACCTTCGTGAGACCCAACGTCTTCTCGTAGAAGGTCGTCGCCGCACCGAGGTCTTTCACTGCCACCAATGTCGTCAGGCTTGTGTTCCCCAGCATTTCGAGCCTCCCTAACTCCGGAGCTTCTTGTTGTAGAGGCGCAGGGTGATCGGCACGAAGACGGCGACGATGACGGCGCACGACAGGAGCGCCCACCCGATGTTCGTGGCCGATGCCGACCCCTGCATCAGCTCGCGTACCGCAATCACCACTCTCGTCACCGGGTTGACCTTGACGATCGCCTGGAGCCAGCCCGGCATGGTGGTCTCGGACACCCAGATGTTCGTCAGGAACACCAAGGGGAACAGGATCGAGATGCTCGCTTGCATGACGGCTTCCGGCGTGCGCAGCGTCATCCCGAAGATGGTCCAGATCGTCGTGAGGCTGAAGGCGAACACCAGCATGAGGACCAGCGCGACCAGCACGCCGACGACGTTGTCGGGCCTGAACCCGAGCGCGACGCCCAGCACGAACACCACCATCGCCGCGAACGTGTAACGGGCGAGGTCGGCGAAGAGGGCGCCGGTGAGCACCGACTGGCGCCAGATCGGGAGCGATCGGAACCGGTCGAAGATCCCCTTGGAAATGTCCGTGTTCAGCGCGATGCCCGTGTACATGGTGATGAACGCCACCGTCTGGACGAGGATGCCGGGGATGGCGAACTCGGCGTAAGCGCTCGTCGATCCGGCCAGCGCGTTCCCGAACAGGAAGGTGAAGAGTAGCGTGAACATGATCGGGAACATGGTGACGTCGAACAGCTGCTGAGGAACGTGCTTGATCTTCAGCAGTGCACGCCAGCCGAACGTGAAAGACGCCGAGAGCGGCCCCGGCGGGGCGGGGCGGACACGGTGCGTGAGCGCCGCCTGCACGGTCTCGGTCATGCTGCGTCCTCCTCTTCGTCCTCGTTGTCTTGCGCCTGGCTGTCTTCGGGCGGCCGCCCGGTCAAGGCGAAGAAGACCTCGTCGAGACTCGGCTGACCGAGCGAGAACTCGGCCACCGCCACGCCTGCGCGGCCGACCTCCATCAGCGCACGGGCGACACGCTCCGGATCCGAGACCGACGCCGTCAACGCCGCCGCGTCCGAATCAGGGTGCACAGGAACGCCCAGCGTCCGCGATAGCACCTGCTGTCCTTCGCTGCGCTGTTCCGGGTCACGCAAGCGCACGTGCAGCGCGCCCGCGCCGACCGAGGCCTTGAGCTCGCCGCTCGTGCCCTCGGCGATGACCGTGCCGTGATCGATGACTGCGATCCGGTTGGCGAGCTGATCTGCCTCGTCGAGGTACTGCGTTGTCAGCAGCGCGGTCGTGCCCTGCGCGACGAGCGCTCGGATGATCTCCCACACTTGATTCCGGCTGCGGGGGTCGAGCCCGGTGGTCGGCTCGTCGAGGAACATGAGGTCGGGGGTGATCACGATGCTCCCGGCGATGTCGAGCTTGCGCCGCATCCCTCCCGAGTACGTCTCGACCTGACGGTTGGCCGTATCGGCCAGCTCGAAGACCTCGAGCAGCTCGTCGGCCCGGGCCTTGGCCTGCGCGTGCGGGAGGCCGAGCAGCCGACCCAGGAGCACGAGGTTCTCCCGACCGGTCAGCTCCTCGTCGATGGAGGCGTACTGCCCGGTGAGGCTGACGCGGCGGCGCACTTCGTCGGCCTCCCGGACGACGTCGTGGCCGAGCACGTACGCCGTGCCCTCGTCCGGCTCGATCAGCGTCGCGAGCATCCGGATGGTGGTGGTCTTGCCCGCGCCGTTCGGCCCGAGGAACCCGTACACGGTGCCGGACGGGACTCCGAGGTCGACACCGCACACCGCCCGCGTCTCGCCGAACGACTTCGCCAGACCCGACGCTTCGATTGCAAGGGGGGGACGCGAATCCAAGGCTCTCCTCCTGTCCGCCTGCCACTGCGGCGATCCTCCGTTACGACCGCCACCCCGCGATGAAGTCATCGCCGGCCGCTGATCTTCCCGGTGTGACCCCGGTCACCGATGAGCGCCACCGGGCAGCGTTGTCCTCCAGGGGACCGATGACGAGAGGACACCCCGTGGGACATCGCGCCGCTACCGTGAACGCCGTGGCATCCGCGGACGAGAAGGTCCTCGAGGTCGACGGGCACGAGATTCACATCTCGCATCCCGACAAGGTGTTCTTCTCGGAGCACGGCGAGACCAAGCTTGACCTCGTCAACCATTACCTGCGGTTTGCGGAGCCGCTGATGCGCACGATGGGCGGCCGGCCGACGCTCCTGCAACGGTGTCCCGAGGGCGCGAGCGGATCCTCGTTCTTCCAGAAGCGGGTGCCGAAGTCCGCGCCCGACTGGTTGCAGACCACGATCGTCAGCACGCCGAACGGCACCACCTCGCGGGCCTTAGTGGCGGCGGACCTCGCGCACATCCTCTGGGCCGTCAACATCGGGTGCCTCGGCTTTCACGTGTGGCCGTACCTCGCCGCCGATGCCGACCACGCCGACCAGCTCCGGCTCGACCTCGACCCCCAGCCCGGCACCGACTTCACCGACGTGCGGGCGGCCGCCGCCGCCCTGCGCGCGCTCCTCGACGAGCTCGGCATCGTCGGATACCCGAAGACGACGGGCAATCGCGGCTTGCACGTGTACGTCCATCTCGAGCCGCGCTGGGACTCGTACGACGTGCGGCGGGCGGCCGTCGCCGCCGCCCGCGAGCTCGAGCGTCGCCACCCGGACCTGATGACCGCGGGATGGTGGAAAGAAGAGCGGGGCGAACGCATCTTCCTCGACTTCAACCAGAACGCGCCGCACAAGACCGTGTTCGGCGCGTGGTCGGTTCGGGCTCGGCCCGGCGCGCAGGTCTCCACGCCGCTGCATTGGGACGAGATCGACGAGATCCACCCGGACGACCTGACGATCTCCACTCTCCCCGCCCGGATCGAGGCGCGCGGCGATCCGTGGGCCGACATGAACGAGCACCCGCAGTCGCTGGAGCCGCTGCTCGACATGTACGAGCGCGATCGGGCCAACGGCCTCATGGACGCGCCCTGGCCGCCGCAATACCCGAAGCAGCCCGACGAGCCACCACGCGTGGCGCCCAGTCGCGCCCGCAGAGACTGACTGCGTGCGACGCCGCCACATCGACGTCACCGCTCGCTCTCGAGCCACGCCGGACGTCGTCTTCGGGCTCCTGACCGACGGGACAACCTGGGCGGCTTGGTCGCCGATCGAGTCCTTCGAGCTCGAGCGGGAGGGCGACCCACCTCCGGAAGGCCCGGGCGCCATCCGCGTGTTTCGCCGCGGCCGCACGACAGGCCGCGACCAGATCGTCGACGTCGCCCCCGACCAACGCTTCGGCTACGTCTCGCTTTCCGGTGTGCCCGTCCGCGACTACCGAGCCGAAGTCGAGCTCCAGCTCTCGGCCGAGGGCACCGACATCCACTGGCGGGCATCGTTCCTTCCCAAGGTGCCAGGCACGGGCCGGCTCCTGGAGCGCGGTCTCCGCCGGTTCCTCTCGGAGTGCGCGACCGGTCTGGCGGCGCAGGCAGACTCCGCGGTCTGACTGTTCTTCAGGCGCGCAACTCGTCGTACAGCGGGGTCGGAAACCGCGGCACTACGACCGTGTCACGGAGCCACGTCTGTAGGCGCGCCGCTTCCTTCTCGATCGCACGCTCCCCGTCCGCTCCGATGTCTTCGAGGAGGCGCCAAACGATCTCGCCGTCCTTGCGCTGGATCCAGCCGCCGACGACGCGGCCGTCCCACCACACCGTGGGCCCGGCGTTGCCGCTGGTGTCGAAGACGGCCGGGCGGTGTGGACCGAGGTACCAGTCCCGTTCGGCCCATCCCATGACGGTCGGGTCGAGGCTCGGAAGCAGCGCCGCCGCCGGCTTCGGTGACCGTACCGGCGCTTCGTCTTCTGCGAGGACGATCCCAACCCCGCCGTCGTCGAGCTCGACCTCGACGGTGTCGAGCGCGGCGACGGCCTGGCGGGTCTGGCCGAGCGACCACCCGGTCCACCACTTGATGTCCGGCACCCTGCCGGGACCGAACGCAGCCAGCCAGCGCCGCAGCAGCTCGGCGCGTGCTTCGTCGGGCTTCAGAGACGAAAACCCGTCCGGGATCCATGCCGACATTGGCGCCCACCGGTACCGGGTGCTCATCCACGATCCCTCGGGGCGCCCCCGAACGACGCGCTGCTCGCACGAGAGCAGGAACAGCACCCGGGTCGTCATGCCCACCTTGCCTGCCCACTTCTTGCCTTCGCCGTACGGGATCTGCTTGCGCAGACGCGGAACCGCCTGTGCGAGCTCCGTACCGGTGGCTTCGCCGCGCGCCTCGATGGCCTCGAGCGTCTGCTTCTCGACCTCGCGTAGCCAGCGGGCGCCATCGCGAGCGATGCCGTTTTCTTCGATCATGCGAATCGTGCGCTTGCGCTCGGCCGGAACCAGGGCGTCGGTGACGGCCGCTTGGACGATCGGGACGAGGGCAACGGGTTGGACGAACAATGTCCGCCGCATGCAGAGCGTCCGCACGAGCGTGCGATCGTCGTACAGCGCCCAATCGACAGCCTCGACGGTGGGTTCTTGTAGTCGTGCCGCCGCGGCCAGGTAGACGGTCGCGGGATCGGTGGCGTGGAGGCCCACGAGGCGCTCGGCGAGCGACACCACATCTGGGGCTTTCGCCGATAGCGCCAGATGGTGTGAGTCGTCAGCCTTGCTCGACGATCCGAGTTGGTGATGCGCCTCACCGACTGGTCGTCGACGGCATCACCGCCTCGTCACCGTTGCCAGCTGTTCGCGGTGTCCCCGATCCTGCGCCGAGCTCGACGCGTTCGATTGCGGCACGCCGCGACGACCGAGGTGCGAGGAGCAACTTCCAGAGCTCGGCCATGTTCAGGATGAACAACCCCGCGTTTCCCCACACGAACGGCAGCCACAGCGGGATGCCGAGGAAGTTGCTCGAGTCGTACTGCCAGGCGCCGGTGGTGATCGAGACCGCTTCGGCCAAGGGGCCGAAGATGAAAGCAGTCGCGTATACGACGACGCTGGTGGCGTTCGGACGGATCCTGAAGATCACGGCGGCGGTGAAGAGCAACAGCGCGATGAGCGCCAAGGGATAGCGCCACAGCAACGACGTCAGGAACAGTGTCGCCAGGGCCAGCGCCGCGTTGAGCACGAACTTCACGTGGTCGGGCATGAGTCACCAGCTTCCGTCAGCTCTTCGCCCCCTCCGAGGCCCCGGGTCAGGGAACAGTCTGGCCGACGGGGCCAGGGCGCCGTGTCGGCGGACGCGGCCCGGGCCAAGGGCATCACGGCGACCCGCCGGAATCGGGCCCGGCGTCCGCGCGACAGTCCTGCCATGAATCGAGATCAGCTCCGGGCGCTGTTCGACCTCACCGGTCGGGTGGCGATCATCACCGGCGGCACCAGAGGCATCGGTCGGTCGATCGCCGAGGGCTTCGTCGCCGCCGGCGCGGGAGTCACCGTGGCCAGCCGAAAGCCGGATGCGTGCGCGGAGACCGAGCGGGCGCTGCGTTTGATGGGCGGCGAGGCGATCGGCGTCTCCACCCACGTGGGCGACCTCGACGGGCTGCGCGCGCTGGTGGAACGCACCGTCGAGGTGTTCGGACGCGTCGACATCGTCGTGAACAACGCCGCCACGCCCCTACGCGAGGATCTCGGCAACTTCACGCCTGAGGCGTACGCCAAATCGATGGACGTGAACCTGCGGGGGCCCGTCTTCCTCGTCCAAGAGGCACTCCCCCATCTCGAGAAGAGCCCGTCGGCGGCGGTCATCAACGTGATCTCGGCCGGGGCTTTCTTGCACGCACCGTTCCTGGCGACCTACGCGGCGGCAAAGGCCGCCTTGTACTCCTTCACCCGATCGATGGCGGCGGAGTTCGCCCCGCTCGGCATCCGCGTCAACGCGCTCGCGCCGGGGTCGGTCAAGACGGACATGATGCGAAAGAACACTCTCGAGGCCCAGGAGCAGATGGCGAACGCGAGCCTCCAGCGCCGCGCCGCCCATCCCGATGAGATGGTCGGGCCCGCATTGTTCCTCGCGTCCGACGCCGGCAGCTTCGTCACGGGCCAGGTGCTGATCGCGGACGGCGGGCTCGTCCCCCGCTGAGGTCCTAACCTCTGTGGTCGGTGAAGGGAGACCGGGTCGAGATCCTCGTCGATACCGGCAACGAGGTTCGCGGGTTCGAGATCGTTGCGACGCGAGAAGGACGGCGCGTCGACGTGCTCATCGCCCGCGGGACCGTCGAGGTCGCAGAGGTCACCCGTGGCGGCCAGGTCGTCCGCTCGGCACGCTTCATGTCCAGCCGTGTCGTCGCGGTCGTCGAGCATCCCGCCTCTGAGGCGGCGCCGAGCGCCTGAGCAGACCGGTACCGTTCCCTCGTGCTGGTTCTCGTCCGTCACGGACAGACCGCCGAGAACGCCCGCGGCCTGCTGCTCGGTCGTCAGGACCCACCGCTCTCCGAAGTGGGGCGGCGGCAAGCCGACGCGTTGGCGCGCGTGATTCCCGAGGAAGCCCTGGTCGTGTCGAGCCCACTTCGACGGGCACGGGAAACCGCCGAGGCCTTCGGGAGGCCGGTCCTCGTCGACGAACGCTGGATCGAGCTCGACTACGGCGCGCTGGACGGCTGCCGGCCCGACGAGGTCGGCGAGGACGTCTGGCGACGATGGCGCGCCGACCCGACCTTCGTTCCGGCAGGCGGCGAGTCACTGCCTGCGCTCGGCAAACGGGTCAGGTCCGCGTGTGAGGAGCTCGCCGGGGGGGCAGCGCAGCGCGACGTCGTCGTCGTCAGCCACGTGTCCCCCATCAAGGCCGCGATCGCCTGGGCGCTCGATGTCGGCGACGACATCGCATGGCGCATGTTCGTGCGCGACGGATCCATCGCGCGGATCAGGGTCGACCGGCACGGGGCCGTTCTCCTGTCGTTCAACGAGATGCCATCCGTCGGCGACTAAGACACCGCGTCGCGGAGCGTCCTGAAGAACTCGCGCGCGGTGTCATCCCAAGTGGGCAGGGCTGATCCGCGCCGTCGCGCTGCTTCTGCCATCCCTTCCCGACGTTCTTCGTTCGTCGCCAACTCTTCCAGCGCGACGGCCAAGCCCGGAACATCGCCGACGGGCAGGATGACTGCCTCACGACCGTTGGCGGCGAGGTGGGGAAGGTTGCCGGCGTCCCATCCGACGACCGGAAGCCCTGCGGCCAGCGCTTCGCCGAGGACAGTGCCGTACGGCTCCTTCGTGCTCGGGAGGACGAACACGTCGGCCGCTTCGTACATACCGGCGACGTCGGCGGCGGGCCTTGGACCGTGCACCACGACACGGTCAGCGAGTGCCGGGGCACGCAGGCGCGCTCGGACGCGAGCGCCGTAGGCGGGGTCGGCGCGGTCGTCGCCGACGAGGTGGAGGGTCGCGATGTCGGCGGGAAGACGACTCATGGCGTCCAGGACGTCCAGGATGCCTTTGCGCGGGATCCAGTTCGCGACGCACAGAAACGCAGCACGTCGTCCGGCGCGCAGATCCGGCGGCGGCTCGACCGGGCGCGCCGGGTCACGACCGGGCGCGACGACTCGGATCTTCTCCGCCGGAAAGCCGCGGGTGCGCAAGTCGGCTGCGAGCGTCTCGCTCGCCACCATCAAGAGGCGCGCTCGCCGGTACGTCAGCTCGTCCAGGCGCGACTGCACACCGCTCCGGAGCCAGCCCCAGTCGATCCCTCCAGGCACCTGGTGCGACATCGCAACGAACG
>DASPXI010000029.1:0-5226 GCA_035637335.1 Acidimicrobiia bacterium
GGGGCGGGAGTTCGACGTTGGCCTCCAGCCAGGCGCGCACTTCGTCGGCGAACGCGCGCTCGTCGTCCGTGAAGCTCAGATCCATCAGAGGTCCCAGAAGCGCTCGCGCTTGTAGCGGACGAAGGACTCGTAGAGCGCCCGCGCGTCGTCCGACGTGAACGGCCGGTACACGGTTTCGCCGCGCTCGCGCACGTAGATCGGGTCGGTGTCGGCGCGCCACTTCTGGTGCACGAGGCTTCGCTTGACGATCTTGTTGGTTCCGGTCGTCGGCGGGTCGCGCAGGATGCGCACGTAACGCGGCCGCCATTTCGGGCCGATGTCGTCTCGGGCATCGACCCACGCCGCGAACGCCGCCGGGTCGAAGTCCGCACCGTCGCGCAGGACCAGGCCGGCCATGACCTGGTCGCCCGCCTGGTCGTCGGGGACGCCGTACACGCTGGCGAGCACGACGTCAGGGTGCCGGGCGAGCGCGGCCTCGATGGGACCGGCGGGGAAGTTCTCGCCGTCCACCCTGAGCCAGTCGGCGTTGCGGCCCGCGAAGTAGAGGTAGCCGTCGGCGTCGAGGTAGCCGAGGTCGCCGGTCCAGTACCAGCCGAAGCGCAGCGTCCGTTCGTTCGCCTCGGGGTTGTTGTAGTAGCCCTCGAATGGGCCCGCGCCCGCGGTGTTCACGATCTCGCCGACGCATTCGCTTGCATTGACGAGCCGGCCCTCGTCGTCGAAGCGGGCGGCGGGCTTTTCGTTGCCCTCCTCGTCGACCACCTTGACGGAGGACGCGACCTTGCCGAGCGCGTTGGCGCGCTCTTCGGCTTCGCGGTCGACGGCCACGCCGCCCTCCGTGGCGCCGTAGGCGTCGATGACCTCCACCGCGAACCGGCGCGAGAACGCCTCGACCACTTCGGGCGATCCCTCGTTGCCGAACGCGACTCGCAGCTGGTTGTCGGCGTCGTCGGGGCGCTCGGGCGTGGCTAGCAGGTACGCGAGCGGCTTGCCCGTGTAGTTGAAGTAGGTCGCTCCGTACCGGCGCACGTCGGGGAGCCAGCGCGACGCGCTGAACTTCCTGGCCAAACCGACCGACGCCCCGTACACGATCGACGGCGCCCAACCGACCATCAGCGCGTTCGAATGAAAGAGCGGCATGCAGACGTAACCGACGTCGTCGCGATCGAGGTCCATGATCATGCCCATCCGGTTGCCGGTGACCATGAACCGCCGCTGGCTGCACACGACCCCCTTCGGCGCCGCGGACGTGCCCGAGGTGAAGATGAGCGCCCAGAGCGAGTCTGGGTCCGGCTCGAGGCCCGGCTCCTCGCCCGAGACCGCGGCGAGGGCGTCGTCGAGCGGCTTGCCGAGCGCGGGCACGGGATCGGCGTCGTCGACGAACCGGGTCGAGACGAGCAGGTTGTCGGGTTCGGCCGGCAGGCGATCGGCAATGGGCTCGAGGAGCGCCTCGTGCCGGGGCTCGGTGACGATCAGCGCGACGTGGGTGTGCGTGATGTCGCGCAGGAGGTGCTCGTCGCGGCGAGTGTGGTTGAGGCCGACGACCGCCGCGCCCGCCAACGCCGCGCCGCCCAGGGCGAAGAGGTAGTCGGGTGTGTTGTCGAGCAGTACCCCGACGTGCAACGGACGGTCGGAGGGCGCGCGGGCGATGAAGAGCCGCGCCCAGCGGTCGGCCTCTGCGACGTACTCGGCGTGCGTCCACACGGTGTCACCGAACTTCACGGCCGGCCGGTCACGGATCGCGGCGTCCGTCGCATTGCGACGCAACAGCGCGGCCGCGTTCGCAGCCGGCATCGGCGCCTGCCCCGGAGGCGGCGCCGACCGGCGCGTCACAGGCGCGCTCCGTTCGCTGACATGTGCGTCACGTTACCGGACGGGTCCGCGTCAGCGCCGTGTCGCGCGCAGGCGCTGTAGCAGCGGGATGGCCGCGACCTTGTCTTCGGTCAGCTCTGCCCAGCGCAGGCGCGGGGCTTCGTATCCGGTAGGGCGCGCGCACTCGATGATTCGATCCGGGGTGACAACGAGATCGACGTGAACGTCGTGAGCGACCGTTGGTATCTCACCCGCCGGCCGGACCTGCAGCTCGTGCACGGTCGTCGCGACGAGGGTCGCAGGTCCGACGAGGCCTGCCTCGGCCGCAATGGCGAGCTCGAGATCGCTGAAGCCGCCGCCCTTGCCGAGCCGTGCGCCGTCTTCGCTCACCGCGACGCAACCTGCGACGACGAGGTCGACGGGCGCGAGCTCCGCGACGTCGACCGGAACGGCCGAGCGCGACGCGCCCTTGATCGACGACGCCTGGCGCGGCGAGCCCGTGAGCCGAGCCGGATCGAGGAGGAAGAAGGGCTTGTCCTCGGCCAGCCGCGGCACCGCCATGAACAGGGTCTTACCGTCCTCGAGCGTGCGCTGCCGCACCGGCCATTGTGGCGAGTCGGGGTTCGCCTTGACCGTGTGGGCCCCGCGCCAGGCCGGCTCGCTCCGCAGGCGCTCGGCCGCGCGCTCGGCGCCTACGAAGTTGGGGATCCGGCCCTCGGCGCCCGGAAAGCGCGTCACCTTGGCAGCGGCCAGCGCGTTCCAGACTTCTTCGCGAAGCTGCGCCTTTGCTGCGAGCACTGCTGCGTCGCCGCCTGCATCGCGGTCGTGGCGTCGGGGCACAGGCGAAGCGTACGGGCGTACGGTGTGGCGTTTCCGCTCTCGTTCCTTGCCGTCGCCCGAGGAGTCTTGATGCCCTCTCACCCAGATCACACGTACCGGGTCACGGAGGTCGTCGGGACCTCGACCGACAGCGTCCAGCAGGCCGTCCGCAATGGCGTCTCGCGCGCCAGCGAGACGGTGCGCAACCTCGACTGGTTCGAGGTCACCGAGATCAGGGGATGGATCAATGGCGGTGAAGTCGGCCACTTCCAGGTCACGATGAAGATCGGGTTCCGGCTCGAAGACTGAGATCGTGGCGAAGAGCAGGGCCGCGGTCGACCTCACGGGCGCGGCCGACCTCCACTGTCACTTCGGGCCGGACGCGCACCGCGAGCGATCGGTTGATGCGCTCGAAGCGGCGCGTGACGCGGCGACTGCCGGCCACGCGGCACTGGTCCTCAAATCGCACGACTACCCGACACCGGCCCTCGCGGCGATCGTCAACCAGGTTGTCGACGGCGTGCGCGTGTTCGGCGGGATCTGCTGTGACTACGACGTCGGTGGTGTGAACCCGGCCGCGGTCGAGACCGCGCTCCGTCTCGGCGCCAGGATCGTGTGGCTGCCAACCCTCACTAGCCGCCAGGATCAGCTGAATGGGATCGGTGAGCAGCTCGGCATCCCCGGCCCCGGCTTGTCGGTGATCGACGCCGACGGCTCACTGTCGCGTGAGACGCATGCGGTCCTCGATCTCATCGCAGAGTTCGGCGCCGTGCTCGCGACCGGCCACGTCACCTGGGAGGAGCACCTCGCGGTGACGAAGGAATTCGGGCGGCGCGGATCCGCGCTCGTCACCCATGCAATGGAGGAGCTCGCCGGCCCGAATCTCACAGTCGAACAATGCGTCGAGCTCGCGGACCTCGGTGCCACGGTCGAGCTGTGCGCGCTCACGTGCCTCGGCGCGCTGGCGACACGACAGGTGAGCGAAATCGCGGCCGCGGCGCGCACGATCGGTTTCGAGCGCTGCACGCTGGCGACCGACTACGGCCAGAAGGTCAACGTGCGCCCCGCCGAGGGCTTTCAGGCATTCGCCGACGCGCTCTTCGCCGAAGGACTCGACGAGGGTGCGATCCGGCGGATGGCGTGCGAGAACCCTCGTGCCCTCCTCAGGCTGCCCGCCTGAACCGCTGCCTAGGATTCGGACCCGTGGAAGACCGCGTCACGCCCGGCCTGTACCTCGAGATGACCGACGCCGCCGGCGAGAACTACGCGGCGAATCGCGTCCCCCAACTGCTCGACCGTCCAGGCGTTTCGCGCGCCACCTGGTGGGAGAACGCGTGCCGCGACCGCACCGACTTGCCACGCAAGCTCCCGGAATTCGGGTTGCTCGGCGTGTACGAGGTCGACGACTCGTTCCAGTCCCCGCGGACCCCCGGCGCGATCACCGGCCATCACTTCCGACGCGCACCGCGTCCCGCCCAGGGTTCGCTCACCGGGCGCCCGACGCTCGGGATCATGCTCGTGCTCATCAGCCCTCGGCAGCCCGACCAGGCGCAGGCCCTGCGGGACTGGGCCGATTTCGTCCACATCCGCCACATCGCCGAGGCCGGCGTGCCCGGGTACTCGATGATCACGCCGTACGAGAACGTCACCGGCGGCGATCCGCGCTTTCTCCACTTCTATGAGATGGACACCGACGATCCCGAGCCCACGTTCCGGACCATGACGCCGCTCGTCGCCGAGCGGATCGGGAAGCCGGGCACGCCCGCATGGGACGGGTGGGCGAACACGCCCGAGCTGCGGATCATGTACGTGAACACGTTCCGCCGCCTCGGCGAACGGTCGGCGTGACCGGTCGAGACCTCTTCTCTGTCATCCGCACGCAGCGCGCCCACCGGGCGTTCACGGACGAGCCCGTCCCCGACGACCTCGTCGAGCGCGTGCTCGAAGCGGCGACGTACGCCCCGAGCGCCGAGAACACCCAGCCGTGGGTGTTCGTCGTCGTGCGCGACGCCCGGGCGCGCGCTCGGATCGGTGAGCTCAACCGCCAAGCATGGGAAGGCGGCGGACGCGACTTCTCGCGGCCTCGGCTGAGCCCTGACGTGTTCGCCAAGGTCGAGGCAGGCGCGACGGGTGGCATCGCCAACGCGCCCGTCCTCGTCGTCGTGGGCGGCGACACGTCACGCTGTGTCGAAGCCGTGCTCGAAGCGTCGGTGTGGCCGGCCGTGCAGAACCTGCTGCTGGCGGCGCAGGCTCTCGGGCTCGGCGCCGCACTCACCACGATCACCACCGTCTTCGGTGACGAGCTCCGCTCGCTGCTCGCCCTCCCCGATCACGTTCGCCCGATCGCGGTCGTTCCGCTCGGATGGCCGGATCGCAAGCTCGGACCACCCGGTCGCGCGCCGGTGGCGGAGAAAGCGTTTCGGGAGCGCTACGGCGAGCCCTGGTCGAGCTAGTAGCCCTCGTCGGCGTCGACATGATGTAAGAGCGGCTCCTTGTTGGCATAACGGCGCAAGTTCTCGATGAAGATCTCGAGTGTGCGGTCCATGCCGGCGGGCGATGCCCACGACACGTGCGCGCTGAGTCGCACTTTCGGATGCG
>DASPXI010000030.1:0-100856 GCA_035637335.1 Acidimicrobiia bacterium
CGATCCCGAACACCTCGACCACTTCTGGGTCAACCCGTTCGGGATGAACTTCAAGCACATCCGTGTCTCCGACTTGATCTGCGTCGACAGCACCGGCGAGGTGGTCGAAGGCGACGCGACGGTCAACCGCGCCGCGTTCGCAATCCACTCGCAGGTGCATGCGGCGCGTCCCGACGTGGTCGCGGCCGCGCACTCACACTCGCTTCACGGCAAAGCATGGTCCTCGTTGGGCCGTCTCCTCGATCCGATCACGCAGGACGCGTGCGCGTTCTACGAAGACCACGGGCTGTTCGACGACTACACGGGCGTCGTGCTCGATCTCGAGGAAGGCAAGCGCATCGCGCATGCGCTCGGCGATCACAAGTCGGTGATCCTCCGCAACCATGGCCTGCTCACCGTCGGCCACTCGGTCGACGAGGCGGCGTGGTGGTTCATCACCATGGAGCGGTCGTGCCAGGCGCAACTGCTCGCAGAAGCGGCGGGCGACCCCGTGCTGATCGACCCCGACATGGCGAAGCTCACCGCGTCGCAGGTCGGCTCGCACGCGGCGGGGTACTTCAGCTTCCAGCCTCTCTACGAGAAGATCGTCCGCGACCAGCCCGACCTGCTCGAGTAGCGCGACGGAGGCTCACCACGCATGGGCAGGCGTGACTACGAGAACGAGGCCGCGACCGCCGCCGTGGACGGGCATCTCTCGGAGCCGGTGGTACGGGCGCTGATCGTGGGCGCGGCCGGCAGCCAGGAAGGAACGCTCGGCGGCGCGCTCAAGTCGCTATTCGGGCGGTCGCGCCGCAAGTCGGGCCTGCGACACCAGAATGCGCTCGTCCTCACGCCCAGCTCCATCCGCGTGTTCACCTGCACGGGCGGCCGCGCCTGGCCGCCGGAAGTCGATGAAGAAGTCGGCGCGTGGCCCGTGACGGACGTGAAGGTCTCGGCAGAAGCGGCCGAGAAGTGGGCGGCGTTCTCGGCGACCGAGAGCGGCTCGCAGACGAACCGCTTCTACAACATCGCCCTCACGGTGCCCGACGCCGAGGAGCCGGTCGTGGTCCAGGTCACGCGTACGGATTCGGCGCGGGCCACGATCCAGGCGCTCGAAGACGCGACCGGCAGCAAGCCGTCACGGATCACCGCCCGCCGCCGCAAGAAGCAGCAGCGCGAGGCGGCGGAGCACGAGGAGTCGGCCCGCGCAGAGGAAGCTGACTAGCTGCTGGCGCGGCGGCTGCGCAGGTACTCGATCGAGCCCCGGAGGAACCCGTCCGGGTCGGCGACTTTGCCGGCGACGATCTCCTGGAACCACGTCGGCACGTAGATCTCGAAGGTGCCCGAGTCGAGCTGGTCGACGACGGGCTGCACGAGGGCGTCGACGGGAAGCGCCATGCTCATGTCGGCGATGGGCTCGTCGTTGTCGGGCAGCCGGAACAGCTCGGTGTCGATGATGCCCGGGTTCACGACGTGGACCTTCACGCCGGTGTCGGCGAGGTCGACCGCCATCGCCTCGGAGAAGGCTGTCAGCGCCGCCTTGGACGCGGCGTACGCCGCCTCCGTCCCCGGACCGAGCCGCGCCGCGACCGACGAGATGTTCACGATGCGCCCGCTCCGCTCGACGAGACCGGGAAGGAGGGCGAGCGTCAGTCGCACGGGCGACAAGTAGTTGAGCGCCATCACGGCCTCGACCACGGCGGGTGCCAGCTTGGTGACGGGACGGCGCTTCGGGATGCCGGCGTTGTTCACGAGCACGTCGATCCCACCCAGCTCGTCATCGGCGCGGCGCGCGAACGCTTCCACGCCGTCGATCTCCGACAGGTCGACGACCCACGAGCGCGACTCGGGGGAGTGCTTGTGGACCCGTTCGAGCACGTCGCGCAGGCGGTCCTCACGCCGCGCGCAGATGCCGACAACCGCGCCGCGTTCGGCGAAGCTCTCGGCGAGCGCGGCGCCGATGCCCGACGACGCGCCCGTGATCAAGACCTTCTTGCTTGCAAGTGAGTAGCTCGTGCCGGGCAGCTTACGAGGGCGGTAGCCTGCGCCGCCGCGGCGACGGCGGCTTTGCCGACCGTCGCCGCAAAGCCGGAGCTTGCGACGGCGACAAGGAGAGAAATGCCGCTCGAACCGTCTGCTGCACTACTGACCGATCGCGTTGCAGTGGTCACGGGGGCAGCCGTCGGTATCGGCGAGGCGATCGCGCTCGCCTTCGCCAACTTCGGCGCCCACCTCGCGATCTGTGACCGCGACGTTCCCAACCTCGATCAGACCGCAGACGCGATCGAAGCCACGGGGCGGCGCGTCGTCGCGGCGGAGCTCGACGTGCGCGAGTCCGAGCAGGTCGACGGCTTCCTCGGTGTCGTGGGCGAGCAGTTCGGGCGCGTCGACGTCCTCGTGAACAACGCCGGCGGCGGCTTTCAGGCTGCGTACCTCGACGTGAACGCCAAGGGGCAGGACTCTCTGATACGCGAGAACTTCGTGAGCGTCACGCATTTGATTCGGGGCGTCGTCCCGTTGATGGCCGACTCCGGCGGCTCGATCGTGAACCTCACATCGATCGAGGCGCACCGCGCCGCGCCCGGCTACGCGGTGTACGCGGCGATGAAGGCCGCCGTCGCGAACCTCACCAAGACGCTCGCACTCGAGCTGGGTGATCGCATGATTCGGGTCAATTGCATAGCGCCCGACGTGATTCCCACACCCGGCATCGGTGCGGATCTCCCGATGAACACGCCGCTGCCTCGGCGCGGTCATGTCGACGACGTCGCTGCCGCGGCCGTCTACCTGGCCAGTGACCTCGGCCGGTTCGTTTCCGGTACCACGATCCACGTCGATGGCGGCAACTACGCCGCCGGGGGATGGCGCCGCGCCGACGACGGGAGTTTCACGACGTGAAGTTCGGGATCGCCCTCGGCGCGCTCAATGCCCATTTCCACTTCGACGTCACGGACGAGGCGGAGCGGCTCGGCTACGAGTCGGTCTGGCTGCCCGAGCACCTCGTGCTCCCCGTGCGGATGAGCCGGTCGCCGCATCCGGGGGAGGAGCACCCGCCCGTGCCGCCGACCACGCCGGTCTTCGACGCGTTCACGTACCTCGGCTACCTCGCCGGCCGCACCCGGCATGTGCGGCTGGGCACGCACGTGTACAACATCGGGCTCCGCCATCCGTTCATCGCCGCGCGAGCCGTGCAGACTCTCGACGTCGTGTCCGGCGGCCGGATCGAGTTCGGTGTGGGGGCGAGCTGGCTCGGAGAGGAGTGGCGCGCCGCCGGACTCGACTTCGAGTCCCGGGGGCGCCGTGTCGACGAAGCCCTCGAGGTGTGCAAGCGGCTGTGGAGCGAGCCGGAGGTCGCGCACGAAGGTGAGTTCTTCCGCTTCGACGCGGTCGCGTTCGAGCCCAAGCCGGTCCAACAGCCGTGGCCGCCGATCCTGATCGGCGGCGAAAGCCCCGCGGCGCTGCGCCGCGCGGCGCGCCTCGGTGACGGCTGGATCGGCATGGGCCACACACTGGAGACGGCGGCCGCCCCGATCGAGCGCCTGCGTGAGCTACGACGCGAGTACGGGCGCGACGACGCGTCGTTCCAGATCTGCTTGGGCGGACCGGTCGAGAAACACGACGACGTGAAGCGCTGGGAAGAGCTGGGTGTGACTCGACTCCTCGTGTCGCCGTGGCGTCGCTCGCCCGAGGCGATCGACGGATTGCGTCGATTCGCCGAGCTGGTCGGGCTCGGGCCGCTCGGCTAGCCGGACACGATGCGGTCTCTCAACTTCGCTATGCGAAGTTGAGAGACGCATCAGGACTCACGCAACAGCGCGCCGGGGTGGCGGGCGAAGTCGCGGATGCTGCCTCGATTGCGAAACGCGACGGGCATCACCGACGGCTGCATCGTGTAGCAGACGCCGCCCATCATCGGGCCGAGCTCAGCGGCCGAGTCGTAGGCCTCCAGGTCCATGCCCCGGCCCATGCCGATCTCGCAGGCCCGGCGCAACACGATCGCGGCCTCGGCCGTCTCGGGGTCGAACGTCTCGTCCGCCCACCGGAAGAAGCCGCCTCGCCACGGCGCCCTGTCGTACGGCGGACAGTCGACGAGCCGGGGCCGGCCGTCCCGCCACGACAGCGTCCACGCCAGCACCAGCTCGCCGTCGCGCCACAGGCGCGGCGCTGTCATTCCGTCGACGGCGGGCGGGAGCTCGGCGTCGTATTGGCGCCGCCCGAGCCGCCGAGCAGCGTGGCTGACGCACAGGCCGGCGAGGTCGAACTGGTGGGTGCAGTTCATGCGCGGGTCGGCCACTGCGGCGATCGCAGTGCACCGAAGGGACAGCGGCATCCCCACGATCGGCGGCAGCTGGGAGGCCGCGTCGGGGCACGTGGCCCACGGCCAGCGCCGGGAGCGGGCCTCGATGCCGGTCACGCGTTCGCCGTCGTGGCGCAGCGTCACCTCGAAGTGGTGGAAGTCGTCCTCGAGCCCGCCCTCCACGACGCCGTTCTCCACCGTGGTCGTTCGGATCCGCCGCCGGTAGGACCCGCCAGGATCGCCGACGCGGACGACCGGCGCGTCGTCGCTCACGCGCTCCGGTTCCTGCCACCCGGGTAGCCGCCCCCGCCGAACTGGGCGTCGAGGGCGTCGTAATCGACCGCGAAGCCCTGGCGGGGCAGCTTCTCGACGAACTCCACCGTGCGCGGCTTCTTGTACGACGCGATGTGCGTACGCGAGTGCTCGATGATGTCGTCGGCGGTCGCGGTCGTGCCGTCCTTCAGGACGACGATCGCCTTCACGCACTGCGTCCACCGTTTGTCGGGCACGCCGATGACCGCGCACTCGGCGATGGCGGGATGCTTGGCGATGGCGCCCTCGACCTCGGCCGGGTAGATGTTCTCCGCCGCCGACTTGATCATGCGCGTCGCCGGCCCGATGAACGTGATCGTCCCGTCGGTCTCACGCCGGCCGAGGTCGTTCGTGTGATGCCAGCCGTAGCGTTGACGGCGCGCGTTCTCCTCGGGGCGGTTCCAATAGCCGTTCATGACGGTCGGCCCACGCGCCACGATCTCGCCCGTCTCACCCTGCGGCACCTCCTGGTCGTTCGGGTCGACGATTCGGACCTGGACGACCGGCGACGGGCGGCCGTGCGTACCGACCGCGGCGTCGGCGAGCGTGTTGAACGTCAACATGCCCATGACCTCGGTCTGGCCGTAGCCGCCCGGATTACGCGCCCACGGGCTCGTGTCGATGGTGATCATCTCGTTCCATGCGCGCTTGCCGCGGAAGCCGCGCAGTGTCTTGAGGTCGTAACGGTGGTCCTTGTTCACTTCGAGGATCTGCTCGAGGGTCGGCCCCATGAGGAACGCGCCCGTGCAGCGCTCCGCCTCGATGAGCCGGCACAGCTCCTCGGCGTCGACCCGCCGGCTGAACACGTTGGTGCCGCCGGCGACGAACGTCGCCAGCGTGGTCATGAACGTGGCGATGTGAAACAGGGGACCACAGTTCAAGTACACGTAGTCGGCACCGATGTCGGCGAGGTGCCCCATCACGACGCCCTGGGTGATGAGCGCGGTGTGGCTGAGCATGGCGCCGTTGGGACGGCCGCTGAAGGCAGCCGTGTAGATGAGGAGTAGCGACGCCGCCGGATCGATGAGGTCTCCGCGGTCGACGCTCGGCGCGTCGGCCATGAACTGCTCGTAGCTCCCGTCGCCGTCGGCGTCGTGCCGGAGCCACAACGCCGAAGATCCCGCGAGCTCGCGAGCGCTACGGACGGCGTCGCCGATCTCCTCGTCCTGCCAGATGACGACCTTGGCGTCGACGTCGTCGATGGCGAACGCCATCTCGTCGGCGCTCTGGCGCCAATTGGCGGGGCAGAACATCGCACCGAGCTTCGCCGCCGCCGCCAGCCCTTCGACGACGCGGAACGAGTTCTGGCCCAGCCACAGCAGCCGGTCACCGGGACCGACCCCGGCGGTGGCCAAGGCGTGCCCGAGCCGGTTCGCGCGGTCGTCGAGCTCGGTGTAGGTGAGCCGGACGTCGCGGCCGAAGTCGCGATCGACGACGGCGGGCTTCTGGGGCCAGCTTCGCCGGTGCTCGCGCAGCACGTCGGCGAACGTGAGCCCGTGCAGCACGTCCACCGCGGCATCTTCCCACATGCACCTGACACCAGTGTCAGCCGCGCGTGGTGACGGGTATCCTCCCCGCGCATGAACGCTACGGAAGTCATCGACTGCGACCAGCACCTGTTCGAGTCGCGAACACTGTGGGCCGACTACTCCGACCCGAGCGATCGCGACAAGGCGCTCCAGATCGTGGACGACGAGGCCGGCAATGCTTGGCTGCGTTGGCAGGGCCGCCGCATGGTGCTCGCGGACGTGACCATTCCCGGCGAGACCGACGAGGTCGGTGCCCGGCTCCAGCGCGCGTTGGCGGGAAAGCCGCCCGAGCACCGGTACGACGACATCCTCCCGGTCGAGTACTGGCAACCGAGCGCTCGCGTCTCCGAGCTCGACCGTCTCGGTCTCGCGGAGGCGTTCCTGTTCCCGAACTATGGGCTCGTGTGGGAGCACAACCTGGTCGGTGACCTCGAGGCCTCGAAGACGAACATGGGCGCGTGGAACCGCTGGGCGCTCGAGGTCGCGGCCGAGGGCAAGGGCCGGTTGCACCCTGTCGCGCACCTGACGCTCCGCGACCTCGACTGGCTCGATCAGCAGCTCACGGCGCTGGCTTCCGGCGGAGTCCGGCTGGCGATGATCGCGCCGGCGCTCGTCGACGGTCGCCCGCTCTCGCACCCTGACCTCGACCGCGCCTGGGCTGCGTTCATCGAGCACGACGTCGCGCCTGTATTCCATGTCGCCAATCAGCAACGGCCGTTCGACGAGGCCTGGTACGCCTCCGACCCCGAGCCGACGAACCCCGTGTTGTCGTCGGTGTTCCTCTGGGTGCCGGCCGCGCTCGCCATCTCGGACCTGGTCGTGAACGGCGTGCTCGAACGCCGCCCCGAGCTGCGCATCGGCGTCATCGAGCTGTCGGCGGTCTGGATGCCGATGTTCCTCATGTACCTCGACGGCGGCGTGCGGTTCGTCACCCGACTGCACGGCAAGGCGGTGGCCGAAGTGCCGTTGGCGCCCAGCGAGTACGTGCGCCGCCAGGTGCGTGTCGCGGCGTTTTCGTATGAGCGTCCCGAGCGGCTGATCCAGCGCGTCGGCGACTTGTTCATGTGCTGCAGCGACTACCCGCACTCCGAAGGGACCGCGCACCCGCTCGACGACTACCGGGCTCTCGACGACACGACTTCCGATCCCGCGAGCGCGCGCGGGCTGTACCACGACAACGCGGCGTGGCTGCTCGGGCGGGGCAACGGCGCGTGACGACGGCCAACGCCGAGTTCGAGTTCCTCGCTCCTCGCCACGACGTTCCCACCGGCGGCCGCAGCGGCTTCACGATCGTCGACGAGCGACAGGTCCACTACCTCGAGTGGGGCCCCAGCTCGGCGCGCCCGGTCGTCTGCCTGCACGGCGGCGGCCAGACCGCGTACATGTGGGAGGAGCTGGGCGCGACCTTGGCGCCCACGCACCACGTGCTCGCGCCCGACCTGCCTGGTCACGGCGATTCGGACCCCATCGACGAGATGGACCGCCATTCGCTCGCGGCCACGATCCCGCCGCTCTTGCACGAGTTCGGCCTAGAGCGCGCCGCGTTCGTCGGCGCGTCGTTGGGCGGGATCGTGAGCCTCACGCTAGCCGCCCGGAAGCCCGAGGTTGCCGTTGCCATCGCGCTCATCGACATCGGCCATCGACTCGAGGACGAGGGCGTCAATCGCATCATCGACTTCATGACGCGCCACGAGTCGTTCGGCTCGCTCGAGGAGGCGGCGGCCGAGGTGGCGCAGTACCTGCCGCATCGCAGGCAGGTGAAGGTCGACAACCTACGTCGCAACCTTCGTCAACGTCCCGACGGGCGGTGGGAATGGAAGCACTCGTACGGGCGGCGCCTGCGCTCCGCCGGGCAGCCACCGGGCGGATGGCGCCAGCTGCTCGCCGGTCTCGATTCCGAGGTCACCGGGCTCACGTGCCCGGTGCTCGTCTTGCGGGGCGCGAAGAGCGATGTGCTCTCGAGCGAGGGCGCCGAGGAGGTCGCTGCGTTGATTCCCGACGCGCGCCTGGCAACGGTCGGCAGCGCCGGTCATCACGCCGCCGGCGACAACCCCGAGACGACGGTCAGCCTCGTGCGGGCGTTCCTGTCCGAGACCGGTTGGTGACCGCGAAAGCAGTCGGCTCGACCGGGAACCCGACCGACGCCTGGAGGCGTTCGCTCTCGGCCCACAGCCGATCGGCGATGCCGTCGTCACGGGCTGCCCTGCTCATGCGGCGAGGGCGGCGGCGCACCCAGAAGCCACCCGTCCTGCCCTCCAGTGAGGGAGCAGGGCCGTCAGGTAGAAGTGGCCGAGGTGGTTGACGCCGAACGTCTGCTCGAAGCCCTGCACGGTCGTGCGCCGCTCCGTCCAAATCCCGCCGGCGTTGTTGATCATCACATCGAGGCGTGTCCATAACCGCTTGATCTCTTCGGCGCACGCGCGGACGGTTGCCAGGTCGGCGAGATCGAGCCTGACGACGTGGACGTCGTCGTTCCCGGACCGTTCCCTCACGTCGGAGGCGGCAGCAGCGGCCTTGTCCTGGGTGCGGCAGGCCAGGACGACGGGGGCGCCCATCGACGCCAGCGCCACCGCGGTCTCTTTGCCGATACCGATGTTCGACCCGGTGATGGCGACGACCTTGCCGTCCATCATTCCGAAAGCGGGGTTCCGTCCCTGCGCACACCGGCAACGCGCCGCCACGGCCGCGGGATACGCCCCGGCTTGATGACGTCGGCGTCGATCAGAGCCTTGAGGACGGCGCGCGCGCATTGCCGGCGTAGCTCCAGGCGTCGTGGCAGTCGGCGAACCTTGCGCCAGGTGCGGAACGCAGGCAGCCCGACGGTTTGGTACACGAACGGCTGCACCATGAAATCGAACATGCCGACGATCCCGAAGGGCACGATTCGGCGCACCGCGAATCGATCGGTCCACGTTGCCTTCCGATAGTGCTCCCCGACGGTCGTGCGGGCGAAGGCGATGTGGCGGGCTTCCTCCAAGCGGTGGTAGCGGCTGACGTCGCGCACATAGTCGTCGGTCTCGGGATGCTCGGCTGCGAGCTTCTGGAAGAGGTCGGGGATCTCTTCGCCCGCCAGCACGAAGGCGTCGAGTGTTGCCGGGCGGCGCAGCAGCAACGGCAGCATGCGCGAGCGGATGCGAGCAGCGAGGGGACTCTCGAACGGGTTGCGCTGCTGAGGCTCGAGCTGGTCGACGAGGCGCACGAACAGGCGGGAGTGACGCGTCTCCTCGCCGAGCTCGTGGAGCGCCGTACGTGAACCGGGCGTCGGTGACGTCAGTGCTCAGCGCGAGCTGGTACCCGAAGCCGGAGATGAGGATCGCCTCGAACAGGATCCCGAAGCGCACGATCGAAGCCATCTCCTCCCGGGCGAGCGTGGCGCGCTGTTCGGGGGTGAGATCGAGGTCGAGCCCGTCGATCGAGAGGAGCTCGTCCGGGATCACCTGCTGCTTGGTCAGGCTGCCGGTGACCTCTTCGTCGGGCTCGATGATCCGGCGCAGCGATGCCCGGTTCAGCTGCTCGATCCGAGCCGTGCTGTCCTTCGGACGGGCGGTCTGTGTCGCTGTCATGGCTTGTCTTCCCTGGGCTCGAGGACGTCGAGATCGGTTGGTGGCGGCCCGCCGATAACGCCCAAACCGGGCGGTACCGACCGCACCTAGTCGCCTAATGTAAAGGATCTGAGGAATTGATGCAATCCCTCATTTCAGGAGTTATGCTCTGATCATGGCGCAGCGAAACCCGTCGATGACCAAGGGCGAGCGCACCCGCCAGGCGTTGCTGGACGCGGCGATCGCCCGTTTCGGCCGTGACGGCTACCGCGGGACCTCGGTCGCCGAGGTCGCCCGCGACGCGCGGCTGAGCGGCACCGCGGCGTACGTCTACTTTCCCAACAAGGAGGCGCTGTTCCTCGCCGCCGTCGATGAGGACGCCGCCGCCGTCGTCGACGAGGGGTTGGCCAGCCTCACCGACGCCGTGGATCTCGACCACTGGCGGGGGACGTTGATCTTCACGCTCCTGTCCGCGCTCGACCGCCATCCCCTGGCGCGGCGAGTCCTCACCGGCCTGGAGCCCGAGTTCACCGTGCGCCTGATCACGATCCCGGCGCTCGAGCAGCTGCGCAAGGAGTGCGGTGAGCGGATACGCGCCCAACAGCTCGCCGGGCAGGTCCGAACCGACATCGACGCCCAGCAGATCGCAAACGGACTGGTGACGATCGTGTTGTCGTTGCTCATGTCCTTGCTGCAGACGGGCACCGACCCGGCGACGCTGCTCGGCGCCGACGTCGCCGACGTCGCCGCCGTCGTCGAGGCCGCCCTCAGCCCGCCGCGTTAGCTGTCGCCGTGAGCGCGTCACCGGAGCGACGTTCGCTGGTCGGCCCGGTGCTCGTCAGCCTGGGGTTCGTCCTGTTCGTCGGCCCTGGACCGCTCATCGTGCTCGTGCCGTGGCTCCTGTCGGGCTGGGAACTGCACGAGCCTTTGCTCGGATGGAGCTGGCTGCGGGGGCTCGGGATCGCCCTCATCGTCGTCGGGGTCCCGGTGCTCGCCGAGTCGATCGTCCGCTTCGTGTGGAAAGGTCGGGGAACGCTCACGCCGGCGGTTCCGACCCAGCATCTCGTGATCAGCGGCCTCTACCGGTTCGTCCGGAACCCGATGTATCTCGGAGTGGTCACGATCATCGTCGGCGAGGCGTTACTGCTCGGCAGTGGTGACGTGCTGATTTATGCCGCCGTTGTCGCCCTCGGCTTCCATCTCTTCGTCGTGCTGTACGAGGAGCCAACGCTGCGCCGGACGCACGGGTCCGAGTACGACGGGTATTGCAAGCAGGTCCGGCGCTGGATCCCCCGGTTCATACCCGTTCAACCATCCACGGGGACCGACACCTAAATGCGCTCGCTTCGGTCGCCTCTCACAGCCCCGTCGATGAGTTCACTCGGCATGGCACTTCCCGTACTTCAACGACGAAATGGGCGCCGCCCGTGGCGCGGTACATGGTCTCTTGGAGAGCGAATCCGTCCGCTTGGCCCACTAACCCGAAAGAAGTGCTTGGTGTTCTGGAAGCCGCGACTGGTGGTGGCGATCAACTGCTTGCGGGAGGAGCGCTGAAGGAGCTCGGCTGGTTCACGCCCCAGGAGGGCTTTGGCATCTTTGAGGCGGACTCGAAAGAGAGCGTCCTCGGGATGGTGCAGGGGTTCTTCCCTACTACGGAATGGATGTCCAAGAAATCGTGCCGTGGGAGACGGGCAAGAAAGCGATTCTCGACAGCGCCCGTCAGGCTGCCGCTCGCTGAGAAGTTCAGGAGGGTCGGACCAGAAGGGCGCGCTCCTCGTCGACGATTGCCCGGCAATAGCAACCCTCGAGGTGGTCGTTGACGAGTCCCAAGGCCTGCATGGCCGCGTAGACGGTCGTCGGACCGACGAAACGAAAGCCGCGGCGGTGCAACTCCTTGGACAACTCCTTTGCTTCTGGTCTGAACGGAGGAAGCTCGGGAAGGGTGCGGAAAGGACCCATCGGCAGCGGTTCGTAGCGCCAGACGAGTGCGGCGAGCGATCCCTCGCTCGCCTGCACCTCGAGCACGGCGCGCGCGTTCGCGACCGTGGCCTCGATCTTGCCTCGGTGGCGCACGATGCCGGCGTCACCCAGGAGGAGATCGACGTCGCTCTCGTCGAAGGCGGCGACCTTGTCTGGCTCGAAACCGTGGAAGGCGCGACGGAAACCCTCCCGTTTCCGGAGAATGGTCAGCCACGCCAGCCCGCTCTGGAAGCCTTCGAGGCTCAGCTTCTCGAAGATGCGCACGTCGTCGATGACCGGGCGACCCCACTCCTCGTCGTGGTAACGCCGATATTCCTCGAGTTCGATGCCCCACGGGCACCGCTTCAAGCCATCGCCGGACTCCAGAACCTTGTCTTCCACGAGGTCATTGTGGTACCACCGCCATCCCGACGTGTGATCCCGCGGTACGGGACGCAACGAATCGGTGGTCGTCAGCGTCTCTTCTTCTGAGCCCTGGGGATAGTGGGCGCAGGCCGAAGCGCCTGCCTGGGCTGCACAGTACAGAGAGCGGTGTCATGACGGACGTGGACGAAGCCCAGACTGAACTGATGCGGCAGACGGTTCCATTCGCGGCTGCGCTCGGGATCGAGGTCATCACGAGCCGCCCCGAAGAAGTACGGGCGCGCGTGGCCTGGCAGCCGGATCGGTGCACAACCGCCGGAGTCCTGCATGGGGGCGTGATCATGAGCCTCGCCGACACCACCGGCGCCACCTGCGCCGTTCAGAACCTCCCCGCTGACGCGGCCGGTACGACCACGGTCGAGAGCAAGACCAACTTCCTGCGCGCCGTGCGCGATGGCTACGCGGAAGCGGTCTCCCGTCCGCTGCACGCTGGCCGCACGGTGGTGGTCATCGAAACCGACGTCACTGACGCCGATCGGCGGCCGGTCGCGAAGGTGCTGCAGACGCAGGCGGTACTGCGCGCCACATGACGCGCTGCGTCACGCGCCGACGAGACGCTCGATCAGGTCGAGGTACTGCATGAGGCTGCGCACCGGCAGGAACTCGTCGCGCACGCGCTCTTGAGCTTCCCGGCCGAGACGCCGGGCGCGCTCGGGATCTCGGAGCAGGCCGAGCACGGCGGCCCCGTAGGCGGCGAGATCGAAGGGGTCGTCGAGCAGAAGGCCGCTCACCCCGTCGACGATCTGGTCCTGGATGCCGCCGATGCGGCTGGCGACGACCGGTCGCGCCTTCCACATCGCTTCCGCGACCGTGAGCCCGAAGCCCTCGGCGATGCTCTTCTGCACGACGACGTTGGCCCGGCGCTGCAGCGCGTTCACGATGGCCGCGTTCTCCTCGAGATCGTCCATCGGCAGGCACGCGAGGTGCAAGCGCGGTTGCACCTCGGCCGGCGACCGCTCGTAGAGCTCGTGAACCTCTTCGAGGACGGCTTTGCCCTCCGGGTCGTCCGCCACTGCAGCGACCGACGGCCCTGCGTACACGAGATGGGCGTCGGAGGCGGGCGCAATGTGGTCGACGAACCCCTGAATGACACCCACCGGGTCCTTGAGGCGGTCCCAGCGCGAGACCTGCAGGACCATCGGGTCGTCGGCCCGCAGCGGTCCGCCCTCGACGATCTCCGCCCGGCGTTCAACCCACCCGGTGCTGCCGTCTTCTCGCGTGAATCGTGGATCGCCGCCGGGGCGGTCTGCGTCGAAGCCGGTGACACCGAGGATGGCTCGCACCGTCGCCGGGTCGAGTTCCTGATTCTTCGGCGAGAACGCGTCGATCACCGGCGCGATCAGCTCAATCTTCGCGTCGTCGAGTCCCTCCCACACGAATGCGCGCCGCGAGAACACGTACGCATCGGCCGGCTCGACGTAGGGGATGAGGAATCGCCAGGCGCGCCGGGCCACGTCACTCGGAATGTCAATGCCGACGTGGCAACGCCAGATGACCGGCACGCTCAGTTCCTTCTTGAGCTCGGGGATCAGTCCCGCCGGCTGGGGATCGTGGACGATCACGACGTCGTCCGGGCGGACCCGCTCCACGAGCTCGGCGAGGTTCGGCGCCAACGCCGACTCATACACCTCCCGCTCGGCGTCGCCGAGGGGGCCGCCGTCACCGGGTGCCGAATGCAGGTTGTTGTGAATACGTTTGGTGATCTCGAAGAAGGCCTCATTGCCACTGATGACTTCCCAACGCGCATCGACGCCGGCGGCGTGGGCGTAGGCCAGGAGCGAGATCAACATCTCGGCCACTCCGCCGCCGCGGGCCGTCGAGTTGATATTCCACACGGCTCGATTACCGATGACCCGATGCGCGCGTTCCACAGCCTCGAGCACCTGGGCGTAGCGGTCGGGCGGGAGGATCGCCTTGAAGCGCTCGAAGGGAAGCGAGCCGATGGGAACGGAGGTGAGGGCGGTCACGTGGTCGGACCTGTCGGGCGCCGCGCTTAGCTCGGCGGTCGGGCGTTGATGACGAGCGTGAAGATCGATGTCACGACCGGCTCACCGGAGTCGGGGTCCTTCCAGTCGGTCTCGGTCACGTAGAACTCGAGCTTCCCGCCGTTGGACCGTTCCTTCTCGTAGACATCAGTGATCACCGTCGTGCCCTCGAGAACGTCACCGACCTTCGGCCAGCGGTGGTATTCGAACGCCTGCTCGCCGTGGAGGATGGCGCGACCCGGCCCGCGGAGACGGTCGATGGGCAGGCCGGCGGCGCCGCCGGTGCCGAGCGAGCCCCAGTACGGCATCACGAACGGGAAGGTCGGCGGCACGGGCGCGCCGTCACGGGTGTATGCCTCGCTGGTGTCTCCGAGCGCCTCCGCAAACACGCGCACCGGGCCGCGCTCGATGACGACCTTCTGCGTACCCGTCCGCTGTCCCTTGAGCTCGGTCAATGCCAATGCATCTCCGATCGCCGTCGCAAGCTCCGGCTGCGTTTTCTCCTGTCGCCCTCGCAAGGCTCAGGCTTTGCGGCAACGGCGGCAAACTAGCTCAGAGGCCCAGGCGTTCGTTCGCTTCCTCGAAGACGCGCCACGGCGGTCCGACCTCGTGCGCCTCCCGGAGCGTGTCCGGCTCCCATTGCGACACGTCGCGGTTGAAGAAGTCGCCACCGTAGACGTGGATGGACCCGGTGCACTCACCGAGTGGGTTGTGCACGGCGTGGATCACATCGTCGCCGAGGAGCACGACGTCGGCGGCCGACAGCTCGCGGGTGCGGCGAGGCTCGATGCTGTCGTCGGCCCGCCGGTAGAACGTGTTGTCCTCCTGCCCGGTATAGATCCCGATCGCCGCCCACATGCTGTGGTCGTGGGGCCAGATGCTCATGCCCGGCGCCCATACGACCTTCAGCACGGTGAGCTCGGGGGAGTGGTGCAGCGTCGTCAACTCGGCGCGCTCTGCCGGCAGCGCGGTATCGCAGCCCGACGCCGGGTCGACGGTCCGTTCGAGGAGGTCCGCGATCGCGAGGCGAGGCTCCGCCTCAGCAAGACAGCCCCGACACTCCGCGACGAACGCTTCGACATCCAGCATGTGACCAGGCTACGCCGGACGCGCCGCGGCCGCCTCTCCCGCGGCGCGCTCGACGAGTCGGTGCTTCATGACCTTGCCAGTCGCGTTTCGCGGCAGTATGTCGATGAACGTGACTTGGCGGGGCCGCTTGTAGTCGGCCAGATGCAGAGCACAGAAGTCCTTCAGCTCGTCCTCACTGATGGTGGTGCCGGGCTTGCGGACCACGAACGCGGCGATGTCCTCGCCGAGGACGTCGTGCGGCACGCCGACGACGGCTGCTTCTTGCACGCGCGGATGCTCGAGGATCACGCTCTCGATGTCGGTCGGGTAGACGTTGTGGCCACCCCGGACGATCAGGTCCTTCTTGCGCCCGACGAGGTACAGGAACCCGTCCTCGTCGAGATAGCCGAGGTCACCGCTGCGCAACCAGCCGTCACTCGTCCACGTGTTCGCCGTGGCTTCCGCGTCCCTGTAGTACTCGCGCCGGTAGCCGCGCAATCGCGTGAGCAGCTCACCGACCTCGCCCACCTCGCAATCATTGTCGGCCTCGTCGACGATCTTGATCTCCATCGGCGGGATCGGCTTCCCCACCGAGCCGATGCGCTTCGTCACGTCCTCCTTCGGCATGACGATGTACGCAGGGCCCGCTTCGGTCATGCCATACGAGTTCGACACGGTCGCGTTCGGGAGCCGCTCTTGCAGCGCAAGCAGCGTGTTCGGGGCAAGCGGTGCGCTGCCGATCGAAACTGCCTGCAGGCTGTCGAGGTCCGCGGTCGGGAAGTCGGGATGAGCGACGAGTAGCTCGGCCATCGCCGGCACGAGGAACGCCATGCTCGGACGTTCACGCGCGACGATCCGCAGCCATTCGCCGGCGTCGAACTTCGGTTGGTACAGACCGCGCATGCCCATCTTCATCGGGTTGTAGATGAAGGAGATGCCCGCGAACGTGAACAAGGGCGCGCCATGGAGCCAGCCCGCGCCTGTCCACGGCGGCTCGTTGTTGGGGATCATGGCGATGTTGCCGTGCCGGACGGCGACCCCCTTGGGCAGGCCAGTGGTGCCCGAGGTGTACATGATGTCGGCGAGGTCGTCGGGCCCGACTTCCGTCCGGTATTCGCCGTCGTCGGCGTCGAAGGCGTCGTCCCAGGCGACGTCGCCTTCTTCGGCGCCGTCGCTCACGAGGAGCTCGATCGATGGCAGCGCTCGTGAAACGTCGCGCGCATTGCCGAGTAGGGATGCAGACGTCAGCAGCGCGCGAACCTCGGCGTGCCCGAGGATCGCCGTCAGCTCCCGGACCGACAGCCGGGTGTTCGTCGGCACCGTCACCGCGCCCGCCTTGTGCACGGCCGCGTAGGCGACGACCCAGCGGATGCACTCCTCGCTCGGCAGGTAGATCGAGACGCGGTCGCCCGACCGCACACCTCGCCCGGCGAGACCGCGGGCCAGTGCATTCGAGCGGGCGTCCCAGTCACCGAACGTGATCGCACCGTCCGAACCCAGGTCGCGGTACGCGATCTCGTCGCCGAAGCGCCGCGCCATGAAGCGCAGCTGATCGACGAGGAGGTCCCCCCAGTCGGGCATGGCTACATCGAGAAGGCCATGCCCGGGATGGCGCTGCCGTTCTCGGCCGGTGCGAACAGCTCGGCCTTGTGAGCGATGAGCTCGTCGACCGTCCAGCGTTTCGCGCCCGCGCCGAGCTCGTTGACGAGCGACCAACCGCGCATCAGGTAGACGCGATCACCCCACATGACGAAGACCTGTCCGCTCACGTCGCCGGCGGCGTCGCTGGCGAGGAAGCCGATGAGCGGCGCCATGTTGTCCGGGTCCCAGGCGTCGAACTCGCCTTCCTTTGCCGCCATGAGCTGGTCGGCGCCGGCGACGGTCTCGGTCAGGCGTGTGCGGGCGCGCGGCGCGATTGCGTTCACGGTCACCCCGTACTTCTGGAGCTCGCGCGCCAACACGATGGTCATCGACGCGATCCCGGCCTTCGCTGCCGCGTAGTTCGACTGGCCCGCGTTCCCGAACAGGCCCGACTCACTCGACGTATTGATGATCCGTCCAGCGACCGGCTGACCCGCTTTGGCAAGCTCACGCCAGTACTTGGCGGCGAACCGGCTCGGTGCGAAATGACCCTTGAGGTGCACGCGGATGACGGAGTCCCAGTCCTGCTCGGACAGGTTGAAGCTCATGCCATCGCGCAGGATGCCGGCGTTGTTCACGAGGATGTCGAGCTTGCCGAACGTCTCGATCGCCTGTCCGACGAGCGACTCGGCGCCGGACCATGACGCGACGTCGTCGTAGTTGGCGATGGCCTCGCCGCCTCCGGCGACGATCTCGTCGGCCACCTCCTGCGCGGGCGTCTTGTCGGCACCCTCGCCCTCTCGCGCGCCACCGAGGTCGTTGACGACCACCTTGGTGCCTTCGCCGGCGAGCAGCAGCGCCTCCCCTCGACCGATCCCGCGGCCGGCGCCGGTGACGATGGCGACCTTGCCATCGACCGTTCCCATGCACGCTCCCTTCCTCTCTCGACTGCCCACGATCTCCGGACGGCGACATTACTGACTTGGACGTCAGGTACGCTCCTCGCAGATCGCGCACCGAACGCCGGAGGGGATCACCATGGGTGACGCCGTCATCGTGTCCGCCGCCCGCACCGCCATCGGGACGGCGCGGAAGGGCTCGCTCGCCGACGTCGACGTGTTCGAGCTCGCCAAGGCGTCGATCGGCGAGGCCCTGAAGCGCTCGAGCATTCCCGCCGAGGACGTCGACGACATCATCATGGGCGAGTCGCTCCAGGGCGGCGGTTGCGTGGCGCGCTACGCCGCGGTCGACCTCGGGCTCACCGATATCCCCGGGCTCGCGCACAACCGGCACTGCGCGTCGGGCATGGCGCCGATCCAGACCGCCGCCGCGAGCATTCGCGCCGGCATGGACCGCGTCGTCATCGCCGGTGGCGTCGAGAGCATCACGCAGAGTCCGGTGGTGATGAAGAAGCTGCCCGGGTCGTACTCGGGTGTGCAGCCGTGGCTGTCACCCAGCCACCCGGCGACCCCTGACGCCCCGACGATGGACATGTCGATCACCGTCGGGTGGAACACCGCGGTCACGGCCGGCGTGAGCCGCGAGGAGCAGGACGACTGGGCGTACCACTCGCACATGCGTGCGGTCGCCGCCACCGACGAAGGCCGGCTCCGCGACGAGATCTTCGCCATGGAGGTGCCCGTGCCGGGCGCGCGTGGCGAGACCCGCACCTTCGACGTCGACGAGCACCCGCGGCGTGACACCACACCCGAGAAGCTGGCGAAGCTCCCGCCACTCCACCCGGAGATCGAAGGCTTCAGCATCACCGCCGGCAACTCTTCCGGGCTGAACGACGCGGGGTGCGCGGTGGTCGTCACCGACGGCGACTACGCGCAGGAGAACGGGCTCGAGCCGATGGCCGTCGTCCGATCGTGGGCGTCGGTCGGCGTGCCGCCCCGCGACACCGGGCTTGCACCGACGCTCGCGATTCCCAAGGCGGTCGAGCGCGCCGGGATCTCGCTCTCGGACCTCGACCTCGTCGAGATCAACGAGGCGTTCGCGTCGATGGCGGTGGCCTCGAGCCGCATCCTCGGCTTCCCGCACGAGATCGTGAACGTGAACGGCAGCGGCTGCAGCCTCGGCCACCCGGTCGCGGCCACGGGCGCCCGCATGGTCACGACGATGATCTACGAGCTGCGGCGCCGCGGCGGCGGACTTGGCTGCGTGAGCATGTGCGCGGGTGGCGGCATGGGCTCCGCCACGGTGCTCGAAGTACTGCCGCCGTCGTAGGTTCTCAGCTCATCGACCCTGACCTCGCGTTCGCACTCGAGCTCGCCGACGCCGCCGACGAGATGACGGTGCCGCGGTTTCGCGCCCGCGATCTCGTCGTCGAGAGCAAACCCGATCTCACGCCGGTGACCGAGGCCGATCGTGCCGCGGAGAAGGCATTGCGGGCCCGGATCGAAGCCGAGCGTCCCGCCGACGGCGTGATCGGAGAGGAGTATGGCGATACGACGGGAAGCGGGAACCGTCGCTGGATCCTCGATCCCATCGACGGGACCAAGAGTTTCGTACGCGGCATCCCGGCGTGGGGAACCCTGATCGCGCTCGAGCGCGACGGCGGGATCGTCGTGGGTGTCGTGTCGGCGCCGGCGCTGCGCCGCCGGTGGTGGGCGGCGCGGGGCGAGGGGGCGTTCGCGGATGGCGAACGGATACACGTGTCTCGTGCCAACGCCATCGAGGACGCGCTCATGTGTTTCACGTCAGTGACCGCGTTCGATGACTACGGACTAGGAGAACAGTTCCGTACGCTCGCCGGCCGGTGCTGGGAGACTCGGGGCTTCAGTGACTACTGGGCTCACGTGCTCGTTGCCGAAGGGAGCGCCGACATCGCCGTCGAGCCGGCGATGAATCTGTGGGACAACGCCGCGCTCCAGGTGATCGTCGAAGAGGCGGGTGGTCGTTTCACGGACCTCGAAGGCACCCCGCGCGTCGACGGCGGCGACGCCGTGACCACGAACGGACTCTTGCACGACGAAGTGCTCTTGATCATGCGAGGTAAGGGCCGAGGCCGATGACCGAGGTGACCGTGGGCATTGACATCGGCACGTCATCGGTGAAGGCCGTCGCCGCCGACGGCGACGGCAACGTCGTCGCGTCGGCGCGCGTCCCGCATCGCTTCCGCGTGCCGACACCGCTGCGTTTCGAGCACGACGCCGACGAAGCGTGGCGGCACGGCCCGCAAGCGGCGCTCGACGCGCTCGGCGACACGGTCCCCGCGGGCGTGTGCGTGGCTGCGATGGTCCCCTCGCTGACTGCCGTCAACGCGGCGGGCGTGCCGATCTCGCCGGGTCTGCTCTACGGCGACGAACGCGGTCACCACGGCGCGCGCGCCGGCCATCCGGCCGAGAGCGGCGAGCTACTCGCATTCCTGCGTTGGACGGTAGGGGAGGCGCCCGACGCCGCCGGCTACTGGCCCGCGCAGGCGGTCGCGAACCACGCTCTCGCCGGCGAGCCCGTGCTCGACACCACCACCGCTGCGACCGCGTACCCGCTGTTCGACTGGACAGGCTGGGATCCGAAGCTCGCCGCCGATGTCGGTGTAACGCCCGAGCAGCTGCCCAAGCTCGCACCGACGGGGCAGGCGTGCGGGCGCGTCGGCGGTGCGGATGGTCCGGCGTTGGCGTCGGGATGTATCGACGCGTTCGCAGAGCAGCTCGTGGCCGGGGCCGACGATGACGGCGACGTGCTGATCATCTTGGGCACGACGCTGATCGTGTGGGCGGTCACGTCACGCGACGAGCCCGTACCGGACCATTACCTGATCCCGCATACGGCGCCGGGCAAGATGCTCGTCGGCGGGCCGAGTAACGCGGGCGGGCTGTTCCTGAACTGGGTGACGGGTCTGGTCGCGGAAGGGGAGCCGCCCACAGACCCCGGTCGCGTTCCCGTGTGGGCGCCGTTCCCGCGCGGCGAACGCGTGCCACTCAACGACCCCGAGCGCCGCGCCGTCCTCGCCGGCCTCGACCTCACGAACACATCTGGGGCGGTGCGACGCGCCGCGTTCGAGGCGTCGGGGTTCGTCGCTCGCCGCATGCTCGAGGCGACCAAAGTGGAAGCGCGCCGCATCGTCGCGACCGGCGGTGGAACTCGTGTGGACGATTGGGTGCAGGCGCTCGCTGACGCGACGGCTATGCCTGTCGACTGCGTCGCCGTCCCCGAAGGAGGCGCCCTCGGATCGGCCTGGCTGGCGCGGATCGCGGCCGGGCTCGAGGAGTCCACGGCGATGCCCGAGGGTCGGCGCTGGGCCCGCACCGGCCGCCGAGTCGAGCCCGACGCGCGCTGGGCGCCGGTGGTGGCGGAACGCTACGAGCAGTTCCTCGGCCTCACCGGGTTGGGCCGGCCCTGATCACGGGTGGGGGTCGATCGGGGTCAATGTGCCGAGGGCGCGCTCGACCTCCCAGGCCGCGGTGAGGCAGACGTCTTCGCGGTAGCGAGGGCCGATGAGCTGGACGGCGATCGGGAGCCGGTTGTCGATGCCGGCCGGCACCGCCACCGCGGGCAGGCCGACGCAGTTGCACAAGAGCGTGAGGTCCAACGACCGGCGAATGCGGTCGACCGCTTCGGGTCCGTCGAGGTCGGTTCCCACCAAGAACGGCAGGTCGGTGGCGACCGGTCCCAACACGAGCGGGTGGTCGCTCTGGAACTGCGACCAGGTACGGGCGATTCCCTGCCTGGCTACGAAGGCGGCGGCGTAGGCGGCTTGGTCGAGCGGTGGTGACAGTGTGAGCGCGTCCTCGAGGAAGCGCCGGGCGTCGGCTCCGATGATGGTCTCGAACAGGGGCCACAACGTCCGGATCTCGGCGAGGACAAGCTTCAGCCAGACCTCGGAGGCGTCGGTGACCGCCGGGAGCGTGGCGTCCTCCACCGCGTAACCGGCGTCCGCGAGCGCGTCGGCGACACGTCGCACGCCGGCGGCGACGGCCGGGTCGCAAGATTGCGTCGAGGTCGCGACGCGGATCGGGTTGGGGACCGCCCGACCGGCGACGGGAACCGGGGCGTACCACGGGTCGCGGTCGCTGGGACGGCTCATGATCTCGAGCGCGACGCGCAGGTCGAGCGCGCCGCGCGCCATCGGGCCGTGGACCGTCATCAGCTGCATCGTGATTGGCGCGTCGGCGGGCTCGAGCGACGTCGCGGCGGGAATGCGGCCGAGCGTGGGACGCACCGCCGTCGTGCCGCAGCACGCCGACGGCCAACGCACTGATCCGCCGAGGTCGGAACCGACACCCAGCGGCGTCATCCCAGTAGCAAGCGCGGCTGCCTCGCCGCCGCTCGAGCCGCCGGGCGTGCGTGCCGGATCCCAAGGGTTGCGAGTCGGCCCTCGCAGCTCGTTGTCGGTGTGCCAGCGGAGCCCGATGTCCGGCAAGTTCGTACGCGCGAACGGAATCGCGCCGGCGGCGCGCAGGTGCGCGATCGCGGGCGCGTCGAGCGGCGGAACCATGCCCGCGAGCGCAGTGACGCCCTGGGTCGTCGGCGATCCGGCGAGGTCGATGTTCTCCTTGACCGTGAACGGCACTCCGTGGAGCGGACCGATCACTTCACCGCGTGCGGTCGCGGCGTCGGCGGCGTCGGCGGCTGCCCGCGCCTCGTCGCCGAGTGTCACGGTTACCGCGTTGATCGCGGGATTGACGGCTTCGATGCGCGCAAGATGCGCCTCGACGACCTCGCGACTCGAGACCGTGCCATTGCGGATGGATGCGCCCAGCTCGAGCGCGCCCAGCTCCCAGAGGTCGCTCATCGCCCCAGGATGGGCGTCAGCGGCGGAGTCCAGCCGCGTGCGGGCTGCCGGGCGGCGGCAGCGGGTGGCGGAAGAGCGTCGCTGCGTTCTCGTGGCTGATCATCGCGATCTCTTCAGGCGGCAGGCCGCCGTAGAACTTCTCGAACACGGCCTGCGAGTCGGGCCACGTGCCGTCCCCGTGTGGGTAGTCGGTCTCGAACATGATGTGGTCGACCCCGACCGTGCCCCGGGTGCAGATCGTCGACGGGTCGTCGATCGTGCAGAACCAGAAGTTGCGGTGCAGCACTTCGGCCGGACGCATGTCGCCGGGGAAGTAGTCGCCGTATCCCGATCGGTCGATGATGTTCTCGAGCCGGTCGTGCAGCATCGCGACCCATCCGATGCCGCCCTCCGACATCGCGATCGAAAGGCTCGGGTGCTTCACCGCGTAGCCTGACCACAGCCATTCAGCGCACGCGGCCAGCGACAGCTGGCCGAAGAGCGTTGCCCCCAGCGGCACCATCGGCGAGCCCGGCGGCATGTCGGCCACGCCGGTGGAGCCGACGTGCAGACAGATGACGGTGCCGGTCTCGGCGCAGGCGGCGATGATCGGGTCCCACCAGCCCGAGAAGAGGTTGGGCATGTCGACGCGGTGCGGTTGCTCGGGCAGCGTCACGGCCACGAACCCGCGATCGGCGTTGCGGCGGATCTCATCGGCACCCTGCTCGGGGTCGCCGAGATACGTGATGCCCATCGGCACGATCCGTTCGGGGTACGGGCCGTACCACTGCTCCGCGAACCAGTCGTTCCACGCCCGTGTGACCGCGAGGCCCAGCTCCGGGTCAGAGCACTGCGAGAACACGCGACCACAGAATCCGGTGATCTGCGACGGGAAGTTCACCGACGCCCACACGCCGTTGATGTCCATGTCCTTGACGCGGGCATCGATCTCGTAACAGCCGGCGCGCATCTCCTCGAAGCGGGTGGGCTCGACCTTCCAGTCCTCTCGTTTGCGACCGACGACCGCGTTGAGGCCGACCTGGAAGTACAGCTGCCCGTCGAACTCCCACACCTCGTGACCCTCGGCGGTCTCCACGATCTTCGGCGCGAGATCTTGGAAGTGACGTGGCAAGCGACCCTCGAACATGCCCGGCGGCTCGACGAGGTGGTCGTCGACCGAGATGATCGTGTACTTGATCTCGCGCGGCTCGGGATCGGGCAGGAGGCCGTGCGTCTCGCTCTTCTTCCAGTGGAGCTTCGGCTTCTCCGTCGCAGTCACGCCCGTTACCCTACGAGCCGTGGCGCTGGAGATCGAGATCAACCGCGAGCAGTGCATGGGCTCGGGCAACTGCTCGTTCTGGGCGCCGGGCGTTTTCGACCTCGACGACGAGGGCATCTCCGTCGTGCTCGACCCGACCGCGCAGCCAGAAGACAAGATCATCCTCGCCGCCCAGGGCTGCCCGACGCAGGCGATCTCGGTCGTCAAGGACGGCGAGAAGATCGCCTAGCTAGTTCGGTAGCGGGAGCGCGGTTCCCTGCGGTGCGGTCCGTTCCGTGTTGGTGATCTGCAACGCGCGGCCCTGGTCGTCGAGCGCCGACGTCGTTTTGGCGCACCCGCCGTCAGCATGCGCCTGGTAGTTCACGACGAGCGCGGTCGGTGTGATCCGCTCGCCACGCTCGGTCACGACCTCGAAGTCCGACCATCGCACGGTCACGGACGGGTCGTCGCACCGCGCGAACACCTCCGACCAGACCGTCGGCTCGGCGAGATACGGAGAGGCGGCGATCAGGTCGCGCACGGTCGTTGCTTCCCCGGCTGCGACGTCGGCCACCTCGCCCCGCCACACGCCGTCATAGACGCTATGCACGCGCAGCCGACAGGCGCGTTCCGGTTGCCAGGGGTAGTCGCGAGTATTCGGATCGCCCGGCGTGCTCCGCAGTGGTGACTCCGTCCCAGGCAGCAGTGAGCCATCTACCGCGTAACCGCCCCAGTTGGCGGCGCCGTAGCCGGGGAAGGCGCGGTTCCATTGGAGCCCGAGGTGTGCGCCGCCGGCGCCGGGGAACCCCACCTGGAGGGCCCAGAAGTAGAGGTGCTCGACGACCGGCGCGTGCGTCACCTCGAGCGTGACCGCGGCCTCGACGAGGTGACCGGCATCTACCGGTAGTCGCCAACCGAGATGAAACGATGACGCGCCGTTTCCCGACGGCGGAACGCCACGCGTACGCGCCCGTCGCCGAATCGACACGGCTGCGAGCCTATGCAGGGAAACCTGACGCTCGTGTCACTACGCGTAGGATCCACGGCATGCCGATCGGAATCACGGAGGAGCACGAAGCGCTGCGGCAAGCGGCGCGCGGGTGGGCGGAACGCCACTGCGCGCCGGCCGTCCCGCGCGCGCTGCTGGACGCCCAGGCCGAGAAGCTGCCGCCGTTCTGGGGAGAACTGACGGCGCAGGGCTGGCTGGGGCTGCACCTCGACGAGGCCCTCGGAGGAGAGGGGTACGGGCTTCCCGAGCTCGCGGTCGTCCTCGAGGAGCTGGGACGGGTGTGCGCGCCGGGCCCGTTCGTCCCCACCGTGCTCGCCGCCGCCGTCATCCAGGCGGCGGGCAAGGAGATCGCGTCGGGCATCGTGCCCGCATTGGCGTCCGGCGAGGCCGCCGGCGCGGTGGCCCTGAACGGCGCGCTCGACGCCGAAACAGACGGCGATGCACTGCAGGTGCGCGGCACGCTGCGACCAGTGCTCTCGGCGCACCTGGCCGGGGTGCTCGTTGCCCGGGCGGGTGATGGATGGTGCGTGCTCCACGCCGACGAGTTCACGGCTACGGAGCTGTCGAGCCTCGACGCCACACGCCGCGTCGCCGAAGTGCACGTCGACGGCGCGGTCGTCCCGCTGGCGCGCCGGCTCGGAGATGTCGATACATCACGCGTACGCGACCTGGCTGCCGTGGTGTTCGCGGCCGAGTGTGTTGGTGTCGCCCAATGGTGTGTCGACACCGCGGCCGCGTACGCGAAGGTGCGCGAGCAGTTCGGCCGTCCCATCGGCCAGTTCCAGGGCGTGAAGCACAAGTGCGCCGACATGCTCGCCGAGACCGAGCTTGCCCGCGCCGCGGCATGGGACGCGGCTCGTGCGGCCGACGAGCCCGCGGTGGCGCCGCTCACCGCCGCTGCGGCCGCGAGCCTCGCGATCGATGCCTCGTACCGCGCCGCCAAGGATTGCATCCAGGTGCACGGCGGCATCGGCTTCACGTGGGAGCACGACGCGCACTTGTACCTGAAGCGCGCGACCACGACTCATCAGCTCCTCGGCCCGACCTCGACTTGGCGTATGCGAGCCGCCGAAGCAGCGCGGGGCGGCGCGCGCCGGCGTCTCGCCGTCGACCTGCCGCCCGAATCGGAGGCGTTGCGCGGGGAGGTCGGAGCGTTCGTTCGGGAGGTGAAAGACCTCGACGCCGTAGAGCAACGACGCCGGATCGCCGACGCCGGATATCTCGCTCCGCAGTGGCCGAAGCCTTGGGGGCACGACGCCGGCGCCTTGGAACAGCTCGTCATCGACGACGAGTTCCGCAAGGCGAAGCTGCGTCGCCCGAACCTCAGCGTCGGGGCGTGGGCGTTGCCGCCGTTGATGGTCTACGGGACGGAGGAGCAGCAACAGCGGTGGATCCCGGCGACGCTCCGGAGCGAGATCACCTGGTGCCAGCTGTTCAGCGAGCCGGGCGCCGGATCCGATCTCGCGGCGCTCACGACGCGCGCCGACCGCGACCAAGGCGGCTGGATCGTCAACGGCCAGAAGGTCTGGACCTCGATGGCGCAGGACGCAGACTGGGGGATCCTGCTCGCCCGCAGCGATCCCGACGCGCCGAAGCACGAGGGCATCAGCTTCTTCATGCTCGACATGAAGACGCCCGGCATCGACATTCGCCCGCTCCGAGAGCTCACCGGCGAGGCATGGTTCAACGAGGTCTTCTTCAACGACGTGTTCATTCCCGACGACTGCCTCGTCGGCGCCGAGCACGACGGGTGGCGGGCAGCCCGTACGACGCTCGCCAACGAGCGCGTGTACATGGGAAGCGGGTCGTCGATCGGCTACGGGGTCCAGGGCGTGCTCCGCCTCCTCGACGCGACCGGCCTCGCATCCGATCCGGTCGCGCTCGACGAGGCCGGCGGTCTGGTGGCCGAAGAGCACGCGCTGAGCGTCGTCGGATTCCGACTTACGTTGCAGGCGCTCGGCGGCGCCGACCCCAGCGGATCGGAGGCGGCGGTGCGCAAGCTGCTCGGCGTCGAGCACGACCAGCGTGTGCAAGAGGTCGGTCTCGCGTTGCTCGGCGGCGAGGGCACGGTTGCGGACGGGGAGGCCGCGATGTGGGTGCGCGGGTTCCTGTTCAACCGCTGCCTCACGATCGCCGGTGGCACGAGCGAAGTGCAGCGCAACGTGATCGCCGAGCGCCTGCTCGGCCTGCCGCGCGATCCGTAGACGGCTCCTTACACCGGCGGGAGCTCGATCACCTCGCCCGGGTACACGAGGTCAGGGTCCCCGGAGCGCAGTCCTGGCCGGTTGTGCTCGACGACGCGCCGCCAGTACGGCGCGATGTCAGCGGGCGTCAGGTCGGCGCTCGAGCGGCCCCTACCGGCGGCGAGATGCCGCGCCGCGATCGACCACAGGTGCTCACCAGGCGCGATGACGTGGCGCGCGCCGGCGAATGACGTCGGCGGGGGAGTGTCGGGCGCGGGCGGGGGCGTGACGGGCGCGGACGGCGGAGGCGCGGGCACGGTTGGGGACGGCGCGCTGCCATTGCGTCCGGTGCGGACGCTCGGCGCCGGGGCGTACGGGATGCTCGGCCGGTCGCGGTGATCGAGATCGATGACTACCGGCGGCGGTGCTGCGCTCGTCGGGGGCGACGGATCGGCGGCCGCGGAACGAGTGAGCGCGAGCGCGCTCGCGGCCACGATCGAAACCGCGGCAGCCCGGTCGGCCCAGCACCGTACCACCGGGAGCATCGCCCAGCCGATCGCGCTTGCCGCGCCGTGCAGATCGGCCAGTCGGGCGGCCAGGTAGAGGAGCGTCGTGATGAGCAACCACCACGCGGCGATCAGCGCCGCAAGGCGGATGCCGGCGAGGAGCACGTCCTCGCTCGGCGTCTCGCGCAGCCACCGACCGAAGTCCTGCCGGGGGATCGCGAAGCCGTCGATGCTGCCCAGACGGTGCAACGCTGCGACGGCCAGAGCCTCGCCCCCCACGAGCAGCGTGAGACCTCGACGCGCTCGGCGGCCCCCGTCCACGCCGGAGCACGGTATGGGCACACCATGAGACGTGTCAAGGTCTAAGAACGTCTTAGATTGTGTAACTCAGAAATCGAGCGGAGCGTAGTAGCGCTCGGCGCCGGCGGCCTTGATGTCGGTGAGCCAGTCACCGTCGTAGTGCTCGCTCGGGCCCTGGAGTCCCGGGGAGACGAGCTCCCAGGCGTTGCGCTTGTAGGTCCAGTTCTCGGGTTGGAGGCGGTGCGCGGCGCGGAAGTGCGGTCGGGCGTCGTCGACGTGACCGGCGTGATGGAGATGCTGGCCGAGCTCGAACTCAGCCTCGGCCTCGGCCACTGAAGACGGGCGCGATGCCGATCGCCGCACGACTTCATCGGGTGTGAGCGCGAACTCGCTCGCAGCCCCCTTCTCGACCCAATCGCGCAGGGCTGCGACGTAATGATCGGCGTCGAAGCGCGGGATGCGCTTGACCTGCTCGAGCATGTCGCGTACGTGCCGGTCGATGTCCTCCGGCAACCCCTCCGGCGCCTTGAGCTTGCTCCAGTCGTACCGCTCGACCGAAGCGGCGTGCGGAGGGCGGACGATCATGCCGTCCTCGTCGACCCACACCGCAGTGGGGACGTTCACGATGCCGAGCAGCTCGTCGAGCTTGTGCGCGGTGTCGACGAGCTGCGGGTGCTCAGCTCCCGACCGCTCGATCCAGGACCGGGCTGCGTCGACCTCGAGGTCGAGCGCGACGGTGACGATCTCGAGGCCCTCCGGGTGAAGCTCCGACCGCAGTTGCCGCCACACGGGCAGCGACATTCGGCATCCTCACCATGACGCCCACGCTGCGATCAGCACTTTCTCGCCGCGCAGCGACGAAAGATCGAATGGCCGGCCGTCGACGTCGGCGAGCCTGATCGGGGGCAGCTCGGCCGACTCCAGCACCCGATCAGTGGATTCCGGGCCCAGCGCCCAGAGGTCGTAGCGGTCGTCGTGCACCAGCGGCATACCGAGTCGCTCGGCGACGGCTCGCACGTCGACGCGGCCGTCGGTAGTTGCTGCCGCCGGCAGCGGAACGCAGCGCGCCTCTTTACAGAGCCCTTCGGGCTTCAGCTCCCACCCCGTCTGCCGCTCGAGCTCTTCGGGCGTGACGTCGAGCCGGTCGAGGATCACGGGTAGCACCCTACCCCGCCGTGCTACGTTCCCCGGCGTTCTCGAGGAGGGGGTGTGTGCATGCTGGCCTCGGCGCTCGACATCTTCACGCGTGATGGGTACGCGTACTTGTCCCGCTGGTCGCACGTCTTCGTCGGTATCGCCTGGATCGGGTTGCTCTATTTCTTCAACTTCGTCCAGGTTCCGGCCTACGCCGAGATGGAGGCGAGCGCTCGCAACAACGCTATCGACAAGCTCACGTCACGGGCCTTGTGGTGGTTCCGGTGGGCTGCGGCGGCGACACTCGTCAGCGGCATCCTGATCATCATCTTCCAGAAGCAGTACGAGAACGACTTCATCAAGACCGCCCAGGGCGTGAGCCTGTACGCCGCCGTGCTCCTCGCCGTGACCATGTTCCTCAACGTGTGGCTCGTCATCTGGCCGCTGCAGAAGAAGGTCATCGCCAACGCCCGGAATGTCCAGGCGGGTGGTCAGCCCGACCCCGACGCGCCGGCGGCGGCGCGCCGGGCGTTGATGGCATCGCGCATGAACATGATCTATTCGCTGCCCATGCTCGTCTTCATGGTCGGCACGTCACACTTTCCGTACAAGATCATCTCGACGACGGGAAGTTCGCGGGCGGTGTTCTGGGTCATCTGGATCGTGATCTGGGGCGTGCTCGAATTGAACGCGCTCGGTCTGATCGGTGGGACGGCGCCGGGCGGCCCGCGCATCATCTACGACAACCACCGCAACGCGATCATCACGTCGTTCCTCTACTCGTTGGTCGCGCTAATCCTGTTCTCGCTCATCTTGATGGACTGAGAATCTGCGCGACTAGAGCCCGATCAGGTCGGCAACCCGGGCGCGGTGCTGAGCCGCGTTCCCGAACAAAGTCGCGTTCGACTTCACGCGGCGCACGTAGAGGTGCATGTCGTGCTCCCACGTGTAGCCGATGCCGCCGTGGATCTGGATGCCCTCCTTGGCGAGCAGCGCCGCGCAGTCGCCCGCGGCCGCCTTCGCCATCGACGCCGCCAGTGATCGGCGTTCGTCGTCCTCGGCGATCGTGAGCGCGGCGAAGTAGCTCGTGGCCCGGGCGCGCTCGAGGGCGACGAGCATGTCGGCGAACTTGTGCTTGATGGCCTGGAAGGACCCGATCGGGACGCCGAACTGCTCGCGTTGCTTCGCGTACTCGAGCGTCACGTCGAAGATCGCCTCGGCAGCGCCGACGATCTCCACGGCGAGCGCGGTCACCGCGACCTCCACGGCTCGACGGATCGCTGCCGCGGATCCCGGCCCCGGTTCGCCGAGCACGCGGTCGCTGTCGACGCGCACGCCGTCCAGCGTCAAGTGGGCCAAAGGCCGGCTGGCGTCGAGAGCCTCCACAGGTTCCACGCCGACCTCGACCCGAGGCACCACGAACGCGCCGACACCGTCGTCTCCGTCCGTGCCGCGAACTCGGGCGACGACCGCGATCTGGTCGGCCGCTGTCGCCTCGACAACCATCGATTTCGCACCGTGGAGCACGAAGCCGGTGCCATCCGGGTCAGCAGTGGCGGTGACGTGCGCGGGCTCGAGGTCGCCACTCGACTCGACCAGCGCGAGGGTTCCGGTCAGCTCGCCGGCGGCGACCGCGCCAAGCAACGCGTGCTGCTGTTCGGGTGTTCCCGCTTCGGCGACGACCGGCGCGAACTGGGTGACGGTCGGGACGAACGGTCCGGGCGCGACTGCACGACCGAGCTCCTCGACAACGACGGCCAGCTCGACGGCGCCCATGCCGAGGCCGCCCGCGGACTCGGGCACGGTGAGTGCCGGCCAACCGAGCGCGACCATCCGGCTCCAGAGCGCGTCGGCGGTGGTGCCCTTCTCGACGACCTCGCGTACCAAGCTCATCGGGCACTCGCCGATGAGCACCGTTCGGACGCCGTCGCGCAGCTCGTCCTGCTCGGGGGTGAACTCCAGGTGCACGGCCGCGCTTTCCTGCGAAACCTGACGGGTGTGTCACGGTATCGGCTGGCTCGATTCGCTCACAACCTCGCGCAGCATGTTGCGGTCGACCTTCTCCATCGCGGTGAGTGGGAGGGCGTCGACAAGCCGGATCGCCTCCGCAAGCTTGTGCGCCGCGAGATGCGGGGCGGCGAACTCGCGCAGCTGCGCGAGCGACGGAGGCGCACCAGCATCGTGCGGGACGACGACCGCCATTCCGATCTCGCCCATGACCGGGTCGGGCGCGGGCGCGATCGCGATCGCGGCCACGGCCGGATGAGTCGACAGCACCGCCTCCACCTCGACGGGGAACACGTTGTAGCCACCGCGCACGTACATCTCCCTGGTGCGCCCCACGAGGCGCAGCCGCCCCCGGTCGTCGATCCAGCCGAGGTCGCCCGTGCGCACGAACCCGTCGGCCGTGAATGCGGCCCGGGTGGCGTCGGCGTCGCGCCAGTACCCGCTCATGATCGCGGGGGAGCGCAGACACACCTGGCCGACGTCGCCGGGCTTCACGGGCCGGTCTTCATCGTCGAGCACCGCGACGTCGACCGACGGATGCGGATGGCCGACGCTCACGACGGCGTCCTCGTCGGGGTCGTCGAACGCGGTGCCGAGCCCGATGCCGGCCTCGGTGCACGAGTAGCGGGTGGCGAGCGCAGCCCGAAAGCGGGCGCGGGCCTCTGCCGCGAGACCGGGTGTGATCGGGCCGCCTCCGATGACGAGGAAGCGGACGCTGTCGAGGTCGTAGGCATCAAAGTCGGGTTCGCGCAGCATCAGCGCGAGCTGTGTCGGGACGCCGGCGACGGTTGTCATGCGTTGCTCGGAGGCGAGACGGAGGGCGTCGGCGGCTCGCCATCGCCGCATGATGAAGCTCGTGCCGCCGCGCCGCAGGTTGCCAGGCAGCTTGGTCATGAACCCGAGATGCGCCATGGACGTGCCGACCAGTCCGCGGCCACCGCCACCCCAGGCATCGCCGACGTCGGTGGCGGTGACGAACTCGAGCTGTCGGTTGCAGTAGAGCGCTCCCTTGGGCAAGCCGGTCGTACCGGACGTGAAGACAATGGCGACCGGCCTTTCGGGCTCGGGTGCAAGCGGCGGTGGTGCCTGGGCCCGTACGCGCAGCTCGCGCAGCAGCGCGCCGGCGTCGGGTGCCTGCTCGACGAGCTCGACGTCCCAGTCGCCTTCGATCGCGAGCGCTGGATCGGCGAGCACGAGTCGCGGGCCGGCCGTACGGAGCACACCGGCGCGTTCGTCCGCAGTGAGCCGGTCGTTCACACCTGCGGTGATCGCACCGAGCTTCGCCGCCGCGAGATATGCCAGGAGATACTCGGGACCCTGCGGAAGCGCGAGCGCGAGCACCTCGCCGGCGGCGAGGCCGCGGCGGCTCAATCCGACGGCAAGCTCGTCGGAGACGCGATCAAGATCGCGATAGCTCAGCGCCCAGCCGTCCGGCGCGACGTAGGCGATAGCATCCGCAAAGCGTCGGCCGGCCTCACGCGCGGTCGCGGGGAGCATCGTGGCGAGATCGTACAAGTTGACGACGAGAAACCGATCGGGCGACGGGGCGTCGAACAGCGGGCAAGGCACGCCGGCGCAGCAACGCGAGTTGCGCGCGCAGGGCCGTCGCACGATGCGCAAGCTCTTGGATGCCGGGATGCGCGTGTTCGCCGAACGCGGCTATCACGCGGCCCGCGTCGACGACATCGTCCGTGCTGCCCGCACCTCGCACGGCACCTTTTATCTGTACTTCGCCAACAAAGAGGACCTGTTGCGGGCGTTGGCGGTGGATTGCGCGGAAGCCCTCGAGAGGCTCGCCGACGACATCGGACCGATCACACCGGATGAGCAAGGCTTTCGCGAGCTGCGGTCGTTCCTTGCCGATTTCGTCACTACGTACCGGCGCTACGGCCCGGTCATCCGGGCATGGATGGAGGACCAGGTTGCCGACCGCGAGATCGACCGCCTTGGCGTGAAGGCGTTCACCGACATCGGCACCCGCCTCGGCCAGCGCATGCGCGAGGTCGGCGCCGACGTCGCCGAGAACGAGACGGCGGCCGTCGGCGCGCTCATGGCGATGCTCGAGCGCTTCAACTACGCGCTCGCGTCACGCCGCCTCGTCCTGGACGAGGACGCGATGCTCGACACCCTCGCCCACATCATCCATCGGGGCTTCTTCGGCGCCCCAGCGAGCCGCTGATCACGGACTGGGCGTCGGCTTCATGCTCCCGCCGGTAGGCGCCTCGTACCGAACTCTGCGCACGATGATGTCGTTGGCTGGGTCGACCACCTGGTAGTCGCGAGAGCCTCGGTTGTAGTCGTCGTCGTCCTTCTCCTTGACCTTTACGACCCAGATCGGCTCCTCCTCCGGCAGTGGCTCCCTCGAGTGCTCCCGGTTGGCCCCCTCGCCTGGCGGAGGGGGCGTGAAAACGATCACCGTGACTTGCTGAGGGCTCTCGGAGAAATACACCTGGAACTCGCCTTCGTTGGCGCAGACCCAGAGTGATTCGATCGGCTTCTCCACACGTTCGGCATGTTCGATCGCGGCCTTGTAGCCGGCACGCAATACCTCCTCCGCGTGCTTGCCGGGCCACCAGGCATCGGCCCCGCCATCGAGCCAGTGGTCCCGAAAGTGGCGGGCGTCCCCAGAGGTGAGCCCGGCGCGGCCTGGGCCCGGCTGGCCGGCTGCGTGCTGATCGGCCAGGTCGGCGAGCGGGTCGTCGATCTCCTGCAGTACGGCACGGTATGCCGTCAGGTAGTTCGGGACGCCGAACTGTTGGTCGAGCAGGCCGAACTGGCGACCCTTTCCCACGAAGTAAATGGGCATCGACGGCATGCGCCGCTCCTCTCGTTAGGTGCTTGCTGTCTCAGTGGACACTGCGTACAGACGGTGGGGGTCGGTGATGCCTTTGAGCTGGTGCAAGCCGCGATCGTCGAACACGGTGCCGGCCGAGGTGCGGGCGAGGCTCCGGACGGTCTCGGAGACAAGCGTCTGGCCCGCCGCGGCCTGGCTGCACACCCTGGCGGCGATGTTGACGGCGCCGCCGTACACGTTGTTTGCAGATCGAATCACGTCTCCGGCGTGGATGCCGACGTGAAGACGGAAACCCACCCCACGGGCACTTTCGTGCATACGGCTCGCGCAGTCAATGGCGCGTCGAGCCGACGGGAACACGGCCAGGTTGCCATCACCCAGCGTGATGCCCTCGACCACATCACCGCCGCAGTCGTGTACCAGGGAACGCACCGACGCGTCGAGTTGGTCGGCTTGTGCTCGGTAGGCGAAATCACCGAGTCGTTCGGTTAACGACGTGGAGTCGGCGATGTCGGTGAACAGGATCACGAACATGTCCATCCCAGTCCGGGCGGGCGCAGCTGCGGCGCGCGCGGGCTCCTTGCCGCGCAGCCGGTCGGCCAGTTCCGACGCCTGCTGCTCGAAGGCCGGCATGTCGAGCTCGTCGAACACCCCTCTCGCCTCCTGCGCGAGCTGGCCGGCCTGGGCGCGGTCGCCGTCCGTTGCCAGCATCTGCGCCAGTTCGAGCGACGCTCGACCGAGCTCCGGTCGCAGGCCGCGCGCTCTGGCCACTTCGACGGCCTCCCGAAGGAGCGAGTCGGCCTCTTCGAGCCGGCCCTGTCGTCGCGCCAGCGCGCCGCGGACGCGGGGCACGAGCACGACCGGCCCGTCGGTGATCACCATGCCGTGTTCGGCAACACGGGCGAGTCCGCGCTCGATCCGGTCGAGCGGGAGGTCGACGTCCACGAGCAGTGCCAGCTCGGCGAGGTACGCGAACCACCCCGTTGCACCGATGAAGGGTGGCCACCGGCCCGAAACGCGTTCCGGATGCGCGGCGACAGCGGCGCGGACCTCGTCGTGCTGCCCGGCATGGGCACGCGCGATCTGCCGCGCGAGCCACACGGTCTCCTCTTCGACGACCATGTCGTCTTGGGACTCGCTGAGCTTGTCGAGTGCGAGCTCCGACGGGCCGAAAGCCCCGCGTAGCAGCCGTGCGGAAGCTACCGCGGGAAGAAAGAAGGAGCAGCTCCACAGGTAACGCGACAACCGGGACGCGTTCCACGCCTCCTCGCCGTACCGCTCGGCCTCCCGGAAACGGCCACGGGCCAATGCGACGGCGGTGAGCGCGGTCAGCGCCAGGCTGCGTTCGGCGGCGTCGCCGGTGAACTCCGTTTCCTCACGCGCCTCGGCCGCCACCTTCTCGGCGCGGTCGGGGTCGCCGAGCCACAGCTGTGTCAGCGCCAGGCGAGGTGACGGAAGGCCGAGCAACCAAGGATCGTCTTGGGCCTTTGCATGGGTGAGCGCATCCTCGAATCGTTCCTCGGCCCCGCGCAGGTCGAGCCGCATCCAATCGATGACCCCCAGCGCGTTGAGGGCCCGCGTGCAGGCACGGTGATCATCGACTTGACGCCCGATCTCGAGGCCCCGGGTCGACAACTCGGTGCCGCGCTCGAGATCGCCCTGCGCCCAGGCAACCTCGCCGAGCTGGGCGAGCAGGCGCGCCTCGAGGACGGGATCCGTGTCGTGAAGCGCTTCGAGCGCCTCGTCGAGGCCTGACGTATCGATGGCAGTCCCGAACCGCGCCTCGTGCAACCGGGCGTGAGCCTGCTCGACGAGCGCGACGGCAACACGCCGAACATCGCCGGCAGCGCGGTAGCGGTCGATGGCAATGGCAATGTGCTTCTGGCCCAGCCTCACGTCCATGTGTCGATAGTGCGAGTCGCCGGCTCGGAAGTGGAGATCGGCGATCAAGCCGTCCGGTTCCCCTAGCTCCTCGGCCGCGGCGGCGGCCGCCTCGTAGCACCGGGCGGCGTCGGCCCAGGCGAGCACGTCCCAGGCCCGGTTGCCCGCCGCGGCCGTGTATTCGAGGCGCTCGCGCGCGGTGGCGGCGGGCCCAGCCTCGATGAGGTGATGGGCGACTTCGAGAATCGGTCGGTCACCGCTCTCGTCAAGAGCCCGTGCGATGGCCGCGTGGAGCTCTCTCCGGCGCGCCGGTCCCGGAGCGGCATACGCCACGCGCGCGTAGAGCGGATGTTCGAACCACCAACGGGTCCCATCAGCGGTGATGAGCCCGTGCGCAGCCGCCTCCTCGAGCGCGGCCAACAGCTCGTGCTCGGGTTGCTTGGTGACCGCACCGACGGCCTCGGCCGAGAATGAGCGCCCGAGAAACGCCGCCGCCGTGAGAACCGTTCGGGCGGCCTCGCTCACCTCGTCCAGCCGTGCCCCGATGGCGTTCGTGAGCTCAGGTGGCCCGGACAGGTCGATATCGGCAGCTGCCGCGGTCGAGAGATCCTCCGCCCCCTCCGCCCGGCGCGCGATCTGGCGCACGAGATTCTCCAGGAACAACGGGTTGCCGCTCGAGGCTTCGTGCAGGAAATGGCCGAGCTGTCGGGACGATCGATGAAGGCCGAGGGAGTCAACGAGAACGGCCGACTCCTCGGTGTTGAGGCCCTCGAGATCGATGCGCCGGCACAATCCTTCGCGAGCAATCCGCGCGAGCTCGCCCGCCACGTGCTCGTCGACGTCGGGACGGTGCGTAGCGATGATCATGAACGAAACCGGTTCGAGCACGCTGGCGTCGGCGATCCCGAGCGCGAGGTACGTGAAGAGGTCCAGGGAAGCGCGGTCGACCCAGTGGAGGTCGTCGAGCACGAGCAGGAGTGGCCTGGTCCGGGTCAAGGCGACGGTCGCGCCTGTCACCGCCAGGAACAGCCACGTCTTCTCCTGCTCCGGCATCGCATCGTCTGCGAGCGGGGGCCGCGACGCCGAGTCCGGGCTCGGCGCCCGCCCGAGCAGCCGGCTGATGACCGATGCCGACCCTCCCTGTGCAGGGTCGGTCCCCGTGAGGGACTCCAGCCGGGGCAGCAGCGAGCTCGCGAACGGCAGGTAGGGGAGACCGAGATGCTCACGGCATCGGCCCGTGCACACCTCGACGCCGCGCTCGGCGACCGCCCACTGCTGCAACTCGTGGACGAGCCGAGACTTGCCGACACCCGCGTCGCCCGAGACGAAGACGACCCGGGGTTGGCCTGACACCGCCTCGTCGAGCCACCGCTCGAGGAGCTCCAACTCCTGCCTGCGTCCGACGAAACGAGGCGTGCTCGACTCCTGATTCACCACGCCTGCCCCCGCACTCTCGTTCCTGGAGAAGGCTAGGGCATCAACGCCCGTACGGCGACGGTTCAGACTCCTCCCACCGTGGGGTCAACGGAGAGCGGCTCCGGAGGGTCGGGGCTCGACGGGCCGGCTCCAGGTGCCCAGAAGCTCGAACACGAGCCGATCGGGCAATGCCGCCAGCCGGAGCGCGACGTCGCCACAGTTCGGGCAGCGCATGACGATGCCGGCGCCTTGATAGCTGCGGTGTGACCCAGCCGGGTTGCGATCGCCGCACGACTGGCACGTGCGCTCGAGCGTCGTGAACTCGGCGACGAAGATCTCCTGGAGCAGCCCGGCAATCGCGTTCCCGTCAGTGTGCAGCTCGTCTGCTTCCATGGTCATCCTCCCGTCGGTCCAAAGCGCTCGGTCTTGATCGCGTGCGGGTCGTGACCGAGCTGCACGAGCAGGTCGGCGACGTGCTCGACGAAGCCGGTCGGTCCGCAGACGTAGACGCGGGCGTGCCGGTTGGGCTCGGCGCCGAGCTCGCTCAGCATCTCCGCGTTCACTCGCCCCGCCCAGCCGGTCCAGCCGGGTGGCTGCTCGCGAGTGAGCGTGTAGCGAACCATGACGCCGTTCTCCGCGAGCGTGGTCAGCTCCTCGCGGTAGAGCACGTCGTCCAATGACCGCGCCGACACGAGCAGCGTTGCGTCCACGCTGCTCGTCGAGTCGACGCGGTGGCGCAGCATGGCCATGAGCGGGACGAGACCGGAGCCGCCGCCCAGGAGCAGGAGAGGGCCACCGTCGCCGATCTGCCACGTGAAGTAGCCACCGATCGGGCCTCGCAGCTCGAGCGGGTCGCCCGGACGCAGCTCACTCGTGAGATAGGGCGAGACCTCACCGTCTTCGATGCGCTCGACTGTGAGCGCGAGCTGCGAATCTTGGGGCGACGACGCGATCGAGTACGAACGCTCGGCCTGATACCCGTCCTCGGCGGTCAAGCGCACGTCGACGTGCTGACCGGCGAGGTGCCCGGGCCAGTCGGGAACGTCGAGTACGAGCGTCGTCGCTGATGGCGTTTCAGGTTGCAGCCGGGCGAGGGTTGCGATGCGCCACGTGAGCGGAACGCGGCGCGGGCTCAAATAGTCGCCCTCGCAAGCTCGGGCTCCTGCTCCGGCGGTCGGCAAAGCCGCCGCCGTCGCGGCGTCAATCGCTCCAATAGCGCGCTTCCTTCCAGGGATCACCGTGGTTGTTGTACCCGTTGCTCTCCCAGAAGCCGGGCTCGTCGTGGTCCCGCAGGTCGAGGCCGCGAACCCACTTGGCGCTCTTCCAGAAATAGAGGTGAGGCACGAGCAGCCGCGCCGGCCCGCCATGGATGGGTTCGAGCGGCTCGCCGTTGTACTCGTACGCGACCCACGCCTGCCCGTCGGTCATCTCGGCGAGGGGCAAGTTGGTCGTGTAGCCACCGTCGCAGAAGGCGAGCGCGAAGTCGGCTGATGTGTCGACGTTGTCGAGCAGGACGTCGACTGAGACGCCCTTCCACTCGGTGTCCAGCTTGGACCACTTGGTCACGCAGTGAATGTCCTTGCGGACCAGCTCGCTGGGCAGCGCGAGGAATTGTTCCCACGACCAGGTCACGGGTTCGTCGACGAGGCCGGTGATCGAGAATGTCCACTCATCGAGCTGTGTGTACGGGGTCGGGCCGGCCGACAGCACCGGGAAGTCGTCGACGAGGTACTGACCGGGCGGGATCCGACTCGGGTCGACATCGGTGCGACGCCGGCCGAAGAAACCGCGCGAGATCGGGGGCACGTCGCAACGATACGTCTTGTTATTGAGCGAGGATCTGGGCGGGATCCCTGAGACGACCGGCCGCGACCGGGTTTCGGTCTCCGTCAATGCTGGGTACGCGTTCACGGCCCCGTCTTTCGACCTCGAGGTTCTCTCATGTTGGCCGTGACCGAAAACGCTGTGTCCGTGATCTGTCAGCTCACCGATCGTCCCGAATTGCCGGACGGCGCTGGCCTGCGGATCGCCAGCTCCGGTGAGGCGCCGAACCTGACCGTCTCGCCCGCCGGCAGTCCCGAGGCAGGCGACCAGGTGGTCGAGAGCGAAGGCGCGCGCGTGTTCCTCGAGCCGGAAGCAGCGGCGATGCTCGACGACAAGGTCCTTGACGCACGCGTCAACGACTCGGGCGGTGTCGAGTTCCTCGTAGCGAGCCAGGCATAGCGCCACATCCCGCCCACGGCGGGAGTCAGGTCAAACGTCGCCCACCACGTGGGAGCTGTTGATCGTCACGCGGTAGCCGTTCGGGTCCCGGACGGTGAACGAGGCGTGGATTCGGCCGTGTTCGATCGGTGACGGGTCCAACCCACGGGCCTTCCACTTGGCGTGCGTCGCGTCCAGGTCCTCCACCATGAGGTCGAAGGGCGCGTCAGTGGTATCGGATGGTGTGCCGGGCACGAGCACGAGATGCGTGCCTCCCCGGAGCTCGAGCACCGCGACGTGAGGATTCCGCTCGACCTCGCGCATGCCGATCCCGCGCCAGAAGTCTGCCGAGCGGTCCACATCGCTGACGGTCAGCACGGCGTGCCCGATCCAGACCGGCGGACGTGCGTCCATCTCCGCAGTGTGACACGAAGGCATTGGTCGTTTTGCGGGGTTTGCTACGTTTCCCGCCGTGATTCGGCGGTCCCGGACCCTTCACAGGCTGAGGTCTGCGGGCGTCGGAGGGCGCGCTACTCGACGCCAAGGATGGCCGTGCTGGCCGACGAAAACCAGCCGCCCGTCCCGTTCACGCACGCGAGCTCGGCACCGGGCACCTGACGATCACCGCACTCGCCGCGTAGCTGACGAACGGCCTCGACGAGCAGGAAGATGCCCCGCATCCCGGGATGGCACGCCGACAGCCCGCCGCCGTCGGTGTTGGTGGGGAGTGCGCCGTCGACGCGCATCGTCCCGCCCTCGACGAACGGTCCGCCCTCGCCCTTCTTGCAGAACCCGAGCGCCTCGAAGCTGAGCAGCACCATGGGCGTGAACGCGTCGTAGATCTCGCAGACGTCGATGTCGTCGGGGGTAACGCCCGCGCGCTCGAACGCGAGCGCCCTGGAACGGACGGCAGGCGACTCGGTGAAGTCATCCCACTCGCTCATCGTTGTGTGGGACACGGCCTCGCCGGTTCCGAGCACCCACACCGGTCGCGCTGCAAGGTCACGAGCCCGTTCCTCCGAGGTCAGCACGATGGCGCCGCCGCCGTCGGAACGGATGCAGCAGTGCAACTGCGTCAAAGGATCGGCGATCATCGGCGAGCGCGCCACGTCCTCGATCGTGATCGGCTCGCGGTAATACGCGTCGGGATTCAACGACGCGTTGTAACGCGTCGACACGGCGATCTCCGCCAGCTGGTCGATCGCCGTGCCGAACTCGTTCATGTGGCGCCGCGCCGCCATCGCGTATTTGGCGATCAGCGTGTGCCCGTACGGCGCGTCGAACTGGACCGGGCCGCGACTGCCGAACGAAAGATTTGCGCGGCGCTCGCGCCGCTTGAGGTCGGCACGCGCCGTCGACCCGTACGCCAGGACGACGACCTCGGCGTTGCCCTCGGCGATCGCCGCCGTCGCGTGCTCGACCATGAATTCCCACGTGCTGCCGCCGACGCCGGTGCCGTCCACCCACGTCGGCCGGAGACCGAGGTACTCGGCGACCTCGATCGGTGCGAGCAAGCCGGTGCCGCTCGACGCGAACCCGTCGACATCGCCTTTGTCGAGTCCCGCATCGGCGAGAGCCCGGCTCGCGGCCTGGAAGTGCAGCTCGAATGGCGAGACGTTGTCGAGCCGCCCTGTGTCGGAGAGCGCAGCCCCGACGATCGCGACGCGCCGGCCCACTCCCGGCTCGCTACCTCAGGCGCCAGTCGATGCGCGTGCCCGACTCGAACAGCTTCTGGCCCTCGGCGATCGAGTTCTGATCCGTCCCGAGCCCGACATACGCGTAGCCCAGCCGCAGGGCCTGCCGCTGCCCGAGCTCGCGCGCCGCCCAGATGGCGCGCACGGTGCCCTCGATCGCGAGGGCCGGTTGCGACGCGATCGCGTTGGCGGCCCAGGCCGTCCGCTCGTGCAGCTCCTCTTTCGGCGCGACCTCGGACACGAGGCCGATCTCATATGCCCGTTGCGCGGACAGGCGCTCGTAATTGCCGAGCAGCGAGAGTCGCATGATCTCGCCGAACGGCATGATTCCCGACATGTGGATGGGCTCGAACGCGGCCGTCATTCCGTACGTGACGTGCGGGTCGAAGAAGGTGGCGTGGTCGGCGGCGATGATGAACTCGACCTCACCCAGCATGTAGAACGCGCCGCCGCAGGCCATGCCGTTCACGGCCGCGATCACCGGCTTCCAGAGATCCGAGCTCTTGGGACCGAGGTTGTCGCCGGGATCGTTGAACATGAACGGCGTCGATCCCGACCCGACGACATCCGGGTCGGTCGTGTCGTCGGCGGCGTCGCCCATCTGCTCCATGCGGTCGATGCCGGTGCAGAACGCCTTGTCACCCGCGCCCGTGAGCACGATGCAGCGCACGTCGTCGTGACGACGCAGACCTCGCCAGAGGTTGTGCAGCTCGCGCTGCATCAGGGAGTTGAACGCGTTCAGCCGGTCCGGGCGGTTGAGCGTGACCCACGCGACACCGTCCCGCTCCTCGTACAGGAGCGTGTCGAAGTCGGTGTTCACGTCGTTGAGGTTACCTGCGCTGTTGCGCCGCGATACCCGGGTTGACCGAACCGAAGGCGTACTTGTTGAGGATGTCGCCGACGTCGGCGGCGTCCCAGCGGGCGGGCTTTCCCTCGGCGTCGGTGGCGAAGAACTCCTCGCCCATCTGCCACGGCTGGTACACGCAGAGCGAGTTGCCGACCATGCGCAGCACCTGACCCGTGGTCGGCTTCGAGTCGTCCGAGGCGAGCCAGGCGACGGCGGGCGCCGAGTTGGCCGGGTTCATGGCGTCGAACTCCGTGTACTCCTCGGGATTCTTGATCGTGATGTCCTGCCGGGCTTGGCCGACCATCCGCGTGAAGCCGCCGGGGCCGATGCAGTTGGCGCGGACGCCGTAGCGCGTGAGCTCGAGGCTGGCGATGATCGTCATCGCGGCGATGCCGGCCTTGGCGGCGCCGTAGTTCGACTGGCTGGCCTGGCCCTGCAGCCCGGCGCTCGAGACCGTGTTGATGATCGACGCGCTCGGCTGCCGGCCCTCCTTGGACTCGGCGCGCCAGTACACCGAAGCGTGGTGCATGGTGTTCCAAGTGCCTTTGAGGTGCACCCGGATGACCGAGTCGAAGTCCTCCTCGGCCATCGTGAACAGCATCTTGTCGCGCAGGATCCCGGCGTTGTTCACGAGCACGTCGAGCTTCCCGAACGACTCGAGCGCGGTGTCGATGATGCTCTTGGCGCCGTTGAAGTCGGCGACGTCGTCGTAGTTCGGGACCGCCTCACCGCCGCGACCCTTGATGACATTGACGACCTCGTCGGCATTGCGCTTGTCGGCGCCCTCGCCGGTGACTGAGACGCCGAGGTCGTTGACGACGACCTTCGCTCCTTGGTCGGCCAGCTCGATGGCCTCACCACGTCCGACTCCGTTGCCGGCTCCGGTGACGATCGCGACCTTGCCGTCGAGAAGCCCCATTTGCGCGTCCTTCTCCCCGCGTTGAAAACTGACGTCGGCGTCACGGTATCGCGGTCGTTCACGCGCCCGTCAACCCGAACACGCCGAGTTGCGCGCGACCGACCACACGAGCCCATGAAGACGGAGGCAGCAACGGATGGCCCTCGACACCAGCGTCATCGGGAAGCCGACCGGCGCGCACCGCGTCGTCGTCGAGCGCGGCCCTGTCTCCAACTTCGCCCGCGCGCTCAAGGACGAGAACCCCGTCTACCACGACCCGAATGCGGCCAAGGCGGCCGGATTCGCCGATATCCCCGCCCCGCCGACGTGGTCGTTCGCCATGCCCTTCTGGGGCCGGTTCGCCGAGGAGCAGCCGGAGGACCCGACCGGTGGCGAGAACCCCATGCACGAGGTGATGGGGGAGCTGTTCGCCAAGGGCGGTCTGGTGCTGCACGGTGAGCAAGAGTTCGAGTACCACAGGCCGATCGTCGTCGGCGACGTGGTGGTCGGCGAAGGGCGCATCGTCGACCTGTACGAGAAGGAGAGCAAGGGTCGCACGATGACCTTCGTCGTGACCGAGACCGTGTGGCGGGACGAGAAGAGCGGCGAGCCGGCCGTGACCGAGCGGTTCAACCTCATTCATCGTTCGTAACGGGTCAGGACAGGGGGGACTCCAGCATGGGTCGACTCGACAACAGGGTCGCGATCATCACCGGCGCCGGTCAGGGCATCGGGCTCGCCTACGCAAAGCGCTTCCTCGACGAGGGCGCCAAAGTCATCGTGGCCGAGATCAACGAGGACCGCGCCAACTCGGCGATGGAGCAGCTCGAGAAGCTCGGCGACGCCGCCTTCGTGCAGACGGACATCTCCGACGAGCAGTCCGCGCTCGCGTGCGCGGCGAAGACCAAGGATCAGTTCGGCGGGATCGACATCCTCGTCAACAACGCCGCGCTCTACTACGACATCGACAACGAGAACAACGACTACGACTACCTGCAGAAGGTTTTCAGCGTGAACCTCCACGGCGCCTGGCTCATGGCCCGAGCGTGCGCGCCGACGATGGTGGAGCAGGGCTGGGGGCGCATCATCAACCAGTCGTCGGACGCCGCGTACCTGTACAACATCGTGCCGCCCGGTGAGTTCCAAGAAGTCAGCGCGTTCACGTACAGCCAGACGAAGTGGGGCGTGCTCGGGCTCACGAAGTTTCTCGCTGCCCAGCTCGGTCAGTACAACATCACGGTCAATTGCATCGCACCGGGTGTGACGATGACCGAGGCGACGCGGAAGATCGTCCCCGAGAGCATCATCGACCTGCTCCCGGCAATGAGCGCGATGAAGCGCAAGCTCGAGCCCGAGGACCTCGCCGGCACGGCGGTGTTCTTCGCCAGCGACGACGCCGCCCTGGTGACCGGTCAAGTGCTGTGCGTCGACGGCGGCTCGATCATGCCCGCGTAGCCGTGAGCTAGCGCGTGACGAGAGCGGCGCTGTCGAGCCGGCGCGTCTTGACCGAATAGGCGTGGCCGCCTGAGTCGACGGCGTCGACTCGACCAGTGGCTGTCGCGACGAAGAGCCACCGTCCGTCGCGGCTCCAGGCCAGCGCGGGACGGGTGCTCGCGACCGGCTCGGCCACGAACGGCGTCAACGACTCGGTGGTGGTGTCGATGAGCGTCCCCTGGGAGCGGTCGCCGTCGCTCTCGACGACGGCGAGGCGGCGACCGTCGTCGCTGAACGCAGCAGCGGCGACACCACCCCGTCCCAGCGCATTGCCAATGACGCGCTGGCGACCCGTGGAAAGGTCGTCGAGGTAGAGGTCGCAACGCCGGTCGGCACAGGCTGCGTCCCGACTGGCGACGACGTCCCGTCCGGCGGCGACGAAGAGCGCCCCCATGCGGAACGTCACCGGCGCGTCTGCCGGCCGCTCTGGGTCCCAGGTGGCGAGCGCACGCGTGCCGTCGGCGATGAGTCGCTCGATCACCAGGCCACCTGCCGCCGCAGTGCGCACGGTCGCGCTTCCGCCTAATACCGCCGGTGGTGTCGTCTCGACACCGGCGAGGTCGACCTCCCGCGCCGCCACGGAGCCGTCGGGAGGATAGGTGAGCAGCCATACACGCCCGTCGCGCTGCGACGGGAACACCTCGACCGCCGAGCCGATCCCGGCGGCCGGGCCGTCGAGCGACAACGGGACGACATAGGCCCGGTGGTCGACGACGAGGACGGCGTGGTCGCCGCTCGTAGCCGCGGCCGTGACCGCGCCGACCGGGAGCTCGGCGATCGCGCCGCTGCGGGCCTGGCGGCGGTCGACGTCGAGCGTGTTGACGCCGTCGGGCGAAAGCACGAGCAGCGACGTGCGCGTCGCCTTGCTCAGCGTGGGCAGCGCACCGGCGGTGACGTCTCGCGATGGCGTGGCGCGGTCGCGAGGAGACTGCTGAAGCCACGCGCCGACGAGAAAGAGCAGGAGGAGCCCGGCCAGGATGGCGATCGGGATGCGCGCCGAGTCGCGGTGCACCCGGCGCGGGATCCACTTCGGCCCGGGTGGGACGTACGCGTACCGGTCCTCGGTGCGGATGCCGAGCTCGTCGTCCTCGAGCTCGACGACCGGCAGCGCCTCGCCCGCATCGGCGTCGCACGCCGGGCAGCCCCGCACGTCGTCGGCGAGCTCGCTCCCGCACCCACGGCACCGCATACGCCCAGTATCGCCGCGTCGGGCCTGATGCGTGCACGGACGACCGCGGTCATGGTCGACGCACGCATCGGTCTGACGAAGCGTCAGTTACGGTTGCCCCTCATGCAGCTCGGCGTGACGATGTTCGGGACCGACCTGTCGATGCGGCCGGACGAGCTCGCGCGTGAAGCCGAGAACCGCGGCTTCGCGTCGTTATACCTGGCCGAGCACACGCACATCCCGGTGAGCCGGCGAACGCCGCCGCCGACCGGGGACGACGTCTTACCGGAGTACTACTCGCGCTCCTTCGACCCGTTCGTCGCGCTCGCGATGGCCGCGGCCGCGACGGACCGGCTCCGGGTGGGGACCGGCATCTGCCTCGTTGCCCAGCGCGACCCAATCGTGACGGCCAAGGCCGTGTCGAGCCTCGATCACTTGTCGGGGGGCCGGTTCGTCTTCGGGGTGGGCTTCGGTTGGAACGAGGACGAGATCGAAAACCATTGCGTACCGATGGCGCGCCGCCGCGACGTCGCCCGTGAGCACATGCTCGCGATGCAACGTCTGTGGGCCGACGAGCAAGCCAGCTTCGACGGGGAGTTCGTGCAGCTACCGCCGAGCTGGTCGTGGCCCAAGCCCGTGCAGCGGCCGTGGCCGCCCGTGCTGATCGGCGGCGCGGCCGGACCGACGGTCTTCGAGCACGTGGCCGAGTACGCAGACGGCTGGATGCCCATCGGCGGCGCCGGCGTCCGCGCCGCCTTGCCGGAGCTGCAACGAGCGGCGGAGGCACGCGGGCGGGACCCGTCGACGGTTCGCATTGTCCCGTTCGGGACGATCCCCGATCCGGGCAAGCTCGACTACTACGCCGGGCTCGGCATCGACGAGGTCGTCCTGCGCGTGCCAGTCGGCGGACGCGAGGTCGCCCTCCCGGTGCTTGACGAGTACAGCCGACAGGTCAACGCGTGACCGACGCTGACCGGGTGCGCTTCGGGACGCTGGGAGCGGCGCGTATCACGCCCAACGCGTTGATCCGACCGGCTCGACAGGTACCGGATGCCGAAGTCGTCGCCATCGCGGCGCGCGACCCGAGTCGCGCGGAGAGATTCGCGCGGAAGCACGACATCGCGAATGTGCACGCGACGTACGACGACGTCATCGCCGATCCCGACGTCGACGCCATCTACAACCCTCTTCCGAACAGCCTGCACGCGGAGTGGACGCTCAAGGCGATCGCGGCCGGGAAGCACGTGCTGTGCGAGAAGCCGTTCACCTCGAACGCCGCCGAAGCCGAGATGGTGCGGGATGCGGCCGATGGCAGCGGGCTGGTCGTGATGGAGGCGTTCCACTACCGCTACCACCCGCTGGCCCAGCGCATGCACGACGTCGTCGCCGGCGGCGAGCTCGGCGCGCTGCAGCACATCGAGACGTGGATGTGCATCCCGCTGCCGATGTTCAAGGACATCCGGTACCAGTACCCGCTCGCAGGCGGCGCCGCGATGGACGTCGGCTCATACACGGTCCACCAGCTACGCCTGCTCGGCGGGGACGAGCCCGAGGTTGTCGACGCGCGAGCGCGGCTTCAGTCACCGAACGTCGACCGGTGGATGCAGGCCGACGTGCGCTGGCCGGTAGGTCACACGGGTCGCATGACGTGTGCGCTGTGGTCGAGTACGCCCCTGAAGCTCGCGATCCGCGCTACGGGCGAACGGGGCGAGCTGCGCGTGTTCAACCAGACGGGCCCGCAGTTCTACAGCCGCTTCTCCGTGTTGAGCGACGGCAGGAGGCGCCGCGAGAAGTTTCCGCGCAAGGCCACCTACACGTATCAGCTCGAGGCGTTCATCAGCGCGGTATTGCGCCGCACGCCGGTGCTGACACCGCCTTCCGACTCGGTGCAGAACATGCGCGTCATCGACGCCGTCTACCGCGCCGCCGGCCTCCCGCGACGCGGGGAGAACGTCACAGGCGTTCGAGGATCGTGACGTTGGCCTGACCGCCGCCTTCGCACATCGTCTGGAGGCCGAAGCGGCCGCCGGTGCGCTCGAGCTCGTACAGCAGCGTGGTCATCAAGCGGGCGCCGGTGGCGCCGAGCGGGTGGCCGAGGGCGATGGCACCTCCGTTCACGTTCACCTTGCCGAGATCAGCGCCGGTCTCCTTCTGCCACGCCAGCACGACTGATGCGAACGCCTCGTTGATCTCGACGACGTCGATGTCGTCGAGCGACATGCCGGTGCGCTCGAGCGCGTACGCGGTGGCGGGGATCGGCGCGGTCAGCATGAAGATCGGGTCCGCGCCCCGGACGCTCAGGTGGTGGATGCGCGCCCGCGGCGTCAGGCCGTGCTCCTCGAGGGCACGCTCCGACACGACGAGCATGGCCGCGGCCGCATCCGAGATCTGGCTCGACACGGCCGCGGTGAGCCGGCCGCCTTCGACCAGCGGTGGGAGGGAGGCCATCCGCTCGAGCGACGTATCGCGCCGCGGGCCCTCGTCGGCGGTGACGTCGCGGTAGGGGAGGATCTCGCGCTCGAAGCGTCCCTCGTCGATCGCGGTGACGGCGCGCCGGTGGCTCTCGAGCGCGAACGCCTCCATGTCGTCGCGCGAGATGCCCCACTTCTCGGCGATTATCTCCGCGCCCCGGAACTGCGACACCTCCTGGGTGCCGTAGCGGGCGCGCCATCCCTCGGAGCCCGTGAACGGGTCGTCGAAGCCCATGGGCTGCGCGACCGTCATGGCCGACGAGATCGGGATCATGCTCATGTTCTGCACACCACCGGCGACGATCACGTCGTTCGTGCCGCTCAGGACGGCCTGGGCGGCGAAATGCACTGCCTGCTGCGATGAACCGCACTGCCGGTCGACAGTCGTGCCCGGCACGTCGTCGGGCAGGCCGGCGGCGAGCCAGCACGTGCGCGCGATGTCGCCTGCCTGCGGGCCAATGGTGTCGACACAGCCGAACACGACGTCCTCGACCGCGGCCGGATCGATCCCGGTGCGGTCCAGGAGACCGGTGATGACGTGGGCGCCAAGGTCCGCTGGGTGCACGGCGGCCAGCCCGCCGCCCTTCTTGCCCACTGGCGTTCGCACGGTGTCGACGATGTAGGCCTCGGCCATCACTGCTCCTCTGCAGCTGTCTCGCCGTCCAGGATCGCGCGTCCCACCCGCTCGCGGTGCCAGGCGGCGTCGCCCCATGATGCCGCGAGCGCCCAGGCCCGCTTCATCCAGAGGTGGAGGTCGTACTCGGTCGTGTACCCGATGGCGCCGTGTACTTGAAGGGCGACTCGCGCCGCGAGGAGCGCAGCCTCCGAGGCCCGTGCCTTTGCCGTCGAGACGTGGACCGATCGCTGGGAATCACGGCGCGCGAGCGAATGCGCTGCCCGGTAAATGAGCGGACGGGCGAACTCGAGTGCGAGCGCGACATTGGCGAGGTGGTGCTTCACGGCCTGGAACGAGCCGATCGGCACGCCGAACTGGTGGCGTTCCTTCGCGTAGTCGACGGTCGTGTCGAGCATGTGCTGTGCCAGCCCGATCAGCTGCGCAGCAACGCCGAGTGCGCCGCGGTCGAACGCGAGCGCGGCATCGCGCACATCGCCGACCTTCGTCGCACGACTTGGGTCCCACTGCACGCTGCTGAGCCGCCGTGACCGGTCGACGGAAGCACGCGGTGTGAGCGTCGCGGCGGCCGGGTCCACGAGATAGAGGTGCTTGTCGCGTTCGAGCAGCAGCGCGGTGGCCGACGTTGCGTACGGCACAAGCGGACCGCCGGCGACGAAGAGGCTGGATTCCGTCACGGCGTCGGGGACGTGCTGGGCGACCGCCGGCAGCGCGACGGCGGTGTGCTCGACGATCGGCTCGGGGAGGGCGAACCGTCCCGTCTCCTCGAGGATCAGCGTGACCGCGATCTCGTCGACGCCGAGGTTTCCGGCAACGTCGGGATGACTGAGGCCGGTGACGCCCATCTCGGACAGCGCGTCCCAGGCGCCACTCCGGCCGTCGGAATTCGTCCACGCTTCACGCACGCGGTCAGGCGGACACTCCTTCTCGAGGAGATCGTGCACGGCGTCGCGAAACGCGAGCTGCTCGTCGGTGAACGCGAACCTCACGCGGTTATCTCCTGGGCAGCCCGAGCACCCGCTCGGCCACGACGTTGCGCTGGATCTCGTTCGTGCCCGCGTAGATCGGGCCCGACAACGCGAACTGCCAACCCTTCATCCACGCCGCGTCATCACCGTCGACCAGCTCGGCGTCGGCGCCGAGCAGGTCGAGCGCGGTGGCGTGGAGCCGGACGTCGAGCTCCGACCAGAAGATCTTCACCAGGCTCGCCTCCGGCCCGGTGCGTCCGCCCTCCATGAGCCGGGTGACGGTCCAGAACGTCTGCCAGCGGTACGCGTCGGCGTCGATCCACGCGCGTATGACGGCGTCGCGCACCGTCGGGTCGGCGTCACCCGCATGCGCGCGGTAGAGCTCGATCAGTCGCGCCGCGGTGGCCATGAACCGCCCCGGGCTCCTGAGCGTGAGCCCGCGCTCGGAGCCGGTGGTCGCCATCGCGACGCGCCAACCTTCGTGCACACCGCCGAGCACGTCGCGGTCGGGCACGAACACGTCTTCGAGGAACACCTCGGCGAAGCCCTCGTCACCGTCGAGGCGCTCAACGGGTCGCACGGTGACGCCGTCGGCGTGGAGGTCGACGAGAAAATAGGTGAGCCCGTGGTGCCGCTCCGCCTCGGGATCGGTGCGAAACACGCCGAACATCCGGTCGCAGAACGCGCCCCGTGTCGTCCACGTCTTCTGCCCCGACAGGCGCCACCCGCCGTTCGCCTCATCACGCACGGCCCGCGACTTGATGCCGGCCAGGTCGCTGCCCGCGTTCGGTTCCGACCAGCCCTGGCACCACGTCTCCTCGGCCGACGCCATCTTCGGCAGGTTGCGGTCCTGTTGCTCCTTCGTGCCCAGCTCGAACAGCGTGGGCGCGAGAAGGAAAATGCCGTTCTGGGTCACGCGCTGCGGACCGCCGGCGCGGTAGTACTCCTCCTCGAAGATCAGCCACTCCATGAGGCTGGCTTCGCGTCCGCCGTACTCCCGCGGCCATGACACGACCGCCCACCGGGCGTCGAACAGGGCGCGCTCCCATTCCTTGTGGAGCGCGAATCCTTCACGCGTATCGCCGGACGGCAACGCGGGCCGGGGCACGTTCGCCTCCAGCCACGCGCGCGCCTCGGCGCGGAACGCCTGCTCTTCTTCGGTGAAGGTGAGGTCCACGCCCGTTCAGCGGGTGAGGATCACCGACGAGCCGTGCCCGAAGAGGCCCTGGTTGACCGTGAGCCCGACCTTCGCGCCTTCGACTTGCCGGTCGCCGGCGTCGCCCCGCAGCTGCCACGCGATCTCGCACACCTGCGCCAGCGCCTGCGCCGGGACGGCCTCGCCGAAGCACGCCAGGCCGCCGCTCGGGTTCACCGGGATACGGCCGCCGACCGTCGTCGCGCCGTCGTGCACGAGCTTCTCGGCCTCACCGGGACCGCAGAGCCCGATGTTCTCGTACCAGTCGAGCTCGAGCGCGGTCGACAGGTCGTACACCTCGGCCACGTCCAGGTCGTCGGGCCCGAGGCCGGCTTCGGCGTAGGCCTGGTGTGCGATCGCGTCGCGGAAGGTGACCGGCCCGGCGGGCACCGCGGTGGCCGAGTCGGTGGCGAAGTCGGGCATCTCGATCACGGTGTTCGGATACGACGGGGTCACCGTCGAGATCGCGGCGACGCGCACCGGGGCTGTGACCCCCTTGCGCTTCGCATAATCCATGCTCGACACCACGACGGCCGCGGCGCCGTCGCTCGTCGCGCAGATGTCGAGCAGTCGGAGGGGCTCGGCGACGACCGGCGACGCCATCACCTCTTCTTCGGTGACGGCCTTGCGGTACCGCGCGTTGGGGTTCGACAGCCCGTGGGCCGCGTTCTTCACCTTGACCTTGGCGAAGTCGGCGGGCGTGGCGCCGAAGAGCTCCATGCGACGACGGGCATAGAGCGCGAAGTACGTGGGGTTCGTCGCGCCGAGCAGCCGGAACCGCAGCCAGTCGGGATCGTCACCACGCTCGCCCGCGGTGGGGGCGAGGAAGCCCTTCGGCGTCGTGTCGGCGCCGACGACGAGCGCGACGTCGCAGAGGCCGGACAGGATCTGCGCCCGCGCCGCGTTCAACGCCGTGGCCCCCGACGCGCACGCCGCGTAGCTGCTCGCCACGGGCGCGCCCTGCCAGCCGAGCGCCTGCGCAAACGTCGCTCCCGACACGTAACCGGGATAGCCGTTGCGGATCGTGTCGGCGCCGGACACGAACTGGATGTCACTCCAGTCGAGGCCGGCGTCGGCGAGTGCGGCGCGACTGGCTTCGATGCCGTACTCGACGAAGTTGCGGCCCCACTTGCCCCACGGGTGCATTCCGACCCCGAGGACGGCGACGTCGTGATCAGCCATCGGCCCGCGCTCCCTCGATCGGCTTCCACTTCCAGACGACGTACTCGTGCTCGTCGTCCTCGACCAGCGTGCCCAGCGTGAGCTGGACCTCGTCGCCCACACGAAGGGCGGCGGGGTCGACGCCGTCGGCGATCTGTCCGAGCACGACCATCTTCTCCTCGGGCAGCTCGACCGCCGCCACCGAGAACGGCTCGAACGGATCAGCGGCGACGTACGGCGCCGGCGGCGCGTAGTGGTTGGTCGTGAACGACCAGATCGTCCCCCGGTTGGACAGCGGCACCTCGTCGAACTCGGTGCCGTCGCAGCCCGGGTTCCGGCAGAAGCCCGACGCCTTGGGGAAGAAGTAGCTGCCGCATCTCGTGCAGCGGTTGCCGAGCAGACGCGGGTCGGCGTCGTCGAGCGTGAACCAGCCGTCGACTGCCGGGACGCGGTCCTTCGTGGTCATGCCTCGCCCTTCTCGAGCCGGTTCAACGTCTGCTCCGCTTCGTCGACGATCCTCGCGACGAGCTCGGCCACCGTGGGCAGCTCGTCGATCACGCCGACGCCCTGGCCCGTGGGCAGTATGCCGGTCTCGAGCCGTCCATCGACCATGGTGGCCTTGGTGAGCATGGGCGCGTTGGCGGCCATCGCCACCTGCGACCACGTCAGCCCTTCCTTGCGCTTCATGGCCAGACCCTCGCGCGCGAGCGCCCGCAACGACGTGCCCGTCAGCTTGCGGAAGGCGAGCGCGTTGCGCAGGGCGCGGGGGAGGGCGGTGAGCCTTCCCGCGTGCTCGAGATGGTCGACGACGTCGGTGCGGATCACGCGCTGCGGATAGCCGTCGATGCGCTGCGTGACGACGGTGCCGGTGACCGCAGTGTCGAGGTACACGTCCTTGACCGTGTCGGGCACGGTGCTCTCCTTGGTGAGCAGGAACCGCGTGCCCATGGCCACGCCCGCCGCGCCCCACGCGAGGGCGGCGACGAGGCCGCGGCCGTCGGTGAACCCGCCGGCGGCAAGCACCGGGATGTCGACGGCGTCGACGACGGCGGGGAGCAACAGCGAGGTCGGAATGGTGCCGGTGTGGCCGCCGCCCTCGGCGCCCTGGGCGATGAGCGCGTCGACGCCCCACGCCGCCACCTTCTCGGCGTGACGTGGCGCGCCGACGGTCGGCATGGTGACGACGCCCGCGTCGCGCAATCGCTTCACGAGACGCTCGCCGGGCGCCTGGGCGAAGCTGGCGACGCGGACGCGCTCGCGGACGAGCATGTCGATGCGCTGGTCGACGTCGTCCCGGTCGGCGCGCAGGTTCACGCCGAACGGCTGGTCGGTGCGTCCCTGCACCTCGTGGATGGCGTCCTCGAGCTGGTCGTACGTCATCGTCGCCGACGCGAGGATGCCGAGGGCGCCAGCCGCGCTCGTCGCTGACGTCAGGCGCGCACCGGCCACCCAGCCCATGCCCGTCTGCACGATCGGGTACCGGACGCCGAACAGATCGCATGCACTGGTGTGGAGCGCGGGGTGGGTCATCCCGGGAATTCCTTGGTGCGCATATCGTTCGGGTCCAGCACGTCGCGGATGAGTAACAGCTCCTCGGCGTTGGGAGCACGCGATTCCGGAACACCATCGGGTATTTGCAATTCGAACCCGGTGGCGGCGACGACCTCATCCACGGTGACACCGGGATGCACGGACCGCAGACGCATCGTGTGTGCCGGCGTCTCGAAGTCGAAGGTGCCGAGGTTGCTCACGACACGAGGGATGCGGTGGAAGCGCGCCGCTTGCGAACCGAGCTTGCCGGCGCGGTCGTACCCGATGCCGGTGACGACGTCGACGTGCTCGACGAAGACCTTCGGCGAGTGGTTCGGCACCCAGTAGCTCGTGGGGTCGTTGATGGTGTTGCCCGGCGCGCCCCGGAAGCCGAGCATCTGCACCTTCGGCGCGTCGAGCGGCCCGATCGACGCGATGTTCTGGTTGCCGAAGCGGTCGATCTGGGTCGCCCCCATCATCACGTGGCGGCATCCCGACCACGTGATCTCCAGCATCATCCGGTACGGGTTCCACGCCTCGATCACCTTCGGAGCGTCGGGCACGCCTATCGGCAGATCGTTACTGATGAACAGCGCCTCGCCGTCGGTGAGGAGCAGGTCGGGCTCGAACGTCGCCCGCGCCAGCCGGCCGCCAAGCATCGGGATCGTGCCAATCGGGTTGGCCACGATCTCGCCGTCGCCGCGGAACGCGTCGGCGCAGGCGACGACGCACACCTCGGCCCGGCTGAAGTCGCTCACGACAACCCGACCTGGGCGAGGTAGGCGGCGTGGTTCGGGAGGTCGACGTACTTCGCCCGGAACGCGTCCCAAGCTTCCGGCGACTTGGCGCTGGCGGCGTACTGGCGCTGGAACGCCTCGTCGCGCTCGTAATCGGGCGCACAGGACGTGAAGTGCGCGCCGTACGGGGCTTCGACGACGGCGTCGGTCAGGTGGCGCGGCAGACGCAGGCTTTCGACCGGTCCTTCGGCGAGGAAGTCCTCCGTGCCGACGATCTGCTCCACCGACATGAAGCGCTTCGTCGCCGCCCGGAGCATGAGGTCGTCCATGTAGGGGTCGACACTGAGGAACTGTCCGTTGCCGCGCTGGTCGCCCCGGTTGACGTGCACGATGGCGGCGTCGAGCACGATCGCCGGCGCGGCCACGAGCTCCTCGCCGTCGTCGTACGGCGAGCGGATGGTCCGCAATCCGGGATGGGCGCGGAACAGGTCTGACCCCAGCCCGATCCGGGTCGGCAGGAAGGGGACGCGCCAGGCTGCGGCCTGGAGCCCGAGATAGAACGTGCCCTCGTCGTGCTGCACGGTCGCGATCCGCCGTGACTCGACCGCGGCCCGGAAATGCGGCTCCAGTGGGATGGAGTCGAGCGAGACGAACGCGAACACGACCTTGGCGACCTTTCCGGCCGCACACAGGAGTCCGACATCGGGTCCGCCGCACGAGACGACCGTGAGGTCGGAGAGGTCGGACCGCGCGATGGCGCGCACCACGCTCATGGGCTTGCGGCGCGAGCCCCACCCGCCGATTCCCAGCGTCATGCCGTCGTGCAGCTCGGCGACGACATCGTCTTCTGTCGCGCGCTTGTCCGTCATCTACTTCTTGTCGACGAACGCGTCGCGTGCCTCGTCGGCGACGCCGGTGAGATTGAGCTCGAACGTGTATCCCTGCTCGTACCGATACGACTTCTTGACGTCGACAGGGTCGATGCCGTTCAGCGATTCCTTGGCCGCCCGGATCACCATGGGGTCCTTTTCGGCGATGCGGCGGGCGAGGGCGTAGGCGGCGTCTCGCAGCCGGTCGTGCTCGACCACGGCGAGCACGGAGCCGTAGTGGTGGAGCTCCTGCGCCGTCACGGTGGTCGCCGTGTACACCATCTCCCGCATCTTGTGCTGGGGAACGAGACGGGCCAGATGCGTGGCCGCGCCGAGCGCCCCCCGGTCGACCTCGGGGAGCCCGAAGGTGGCGTCGGTCGTGGCGAGGATGATGTCGGCGTTGCCGGCAAGACCGACGCCGCCACCGAGGCAGTAGCCGTGGACGGCGGCGATCACCGGCACCGCGCATTCGTACACGGCCGCGAAGGCGGCGAAGCAACCGCGATTGGCGCCGACGAGGGCATGAAAGCCTTCGGTGCGCTGCATCTCCTTGATGTCGACGCCGGCGTTGAAGCCCTTGCCCTCGGCGCGCAGGATCACGACGCGGACGCGCGGGTCGTCGCCGAGCCCGCGTATCGTGTCGGCGAGCTCGAACCATCCGGCGACGGTCAACGCGTTGACCGGCGGGTTGTCCATCACGACCTCGGCGATGCCGTCGCCGTCGACCGCGTGCGAGATGCCCATGCGTTCCTGAATCTGATGGCCCGTCAGATGTGAGGGCTACCTTATCCGCATGGCGGATCCGCTGGACATGGCGGACAAAGCGGTGATCGTCACCGGCGGGTGTCGCGGCGTGGGGCGCGGGATCGCGGAGCGGTTCCTCACAGCCGGCGCGCACGTCGTCGTCTGCTGCCGGCACGAGCCCGAGACGTTGCCGCGCGGCGGTGATCGCGACGCGGCGTTCGTCGCCGCCGACGTGCGGGAGCCGGCGGAGATCGACAAGGTCATCGGGTTCGCGACTGTGCGATTCGGGCGGGTCGACGTGCTCGTGAACAACGCCGGGGGGTCGCCGCCCGCCGACTCGGCCACTGCGTCACCGAAGTTCTCGACTGCGATCATCTCGCTCAACCTCATCGCGCCGCTCGTGTTCGCGCAGAAGGCGAACGCGGTCATGCAGGAGCAGGCGGACGGCGGGGTCATCATCAACATCGCCAGCGTCAGCGGGCTCCGCCCATCGCCGGGGACCGCCGCCTATGGCGCGGCCAAGGCGGGGTTGCTGAACCTGACCGAGACGCTCGCGGTGGACTACGCGCCAAAGGTGCGGGTCAACGCGGTCACCGCAGGGCTCGTGAAGACCGAGCAGTCACACCTCTTCTACGGCGACGAGGAGGGCCTGAAGGCCGTGGGCGCGACTGTGCCGCTGGGCCGGATGGCCGAGCCGTCCGACATCGGCGACGTGTGCCTGTTCCTCGCATCGCCCCTCGCCAGCTACGTGAGCGGCGAGAGCATCGTGGTGCATGGCGGCGGCGAGCGCCCTGCCTACCTCGACGCCGCGAAGAACCTGTCTTCTTGATGCGTCCCAAAGGGCCCAAATAGTCCCCTGTGGGACGCATCCCTTACGGGTGCTGGCTGCTGACGGAGACGACCTCGCCGGTCATGTAGCCGGAGTAGTTGCTGGCGAGGAAGACGATCACGTTGGCGACCTCCCACGGCTCCGCCGAGCGACCGAAGGCCTCGCGCGTCACGAGCTCGTCGATGGTCTCCTGGGGCATGACCTTCGCCAGGTGCTCGTGGACGGCCAGGCTCGGAGCGACGGCGTTGACGCGCACGTTGGCGGGCGCGGCCTCGATCGCCGCGCACCTGGTGAGCGCCATCACCCCGGCCTTGGCTGCCGCGTAGTGCGCCTGTCCTTCCTGCGCCCGCCAGCCGAGCACCGACGCGTTGTTGACGATGACGCCATGGCGGCGCGGCAGCATGTACTGCAACGCGGCCCGGGTGCAGCGAAACGTCCCGTTGAGGGTCACGTCCAGGACGCGCGACCACTGCTCGTCGGTCATCTCGACGAGAGGAGCGGTCCCTCCGAGCCCGGCGTTGTTGATCACCACGTCGAGGGCGCCTGTCGTCCCGATCGCGGTGTCGAACAGCGCGTCGACCTGCCGCTGGTCGGTCACGTCGCACACCGCCGTCGCCGGGCGCACACCCGTGACGTTCTCGAGCTGCTCCGCGGCTTCGCCGAGGCGGCGCTCGTGCTGGTCGCTCAGCACCACGACCGCGCCTTCCTCGGCGCAGCGCTTCGCGGTCGCGAACCCGATGCCGGTGCCCGCGGCCGCCGTCACCAACACGCTCTTGCCATCCAGGAGCGCGTGGGAAGCCGGGTACGGCGGTACCGAGGAAGTCACGCCGTCACCTTGGGCTCCGGCGGCAAACCAAGCGCGCGCTCGCCGATTACATTGCGCTGAATCTCGTTCGAACCGCCATAGATCGTGTCGGCCCGCGTGAACAGGAACAATCGCTGCGCCGGGCTCAACTCGTACCGCGCCGCCGGAACGACAGCCGCCTCGGGGCCGAGCACGTCGACCGCGAGCTCACCGAGTCGCTGGTGAAAGCCCGCCCAGTACAGCTTGTGGATCGCGGTCTGGGGAGTGAGATCGCCGCGAGCCATCGACGTCAGGCTCCGCAGGGCGTTGTACCGCATGATGCGCAAACCGATCCATGCCTCCGCCAGCCGCTGCCGGATGACCGTGTCGGACGAGCGCCCGTTCTTCTTTGCGGTCTCGGTGATCTCCGTCAACTCGTTCTCGAACGACAGCTGCTGCCCGAGCGTCGACGCGCCACGCTCGAACGCAAGCGTGCCCATCGCGACCTTCCAGCCCCCGTTTACCTCGCCGACGACGTTGCCGGCGGCGGTGCGTGCGCCGTCGAAGAACACCTCGTTGAACTCCGATGTCCCCGTGAGCTGCACGATGGGACGGAGCTCGATCCCCGGCTGACGCATCGGGACGAGCAGGTACGAGATGCCGCGATGGCGCGGCGCGTCCCGATCGGTGCGGCACAGCACGAAGCACCAGTCAGCCCAGTGCGCCAGCGACGTCCAGATCTTCTGGCCCGTGATCACCCACTCGTCGCCGTCGCGCTCGGCTCGTGTCTGGACGTTGGCCAGGTCGGAACCGGCGTCGGGTTCCGAGTACCCCTGGCACCACACCTCCTCGCCCGACGCGATCGGCGGGAGAAAGCGGCGCTTCTGCTCATCGGAGCCGAAGTGCAGGATCGTCGGGCCGATGAGTCCTTCGCCGACGATTCCGACCCGGCCCGAGCCGCCGGCGCGGGCGTACTCCTCGTAGAAGATCACCTGCTGCAGCAGCGACGCGTCGCGCCCGCCGTACTGCTCGGGGAAGGACAGGCACGCCCAGCGCCCCGCACCGAGCGCGCGCTCCCACGCCAGGCGCTCCTCGAACAACGCATGCTCGTCGCCCGGGCCGCCCCGTCCGCGCACGCTCGCGAACCGGCCCGTGAGCTGGTCGGTCAGCCACTCGCGCGCCTCGGCGCGAAACGCCTCGTCCTCGGGCGCGTACCGGAGGTTCACGCGGCAAAAGCTACTCGGGGGTCTGCTAGAAGCTGCTGCCGATGCGTTCTCTTCGTCGCTATTTCGTGTTCGGACCCCTGATCGCCGCAGCCGTTGCATTCGCCGATGCGGCGCCGGCGGCAGCGAAGGACACCGGCGTCTGCACCCTGTTGACGCGCTCGGAGGCCGGGAAGCTCCTCGGGGCAAAGGTCGTGAAGACCGAGAAGAAGACGAGCAAGATCAACGACGCCCAGGAGTGCACCTACAAGACGAACAAGGCCCAAAAACAGTTCAAGGATCGCGGTGCGAAGATGCAGCTCGAGGTGACCGTACAGCCCGTCACGGACAAGCTGCGGGCCGAGCTGCAGCGCATCCCGACCAACGAGGGGGAGCGGGTCGAAGGTCTCGGCGACGAGGCGTACGCGACGAAGTTCGACTATGTCATAGCCGTCTCCGGCAACACCGCCGTGCAGGCGAAGCTGCAGAACTACCAGGGCTCGCCGACGAAGTTCCGCAGCGTGTCGGAAGGCGCAGTACGCATGGCGTTGCCGCGCCTCGACCGGGTATCGGTGAAGCCGCCAAGCAGCGCGCCGAGCTAGTCGAGCGCGCCGTCGCGCTCGAGCTCTTTGCGTTCGGCCGGCGAGAGCCCGAGTACTTCGCCCAGCGCCCAGTCGTTGTCCTGGCCGAGCGTCGGACCCGAGCGGCTGTAGCCGTGCGGCGCGTCGCTCAGCCTGATGCCGTTGCGCTCGTACAGCCCTTCGCCCATGAACGGGTGCGTGAGCCGAACGAAGTGCGCACGCGACGCGACTTGGGGGTCGTCGTGCACGTCGCCGAAGTCCCACACGGGGACGGCTTCGATGCCGGCGGACTGGAGCAGGTCCGCGACCTCCTCGCGCGTGCGCGTCGACGTCCAAGCTCCGACGGCGGCCTCGACGTCGTCGACGCGCTCGAGCCGCGCCGTCAGCGTGGCCAGGGACGGATCGTCGAATCCGATGATGCCCGACAGGCGTGTCCATTCGTTGTCGGTCCAGCACGCGATGGCGACCCAACGATCGTCACCGCGGCACGCGAAGACTCCGTGCGGGACGGCGCGTGTCGACCGGTTGCCCATGCGCGTGCCGATCACGCCGTCGAGCTCGTACTCGAGGAGCCACGGGCTCAGTGAGTAGCTCCCCGCCTCGACCTGGGCGAGGTCGAAGTAGACACCCCGCCCGGTCCGCCGCCGGTACAGCAGCCCGGCGGCCAACGCCGAGGCGACGAAGCGAGGCCCGAGCGAATCGGTGATCGTGCCGTACGGCCCGACCGGCTCCCGGTCGGGCCAACCGGTGAGCCAGTTGAACCCCGACAGCGCCGCGCCCTGCCCCCCGAACCCCGGGTAGTCGCGATGCGGGCCGGTCTGCCCCTGCAGGCACGAGCTCACCATCACGAGATCGGGTTTGACCGACGCGAGCGTGTCGTAGCCGAGTCCGAACCCGCGCATCGCCCGCGGCGCGAAGTTCTCGACGACGGCATCCGCCCATTCGCCGACGAGCCGCTTCACCACGTCGATCGCCTTGGGATGCTTGAGGTTCAGCGTGAGGCTGCGCTTGCCGACGTTGAGGCCGTCGAACATCGGCGCCCCCTCGAGCCCGTGCGGGTTGTCAGGGCCGAGCGCGTACACGCGCAGGAAGTCCGGGCGGCTGCGCGATTCGACCCGCAGCACCGTCGCGCCGTGCTCCACGAAGTAGCGCGTCGCGATCGGCCCTGCTGCCCCCGACCCGAACTCGATGATGTTCGTGCCGTCCCACGCCGGCCCCCCGGCGCGTTGGGACACGATGTGGGTGCCGGGAGCCGCATCGTGTCCCAGCGTGGGGGTGCCCGAGCCCAACTCGGGCGCAGGACCCGACGGGCGTGCGGGCGCCGCCTCGCCGTCGCGGCTGGAGACGATCACGAACGACCGCGGGAACCGGGCGACGTCCCCGAGCGGACCGAAGAACTCGCGCGCCGCAAGCTGGGCGCTGGCGTAGATCTCACGGGGTGAGTTGCACGGGGCGAGCATGAGGTTGGTCTCGCACGCGATCTCGTACAGCTCCTGCATCGTGTGACGGGCGAAGTACTCGGCGACCGGCTCCTCGATTGCTTTCAGCTCCTCGTCGGAGGCGGTCGTGTGCGAGAAGTCGTGCCAGTCGCGTTCGGTCAAAGCGCGCGCGTCGATGCCGTCGTCGACCGCCAGGCGCGTGAGTGTCTGGAGGCTGGGCATCCGTGCCTTGCCGCCGCGCAGGCCGAAGGAGACCCACCCGTCCTTGCACGGCCAGATCTCGCGCGTGCGGCCGATGTTGGCGCCGCGCCGCGCGCCCCGGTGCCCGGTCTTCGGGAACGACGCGAGCCCGACCATGTTGGAGACGAACACGACCTCCTGCATCGAGACGTCGACGCGCTGTGGAGCACCCGACGCCAGCGCGGTCAGCACCGCGAACGCGGTCTCGGCGCCGACGTGCGAGTAGCCGGACGGCTCGCTGCAGCGCACGGGCGGGCGATCGGGGTCGCCGGTGGCGAACATGTTCCCGCTCGATGCCATGACCCCGAGGTCAGAGGCACTCCAGCCGGCGCGCGGCCCGGTCCGACCGAACGGCGTGACGCTCACCCAGACCGCGTCGGGCGCGCGCGCCGGGTCGAGCTCGGTCGCGCCCGGAAAGCCGGGCGTTTCGATCACGGCGTCGGCCATTGCGAGCAGCTCGTCGAGACGTGGGTCGTCGGGCCCGTCGACCGCGACGCTCGACTTGCCCGCGCCCCAGGCGAGGAAGCGGCGGGGGAGCGCGCGCAGCGGGTGACCGTCCGGCGGTTCGACGAGGATCACGGCGGCACCGAGGTCGGCCAGGATGCGCCCCGCCATCGCGGCCGGCTCGCCGGCGAGATCGACGACGCGGGTGCCGGCCAAGAGTGCTTCGGTCATCGTCCCTCTCGTCGACCTGACGCTCGTGTCAGACTACTGTGACGCACGTCGTCCCGAGCCGAGCCTCGCACGGGAGGAGTCCGGCATGCCCAAGTACCGCATCGTCGACGCCGACTGCCACATCCTCGAGCCGCCCGACATCTGGCAGAACTGGCTGCCCGAGGGCTACCAGGACAAGGCGCCGAAGCTCGTCAAGGACGCCGAAGGCGGCGACGCGTGGCTGACCGCGGTGGGCGGCGATCCCGACCCGATCGGCCTGGTGTCGACGCCGGGGATGCCGTTCGACCAGTTCCGGTGGATGGGTGTCGCGTACGACGAGGCGCGACGCGGTTGCTACAACGGCGCGGCGCGCGTCGAGGACATGGACATCGACGGTGTCGACGCCGAGGTGCTGTTCCCGCCCCAGCGCACGATGAGCCACTTCCTCGGCGACGAGGACCCCGACTTCGTGCTCGTAGGCGTCGAGGCGTACAACAACTTCCTGTTCGAAGAGTTCTGCGCGCCTGATCCGACTCGACTCATCGGTATGGCGCAGATCCCCTCGCTCGGCATCGACTCGGCGATCGACGGGCTGCGCAAGGCCAAGGCGCGCGGCGCCAAGGGCGTAGTGATCTCGAACTGGCCGTCCGGTGGAGAGAGCGTCTCGACGGCCGACGACCCGTTCTGGGCTGGCGCCGTCGACGAAGGCATGCCTGTCACGGTGCACATCAACATCATCAGCCGCGACCAGCGGATGCGGCAGCGTCAGGCGGCGGCGAAGGCCGGCAACAAGATGTACGGCGGCAAGGGCGAGGGAGCGAAGGCCAAGGCCGTCGGCAGTCTGAGCCACGTCTTCTCCATGTCGGCCGGCAACATCTCACAGATGATCTTCACCGGCGTGTTCGACCGGTTCCCGGAGCTGCACGTGGCGTGGATCGAGATCGGCGTGGGGTGGCTCCCGCACTTCATCGAGATGCTCGACGACAAGTACTGGCGCAACCGCTCGTGGGGCGAGCTTCCGATCGGCGAGCCGCCGTCGTTCTATTGGCGGCGCAACAACAGCGCCACGTTCATCACCGACCGGTCCGGTATCGAGCTGCGCGAGCGCGTCGGAGTCGACACCATCATGTGGTCCAGTGACTATCCGCACCACGGCAACGACTGGCCGTACTCGCGGAAGGTCATCGAGGACACGATGGGCAACATCCCGGCCGACGAGCGCGACCGCATGATCGGCGGGAACGCAGTGCGCATTTTCGGACTCGACGACTAGCGCAGCCAGTCGGCGACGCGCATCCAGCGGGGGAGGACGACGTCCTCCACCCGCTGGAAGACCACGCGCACCGGGTCGCCGATCCGGATGGTGGCCGGGTCGACCTCGTTGATCGGCCCGTCGGGGTGGGCGACGAGGTTGCCGACCATGCGCAGTCTCGGGTCTTCGTCGAGGGCGACGACGATCACGTTGTACGGCGCGAGCTGCTGGTAGGCGGGCAGCAGCGGCGGGTGCGGCACGATGAACGACCAGATCGTGCCCCGCCCCGACATCTCGTCCCATCGGAACTTCAGCGACCGGCATCGTGGGCACATCGGCCGCGGCGGCATGCGGCGCAGACCGCAATCTGCGCACGTCTGCATGAGCAGGTCGCGGCGGCCGCACCCGGCCCAGAACTCGGCCGCGTCCGAATCCTCGACGTCGGGCAGTAGGAACTGGGCTTCCAGTGGGCCTACCTCCGCAACAGGAGCGCGCTCGTCGGCACGCCCTCACCGCTCGTGACCAGGCACGTCTCGGTCCGTTCGACCTGGCTGGTCGACGTGCCGCGCATCTGGCGGACGCCCTCGAGCACGAGATTGAACCCGTGCACGTACGCCTCCGACATGCCGCCGCCCGACGTGTTCGTCGGCAGCCGGCCGTCGGGCCACTCGAGCGCACCGTCATCCGTGAACGCCGCGCCCTCACCCCGCGCGCAGAACCCGTAACCCTCGAGCGACAACGGGATCAGCGGGCTGAACGCGTCGTAGATCTGGGCGACCGTCACGTCATCGGGCCTGACGTCGGCCTGCGCCCACAGGCGTTCCGCGCACGCGTACGACGGGCCGAGCAGGGGGTCGTCGTTGAAGTAGTTGGTCATGACCTGGTGCTGCCGAGGGATGCTCTGCGCGAATGAGTGCACGTACGCAGGCGGGTGCGGCAGGTCCTTCGCGCGGTCCGCCCCGACGATCACCGCCGCCAGCGCGCCGTCCGTCTCCAGGCAGTTGTCGTAGAGGCACAGCGGCTCGGAGATCCAGCGCGCATCCATGTACTGCTCGCGGGTGAGCGGCTTCTCGTACATCGTCGCGGCCGGATTGCGGTTGGCGTGCTTGCGGAACGCGACCGCGACGTTGGCCAGGTGTTCGCGCGTGGCGCCGAAGTCGTGCATATAGCGCCGCGTGAGGAGCGCGATCTCGTCGACCGGGCGCAGCACTCCGAAAGGACGGCTCCACTGCCAATGGCTCGTGACGCGCCGGCTCACCTGGGACCAGGGACGGCTCGTCTTGGCGGCGCGCTTGCGGGCGCGCCACGCCACCGCCACGTTGCACTGTCCCGTCGCGACCGCCATCGCCGCGTGTCCGATCGTCCCGCAGCCCGCGCCGCCGCCGTACCCGATCTCCGAGAAGAACGTGATGTCGCCGAGGCCCACGCTGCGCGCCACCTCGACCTCGCGGCCTTCCTCCATCGAGAACATCGCGAGGCCGTCGACCTCGCTCGGCGCGATGGCGGCGTCGTCGAGTGCGGCCGAGATCGCCTGACACGCGAGCGACAGCTCCGAGTCGGGCAGGCCCTTGGCGAACCCGGTCTGCCCGATGCCCACGATCGCAGTGCGGTCTGCCAACGGTCCCGCCATCTGCCCGGCTACCAACCCTTGAACTCGGGCGACCGGCGCTCCATGAAGCTCTCCATTCCCTCTTTCGCGTCCTCGGTGCGCGAGAGGAGCTCCTGGGCGTACGCCTCGTCCCAGAACGAGCCCGCCCGGTCCGTCTCCAGCGAACGGTTCGTGAGCCACTTCGTGAACGCGATCGCACGCGTTGGCGCCTTGGCGAGCCGCCCCGCCCACTCGTTGAGCGTCTTGTCGAGCTCGGCCCGGGGCACGACCTTGTTCGCGATTCCGATGCGCTCGGCCTCCGCCGCCGGCACATCGTCGCCGTAGAAGAACAGCTCCTTCGCCTTCTGCGGGCCGACGAGACGTGTGAGCAGATAAGCGCCACCGGCGTCGGGCGCGATGCCGCGCCGGATGAACACCTCGATGAAACGCGCTTCCTCGGCCATGATCACGAGGTCGCAGGCGAGCGCGAGATGCATGCCACCGCCGGCGGCGGTGGCGTTCACGCCCGCGATCACGGGCTTTTCGCAGTCCTGGATCGACGCGATCAACCGTTGCCAGCCGTTGCGGATGATGCGGGCGCCGTCGCCGACGATCTGGTCGGGTGCGTCCGGAGGCTTCGGCAAGGGTGGCGTGCGTCCTGACCGGAGATCGGCGCCGGTGCAGAAGCCACGCTCGCCGCGACCGGTGATGACGACCGCCCGCACGGCGGCGTCGCCGGACACGTCGCCGAGCCAGTCGATCATCTCGTTGCGCATCGCCACGGTCAACGCGTTGCCGGCCTCGGGGCGGTTGAGCGTGATCCAGAGGACTCCGTCCTCGAGGCGACGCTGGACGTCCTCGATCGTCTCGTTCATCTGCGCACCACCAGGGCATCGAGCGCGACCGCCCCACGCGGCCGCACGATCAGCGGGTTGATGTCGAGCTCTCGTACGTCATGGGCGAGCTCCATGGCCAGTCGCTGGACCTTCATGATCGCGTCGACGAGCGCGCCGAGGTCACTCGGCTCGGCGCCCCGCGCACCCCGAAGGAGGGGGAAACCACGGAGCTCGCGCACCATTCGCTCCGCCTCGTCGCGCCCGAACGGCGGCACCCGGAAGCTCACGTCCTCGAGCACCTCGACGAAGACCCCGCCCAATCCCACCATCACTACCGGTCCAAAGAGCGGGTCCTGCGCGACGCCCACGACCGTTTCGACGCCGTCGTTCACCGTCTCGCAGACGAGCATTCCGTCGATGCACGCGTCCTTCCCACCGGCGCGGCGGGCCCGGGTCATGAGCTCGTCGTAGGCGGTTCGGACCTCACGGGCCGAGGACACGCCCGTGCGGACGAGACCGAGGTCGCTCTTGTGGAGGAGGTCGGGCGACGAGACCTTCATGACTACGGGGAAGCCGACGGTCGCGGCCGCTCGTGTCGCCTGCGCGGCGCTCTCGCACAGCACGTCGCGACTCGCGCGGATGCCGTAGGCCTGGAGCACCTGCTTCGACGCGTGCTCGGACAGCGCGCCACCCGGCGCCGTCTTGGACAGCAGCCGGCGGGCTTTCTTTGCACCGGGTCCCGGCCTGCTCGGCAGCTTGTCGAACGGTGACCGGTATCGGTTCGCGAACTGCCAGTAGTCGACGTACGCCTTCAGCGCCTTCACGCAGTTCCCGAACGTGCGGAACACGGGAAGGCTGCCGTTCAGTAACCGGAGGTAATAGGTGTCGTCGGTGCCCGGTGGCGCGCCCCAGACGACGAAGACCGGCTTGTCGGTCGTCTGCGCCACATCGACGAGATCACGTGTGAACGGCTCGCTGAACATCTCTACAGCGCCCGTGATCGGTACGACGAGCACGTCGACGCGCCGGTCGGCCACGAGCAGGTCGAGGATGCGACGCCCACGCGCGTCGGCGACAGGTGGGCCGCCGCAGTCGACGGGGTTCGACACCCGCAGGTACTCCGGGATAAGGCCGTCGTGCAGCGCCTGTTGCGTCTCCTTCGTGAGCGGCGGGATGCGCAATCCGGCCGCGGCGACCATGTCGGCCATGTGCGCGCCCGTCCCGCCCGAGATCGAGTAGACGCAAATGCTGCCGCCGGCGGCCGGGCGCGTGCGCGCGAACGCGGCCGCGGTGTCGAGGAGGTCGTCGAGCGCGTCGGCGCGCGTGACGCCGAACTGGCGGAACAGGGCCGACGTCACGGCGTCGGACCCAGTGAGGTGTCCGGTGTGGGCCATGGCCATCGACTCGCCCTCGTCGGTACGCCCGACCTTCACGATCACCATCGGCTTCTTCAGCCGCGCCGCGTGGTCGGCGGCGAGCATCAGCGTGCGCCCGTCCTTGAAGCCTTCGATGTACGCCGCGATCACGCCGACCTCGGGCTGGTCGGCGAAGTAGCGGGCGAAGTCGGCGAACTCGAGGTCGACCTCGTTGCCGGTCGGCGCCCAGTGGTTGAGCCGGATGCCGATCTCCTGGCCCTGGAACACCGGTCTTCCCTGGTGACCGCTCTGGGTGATGAGCGCGATCGACGGACCGGTCAGGTCGTCGCGGAACTCCTCGAACGCGTTGAGGTTCGTGTTCGGCCCGAGGAGGCGCACGTCGCCCTCGGCGACGAGCTGGTCGAGACGACCCTGGAGCTTCTCACCGTCCTTGCCCGCCTCGGCGAAGCCGGCGGCGAAGATCACCGCGAAGGCGGCCTTGCGCTGGAGGACCTCCTCGAACGTGTCGACCGCCTTGCCAGTGAGGATGACGGCGAGGTCGATGTCGCCGGGAACGTCGAAGACCGTCGGGGAGCAGCGTTCTCCGGCCACGGTCTCGTACTTCGGATGGACCGGATAGAAGGTCGCGCCGTGATGGTCGGCCCATGCCTTGATCTTGCGCGTCATCGCGGTGTTCGGCTTGCGCGACGCGTCGGACGCGCCGATGACCGCGACAGTCCTCGGGTGAAGGAACCGGTCGAGGTCGACGTCGCGCAGCTCGAGGGCGCGGCCACTCACATCAACGCGTGGCGAAGCTGACAACAGGCTCCGATTCCCGGCGGGTCAGGCCGAAGGCTCTTCAAGTATGACGCCGAAGTCAGGTTTCCTGCTAGTTCCTGGACCGCTGTAGCGTGCCCGCGTCGTGGCCACGCTGCGCACGGTTGTGATCGTCGGCGCCTCGCTCGCCGGGCTGCGCGCCGCCGAGACCCTGCGTCACGAGGGCTACGACGGCCAGATCGTGTTCATCGGCGACGAGCCGCACCTGCCGTACGACCGGCCTCCGTTGTCGAAGGAGCTGCTGGCGGGGGAGTGGGAACCGGAGCAGATCACGCTGCGCAAGCAGCCGTACGACGACCTCGATCTCGACATACGCCTCCGCTGTCGCGCGACTGGGCTCGACGTCGTCGAACGCGCGGTGGAGCTCGAGGGTGACCAACGGCTCGCGTTCGACGGGCTCGTGATCGCGACCGGAGCGCGTCCCCGGACGCTGCCTGACACGCCGCCGCTCGACGGCATCTTCGTCCTCCGCACGCTCGACGATTGTTTGGCAATCCGGGCCCGCTTGAATGCGCGGCCGCGCGTCGTCGTGATCGGCGCCGGGTTCATCGGCTCGGAGGTGGCGGCGACGTGCCGTGGACGCGGCCTCGACGTGACCGTGCTCGAGATGCTTCCGGTGCCGATGGCCCGCGGCGTCGGGCCCGTGATCGGCGACGTGTGCGGGCAACTCCATCGCGACCACTCCGTCGACCTCCGCTGTGGGGTCACGGTCGCAGGCTTCGAAGGTCGTGACCGCGTCGAGAGTGTCCGGCTGACCGACGGCACTGCTATCGACGCCGACCTCGTCGTCGTGGGCGTCGGCGTCATGCCCGCGACCGACTGGCTGACCGGCAGCGGGCTGACACTCGACGACGGTGTTGTGTGCGACGAGACGTGCGTTGCTGCGCCCGGGATCGTGGCGGCCGGAGACGTCGCCCGCTGGCCCAACCCGTTGTTCGACGGTGAGAGCATGAGGGTCGAGCACTGGACCAACGCGACTGAGCAGGGTGTCGCGGCCGCGCGCCGGCTGCTCGCCGGCGACGCTGAAGCCGAGCCGTTCGCGCCGGTGCCGTTCGTGTGGTCGGATCAGTACGACGAGAAGATCCAGGTCGTCGGGTGCATCCACGCCGACGACGAGGTCGTGGTCGCCGACGGGTCATTCGCCGAGCGCCGGTTCGTGGCGCTCTACGGGCGCGACGACCGCCTCGTGGCCGCCCTAGGTTTCAGCCGCCCCCGCCTCGTCATGCAGTACCGGCGGATGATCGCCGAGCGGGCCTCGTGGAAGGACGCCCTCGCGCGCGCCTCGGGCGAATAAGGAGTTGGCGCCCCTCCTCGACGGGCGGCGACGATTGACCCGATGCCCCCCCGTGAGCGGCTGCTGACGCCGCGGTTTCTGCTCGTCGTCGCGTCCGGGCTCAGCTACTTCATGGCGATCGGCATGCTGATCCCGGTCGTGCCGCGGTACGTCAAGGGCCCGCTCGCAGGCGGGAACGTGGGCGTGGGCGTGGCGGTCGGGGCGCTGTTCGTGGGCGCGGTGCTCCTGCGACCGTACGCCGGGCGCGTGGGCGACCGCTTCGGCCGGCGAGTTCTGATCATCGGGGGTGCGCTGATCATCGCCGCCTCGACCTTGGTGTACGGGCTGTTCGACGCCCTGCCGTACCTCGTGGTCGTCAGGCTCGTCAGTGGTGTGGGGGAAGCGGCGTTCTTCGTCGGCGCCGCCACGATGATCACCGACCTCGCGCCCGAACCGCGCCGGGGCGAGGCCGTCAGCTACTGGTCCGTCGCCGTATACGGCGGCCTCGCGTTCGGCCCCGCGGTCGGTGAGTTCGTGCTCGGCGACGACCGATTCGTGGCCGTGTGGATCGTCTCGGCGTCCCTGGCGCTCCTCGCCGCCGCGCTCGGAATGGCCACCGTCGAAACCGCTCGGAGCGCTCCGCACGCCCCGACCGGGAAGCTCCTGCACCGGGCCGCGCTCGCCCCCGGGTCTGTGCTCTTCCTCGGCCTCATCGGCCTGGCCGGCTTCACCGCGTTCGTCCCGCTCTACGTGAAGGAGATCGGTCTGGGCGGCGCGGACGGGGTCTTCCTTCTCTACGGCGGGCTCATCCTGTGCGTGCGCATCCTCGGGGCGCGCCTGCCCGACATGTTGGGCGGACGGTGGGCCGCGACCATGGCCCTGGCAGGCAGCGCACTCGGGCTCGGGCTCATGGCGGGGTGGCGCAGCGTCGCCGGGCTCTTTGCCGGTACCGCCGTCTTCGCCGCCGGGATGTCGCTCCTCTATCCGGCGCTGATGCTGCTCGCCCTCACCGCCGTCCCCGACACCGAGCGAGGCTCGGTCGTCGGGACGTTCAGCAGCTTCTTCGATCTATCGCAGGGTCTCGGCGCGCTGATCCTCGGCGGGGTTGCCGCGCTCAGCGGCTACCGCGGCGCGTTCGCCGGCGGCGCGATCGCGTCGGTGATCGGCTTGCTGCTACTCCAGCTCCGCGCCGACATCCGGGCCCGGGGGGAAATCGCGCGGGAACGCGCGAGAGCAGAAGCCATCCCGGCGTAGTCTCGGAATACGTTGTGACGTCACTGCTCGTCACCAACGACTTCCCGCCCAAGGTCGGCGGGATCCAGTCGTACCTGTACGAGCTGTGGCGCCGTCTCCCGTCCGACGAGACGACCGTGCTGACCACCGCATACCCCGGCGGGCCGGAGTGGGACACGAAGCAACGATTCCGCGTGGAGCGCACGGATCAGCGCGTGCTCTTCCCCACACCCGGTCTGGCGCGGCGTGTCGACGCGCTCGCAGGCGAGCTCGACGCCGACGTGATCTTCCTCGACCCGGCGCTGCCGCTGGGGCTTGTCGGGCTCCGCTTGCACGCGGCGCCGTACGTCGTGGTCGCGCACGGCGCCGAGGTCACTGTGCCCGGACGATTGCCGGGAGGCCGCCTCCTCGTCACGCGCGTGCTGCGCGCCGCCGCCGGAGTCGTCGCCGCCGGGACGTATCCGGCGCGCATCGCGACACACGTCGCGGGCACGCAACTCCCCGCGCTGATCGTGCCGCCCGGGGTGGATCCCGACCGCTTCCAGCCCTTGACACCCGACGCGCGCGCGGCCGTGCGCCGTCGGTTCGGCCTCGACGCCGACCGGCCTCTCGTGCTCGGCCTCAGCCGTCTCGTTCCCCGCAAAGGCTTCGACGTCCTCATCGACGCCGTCGCCGGTCTCGACTCCGACGTGCAGCTCGCGATCGGCGGTAGCGGCCGCGACGCCGGTCGACTCGCGTCACGCGCCGCGCGACGCGGCATCGCCGCCCGCACCCGCTTCCTCGGGCGCGTCCCCGACGAGGACCTGGCCGATCTGTACGCGTGTGTCGACGTGTTCGCCATGCTCTGTCGCGAGCGTTGGGGTGGCTTGGAGGCGGAGGGGTTTGGAATCGTCTTCGTGGAGGCCGCGGCGTGCGGTGTCCCGGCGGTGGCGGGACGCAGCGGAGGCGCCGACGAGGCGGTCGTGCACGGTGAGAGCGGGCTCGTCGTCGAGCCGCGCGATGTCGTCGGGGCGCGGGCAGCGCTCGATCGGCTCCTCCGCGACGACGCGCTCCGGACGCGCTTCGGCACCGCAGCCAGACGCCGCGCGGTCGACGAGCTCTCGTATGACCGCCTCGTCACGCGCTTGCTCCCGCTCACGCGCGGCGACCTCGGCGCGCTGTCACCACTTCCGGGTCCCTGAAGGACTGCAGATACGCTCGCCTCGTGGCCGCGCGGGATCCGCTGCCGGGGAGCCGGATCATCGTCGCGTCGTGGGTTGGCGACGCACTCTTTGCGGTGACTGCGTTCCCGGCCGCGTTCGGCGTCGAGGCGTTCAATGTCGCCGCCATCGGGGTCGCCCTCGGACTGTTCGCCATCTCGCTGGTCGTCTGGTGCTGGGCGTTCGCTGTCGCGCTGGCCCGCACGACGAGAGGGGACGACGTCGTCGTCGGCAGCATGTTCCTCCTGCAGGGACCGGTCCCGGCCCGCGTCCGGTTGCACCTGTTCGGTTCGCTGGCGGCGTGCCTCGTGGTGACGGCGGCGACGGCGGCGGGTGAGCCCTTCGGTGTGCTGGTCCCTATGCTGCCGCTGGGGCTGGCCGGGTTGTGGGGAGCTCGGTACGGCACGTTCCCACCTCGCCGGATGCCCGGCGCCGCCACCGGAGGGAGGTCGAGTGGCAGAGCAGGTCAGTGATCGCATCCACATCGACGCGCCACCCGAACGTTGCTACGAGGTGGCCATCGACTACGAGCGCTACCCGGAGTGGGCCAAGGACGTGAAGCAGGTCACGATCCTCGAGCGCGACGCCGAGGGCCGGGGCGCCAAGGTCGAGTACCGCGCCGCGGCGTTCGGGCGCAGCACCCGCTACGTGTTGCAGTACGACTACTCGGAGGCGCCCGGCAAGTTCAGCTGGACGCTCGTCGAGGGGGAGATGGTGCGCGCCATCGACGGCACCTATCGCTTCGGCGCCGACGGCGACGGCACCCGCGTGAGCTACGACCTGGCGATCGAGCCGTCGATCCCGCTCCCGGGGTTCTTGAAGCGGCGCACTGCCGGGATGATCGTCGGCACCGCGTTGAAAGAGCTGAAGAAGGCGGTCGAGAGCGCCTAGGTGGTGCCGGTTATCCTCCCCGGCTGCGACGGCGGCAAAGGAGATCGTGTGCGCATCCTGTTGTTCACGGGGAAGGGCGGCGTCGGCAAGACGACGGTCGCGGCCGCGACCGCGCTTCGGGCCGCGCAGTCGGGTCTGCGGACGCTGGTCTGCTCCACCGACCCTGCGCACTCACTCGCCGACGCCTTCGACGCCCCTCTCGGCGACACGCCGACTCCGATCACCGGTGTCAGCGGCAACACGCTGCTGGCGCAGCAGCTGAACGCGCGTGCCCGCCTCGAGGAGTCGTGGGGCGAGGTGCGCGAGTACGTGACGGCCCTGTTCGACTGGGCCGGCGCCGACGCGGTCGAGGCCGAGGAGCTCGCAGTGATCCCCGGGCTCGACGAGGTGTTCGCGCTCGCCGACATCCGCGCCCACGCGGAGTCGGGTGACTACGACCTCCTGGTCGTGGATTGCGCGCCCACGGCTGAGACCGTGCGACTGCTGTCGCTCCCCGATGTGCTCGGCTGGTACATGCAGCGCGTCTTTCCGGCCCAACGGCAGACAACACGGGCCGTCCGCCCGTTGTTATCGCGGGTCATGAGCATGCCGATCGCCGGCGACCACGTGTTCAGCGCGGTCCGCCGCTTCTACGAGCGGCTCGAGGGCGTGCGCGAGCTGCTCACCGACGGCGACATCACCAGCGCGCGCCTGGTCGTCAACGCCGAAGGTCTCGTCGTGGCCGAGGCACGCCGGACGTTCACGTACCTGTCGCTGTTCGGGTACCACGTCGATGCCGTCATCGCGAACCGCTTGATTCCCGACGCCGTCAGCGACCCATGGTTCGAGTCGTGGAAGAGCACACAGCAGAAGCATCTCGAGTCGATTCGCGACGCGTTCGCACCCGTCCCGGTGCTCCGGGCCGAGCTCGCCGGCCACGAGGTCGTCGGGATCGATCATCTGGCGGAGCTCGCGGCGGACGTGTACGGGTCTGCCGATCCCGCGGCCCGGCTCTCGCACGCCGAGCCGTTCCGCGTCGACGCGGTGGGTGACGCGCTCGTACTGTCGATGCGTCTGCCCTTCGTCGATCGTGCGGACGTCGAGCTCGGCCGTAACAACGGCGAACTCCTCGTGGCATTGGGATCGCATCGTCGCGCCGTCGTGCTTCCGGCGAGCCTGGCACGACGCGAGGTGAGGGGCGCAAAGATGACCGATGGCAGGCTCGAGGTGGAGTTCGTGGAGGTGGCGTGATGGGGTCGCACGACGAGGACGCAGAGGCCCAGCAGGAACGCGTCGAAGCCGAGGCTCACGCGAACGAAGACGTCTACGACGAAGCCGACGACACTCGGCACGTCGAGGGCGACCTGGCAGGGGACCTCGGGGGGTTCGCGGCGGCCCTCGAGCGGGAGCGGCTGCGTCTCGGACCGACGACCGACAGTGCGCTGGCGGCGTTGCTCGACGCCGGTCCCGAGGCGGTCGAGCACCTGCTGAAGGCGGCCCAGGAGCTGCTGCTGGCGGCAAAAGCCGTCGTCGACGCGGGCGAGCGCGCCGTCGAATCGCACCGGGCGTCAACGGACGCGCCCGAACGCACGAGGGACGCGCCGGAACGCGACGCCCGCGTGCGTCGCATCGACCTGGCGTGACCGACCAGGAGCCCGACCCGCCCACGATCGGCGTCGATCTCGGCGCAACCAACGTCCGGTCGGCGGTCGTCGACCGCGGCGGTCGCATCCTTGCCGAAGTCCGGGCGCACACCGGCGAGAGCGGCGCCAACATCGTCCCGACGACCGCCGGTCTGGTGCGCGACCTGGCACGCGATTTCCCAGAAGCGAACGCCGTCGGCGTCGGCGCCGCGGGCCTCGTCGACCGGGACGGCGCCGTGCACTACGCGCCGAACATTCCGGCGTTCCGCCGGACGCCCTTGCGCAAGGAGCTCGAGGCGGCGGTTGGGCTTCCCGTCATCGTGGACAACGACGCGAACGCAGCGGCGTGGGGAGAGGTCGTGCACGGCGCGGCGAAGGGTGTGCTCTATGCCCTCATGATCACCCTCGGGACCGGCATCGGCGGCGGCATCATCGCGAGAGGTCGCGTGATCCGCGGCGCGCACGGCTTCGCGGCCGAGGTCGGCCACTTCCAGATCGACCCGGATGGACCGGTGTGCGCGTGCGGAGAACGCGGGCACTGGGAGGCGTACGCGTCGGGGAGCGCGCTCGGGCGGATGGGACGCCAGTGGGCGGCAGCCGGGCGTGCGCCGAGTGTTCTGGCGCGCGCGGCAGGCGATCCGGCCGCGGTGACCGGCGTGCACGTCGGTGACTCCGCCCAAGCCGGCGAGGCCGACGGCCTCGCGTTGCTGGAGGAATACGCCGACCTCGTGGCGGTCGGTCTGGCGGGACTGGCCAACATCCTCGACCCCGAGCGAATCGTCATCTCGGGCGGCCTCGTGGCACTGGGGGACACGCTGTTCGTCCCGCTGCGGACGGCGTTCGCACGACGCATCGAGGGCTTCGAATACCGGCCGTCGGTCGCCATCGTTCCGTCGGTGCTCGGCGACCACGCGGGCGTCATTGGCGCGGCCGCACGCGCGCGCGACCTCGAGCCGATACGGCCGGGCGTGGAGAGGCGATGAAGCTCGGGTTGACGCTTCCGAACTTCCGCGATGAGCCCGAGCCCGCGCTTGCGGTTGCCCGCGCCGCGGAGGCAGCAGGACTCGACGGCGTCTTCGGCTTCGACCACCTGTTCCGCCGGACGAAGGACGGCGCGCGCCGGCCCGCGCTCGAAGGCATGACACTGCTCGGCGCAGTGGCGGCAGAGACGTCGCGTATTGCGTTCGGGCCGCTCGTCGCGCGGGCGTCTCTCCGGCCCCCGGCCACGCTGGCGGTCACCCTCGACACCCTGGCCCGCGTCGCCCCCGGCCGCCTGGTGGCCACGATCGGCGCCGGCGATTCCCAGAGCCGAGAAGAGAACGAGACGTTCGGCTTGCCGCAGGGCACGCTGGCGACCCGCGTGAAGAGATTGGAGGACGCGATCGACGCCACCGTCGATCGCGGGTATCCGGTCTGGGTCGGCGGGGCATCCGGCGGCGTCGGCATGGTGGCGGCGGCTCGTGCAGACGGATGGAACCGGTGGGGTCCGCCGTTGGCCCGCTTCGAGCGGGAGGCGCGCTCCGTCCGCGAGGCGCACCGGCGTGATCCGTTCACGGTGTCGTGGGCCGGGCTCTTCGTCGTGGACCGCACCGAACGTGGCGCGCGCGCGAAGGCACAGCGGCTGCCCCCCACCCCCGAGGCGACCGTGGGCGGTCCCGAGCAGGTGGCCGAGGTGGTACGCGCCTACGGCGCCGCCGGCGCCGAGTGGGTGATCGTCGGGCCGATCGATTCGTCCGATCCGGACAACGCCGTAATCCTCGGCGAGATGGTGAAGCCGCTGCTCACCTGACGCATCATTGGGGCTCAGCGGGGGCTGTCGTCGGGGAGCTGCGGAACGTTGCGGACATTCGTGTACTCGAGCCAGGGCCGGAACGAAGGTGACGCGTAGCGCTCGCGCACGATCGCGTCGAGCGTCTCGGTTGGCTGGAAAGCGTTGCGGGGTGTGCCGTCGGGGCCGAGCTTTCCGATGCGGTCCTCGTCGTCGCATGGCCCGGCCACGGCCGCCACCGGCAGCGGCGTGGGGAAGTCGAGCTCGGGCGTGGGATTGGTCATCCGGAGGCTGGCGCCGTAGTTGTTGGCGTATCGGTCGCGCTTGGCCAGGAACCATCGGTCGCCTTTCTTGCCGGGGCCCTGCGCGGGCGCGCCGAGAAATCGCCACTCGAGGAAGCGGAGGATCGACGCGTGGTCGTAGAGATTGTGATCGACGTACCCGGGTCGGGCGTACGGCGATGCAAGCAGCGACGGGACTCGAAATCCGAGCTGGCCGAAGTTGTTCCCGTCGTCGCTGCTCGCGCGCGCGTCGGGGACGACCGGGGGATGAACGTGATCGAAGAAGCCTCCCCACTCGTCGTAGACGAGGACGAACATGCCCCGCTGCCACTGTGGTGAGCGCACGAACGCGGCGTACAGCGCTTCGATGAAGCGCTGACCGAGTGCGATGTCGCCTTGAGGATGGTCGTCCGTGCGGAACGCACCCCCGACGGGAGGTGTGATGAAGCTCACCTGGGGCAGGGTCCCGGCCGCGGCATCGGAGAAGTACACGTCGACGGTCCGCACGAACGGGAACATGCGTGCACCCCACAGCAGCGAGATCGGCAGGTTCGTGAAGTACTCGGCGGCCTGAACCCCGGCCGATTCGAGCTTCTCGAAGATCGTGCGCGAGCTGTACTGGCCGAAGTCGAGCGGATGAAGACTTGTCTTCAGCCCCTCGGATTGCGCCGAGAACAGGTACTGCCGGTTCGGGAAGGTCGGTCCGAGCAGCGACGCATGATGCCGATCCATCACCGTGAACCGGCGCGCGATGTGCGCGTGCACAGGGATGTCTTCCGACAGGTAATAGCTGGCGGCGAAGCTGTCGTTTCCGGTGCCCGAAGCGAGAAACCCGCGGTCCCGCTGGACTCGGCCTTTGATCCAACTGTGGCCGGGGTCCCGGTGATTGCAACCCCGATAGGGGCTGGGGTCGTCGCCGAGTTGCAACGTGTGGCGTGTCTCCACCTGAATGCCGAATTCATTGCGGTACCGTTCGTCCACACGGGCGTCGACGTGGAAGTTCCGCCCGTAGCGACGCCGACCTTCCTCGACGTAGTGCTCTTCGCCGCCGAGCCAGCCGAGGTAATGGTCGAACGACCGGTTCTCCATCATGACGATCACGACGGTGTCGATCGGGCACTCGGTGGCCGGATGCGCGAGCACGCTGTCGGGTGGAAGCGGGAGACGGGGAACGTTGGTCGCGCGCGCCGAACCGCCGTCACACGCGACCAGCCCTGGGCCACCCAACATCGCAGCGCCACCGACCAGGCGCGCAGCCCGTAGGAACTCGCGCCGGTTCAGGTGCATCTGGGTGCGGGAGCGTATTCCGCGCTCAGCGCGGACGATCCTCGGGCAGCGCGGGTAGGTCGCGAATGCCCGTTTGCTGGAGCCACGGAGTGAAGGTCACGCCGTCAGGATCGACGCGCTGGCTGAGCTCCTCGAGGCGGTCCGAGACCTCGAAGGTCTTTTGCGAGTCGTCCTTGCCTGTCTCTCCCAGGCGCTTGCTGTGGTCGCAGTCGACGGTGGGCCGCGGTATGGCGGCGAGCGGCCCGTCGAGGTCGACCTCGGGTTCAGGATTGCCAGTGCGGAGGCTGGCGCCGAAGTTGTTGGTGTGGCGGTCGCGTTTTGTCAGGAACCACCTGTCGGTGGGCTTGCCCGGGCCACTCGGCGGCGCGCCAAGGAACCGCCACTCGAGGAAGCGCAGGATCGAAGTGTGGTCGTACAGGTTGTGGTCGACGTAGTTGCGCGGCGCGTACGGCGACGCCAGGACCGTCGGCACGCGGAAGCCGAGCTGCCCGAAGTTGTTCCCGTCGTCGGAGCTGGCGTGATCGTCGCGCACGACCGGCTTCACGTGGTCGAAGAATCCGCCGTGCTCGTCGTACGTCAGGACGAACAGGCCCCGCTGCCAGTGAGGCGACCGCACGAATGCAGAGAAGGCGGCCTGCATGAAGCGCTGGCCGATCCCGATGTCGCCCTGCGGGTGGTCGTCCGTCCGGGCCGGTACCCCCATGCCCGGCGTGAGGAACGACACGTTCGGAAGCTGTCCCCGAGGCGCGTCGAAGAAGTACTGGTCCGTCGACCGCAGGTACGGGAGCATCCGGTTTCCCCACATCTGCACCGGCGGGATGTTGATGAAGTACTCGATGACGCTGACGTGTTCGGACGCGAGCCTGTCGAAGATCGTCGGTGCGTGGTAGATGCCGACATCGAGAGGCTTGGGCGGCTTCTTCTTTGCTTCCGATGTGGCGGAGTACAGATACTGACGGTTCGGCCACGTCGGCCCGAGCAGCGAGCAGTGATAGCGGTCCATCACGGTGAAGCGGCGCGCGAGGCTCGACTGCACCGGGATCTCTTCCCCGCGGTAATAGCTGGTGGCGAACGTGTCGTTGCCTGTGCCCTTGCCGAGGAAGCCTCGGTCTCGCTGGGCGCGGGCTGGCCCCCAACCGTGCCCGGGGTCGTTGTGCAGGCAGCCGCGCAACGGATTGGGTTCGTTCCCGAGGTTGCTGACGTGGCGCGTTTGCACCTTTTTGCCGAACTCGTCGGTGTAGATCACGTCGGTCCGGCCGTTGATGGAAAAGTCCTTGCCGTAGCGGCGGCGACCCTCGTCGAGGTACGGATCATCGGTCGCGAGGAACCCGAAGTAGTGATCGAACGACCGGTTCTCCATCATGAGCACCACGACCGTGTCCATCGGGCACTCCGACGCCGGCGAGTTGAGGACGCTGTCGGGCGGTATGAACGGTTGCGCCAGGCTCGCGGCGCGCGAAGAGGACGAACGCGACGCGCCTCCGAACCCGAGAAGGCTCGGCCCGCCGATCAGCGTTGCCCCGCCGACGAGGCCGGCTGTCTTCAGGAATTCGCGTCGATTCATGCTGCCCCACTCGCTGGTGGAGTGAGTTTACGCGTCCGCGTCGATGAGATGCGCCAGGTGAAGCTTGACTACGGCAGCGGGTCCGCGACCTGGCGGCGCTCGTAGGCGCGCTCCCCGAAGTACTCGAGTGCCTTCTCGAGGTCGATGATGACGAACAACCCCTCGGCCTCTGCCGTCACGACACCGTCGACCGTGAGAGTCCCGCGAGTCACAATGCGCCGCCCGTCGACCTCCTCCGTCCAGGCGTCGAACGCGACCGGCCGGTGCAGCGGCGTGGGGCGCCGGTAACGGACGCTGAGCCGCCCCGTCATCCCCGGGTGGCCACTCGCGATGTTGGCCATGCCGAGCATCTCGTCGAAGCCAAGCGCGATCCACCCGCCGTGCACGTATCCCGGCGGACCTTCGTACGCGGCGTGAAAGGTCCCCCGGCCGATCAGACGACCGTCGCGGTACTCGTACTCGATCGGCGGTGCGAGCGGGCTCACCTCTCCGACGAGCGGGCTACGCGGGAGGTAGTCGTCGTGCGACATCTCCGCGCGCTGCCGGATACCGGATGGTCGGTCGCCGAGGTCCCGGCGACCGTGCAAGTCGCTCGCGAGGCGCTCGGTCTTGTCGGCGGCGGCGGCGAGGTCCTCGGCCGACGCGTCCTCGGCCGTGAGGGCGGTGTCGATGAGGTGGCGAATGGCCTGGGCGAGCCGCACGCGCTCCTCGGTCACAAAGAGGCGAATAGGCATGTCGCCCTGCGGCTCGTGCATCACCTGCCCTTGTACTTCGGTGGTCGCTTCTCGGCGAACGCGCGCGGTCCTTCTTGCGCGTCTTCGCTCGCGAACACCTCCCAGCCGATCTTCTCCTGGATCTGCATCGCCTCCGTGTCGGGAAGCCCTTCAGTCTCACGCCAAGCTCGCAGGATCGCCTGACACGCGAGCGGGCCGTTGGCTGCGACCTGTGCAGCCACGGTGCGCGCGGTATCGAGCGTGTGCCCCTCGGGAACGACGCGGCTGACGAGCCCGATCTCGAGCGCTTCGTGCGCGGACACCGGTCGCGCACTGAGCAGGATGTCCATCGCCCGCGTGTACGGGATCTGGCGGGGAAGTCGCACGGCCGAGCCGCCGAGCGGGAACAAGGCCCGTTTCGCCTCCCACACACCGAAGGTCGCAGTGTCGGCCGCGATCCGGATGTCCGTGCCCTGCAGCATCTCCGTGCCGCCGGCCACGGCATAGCCCTCGACGGCGGCGAGAAGCGGCTTCGAGAGGCGGTAGTCGCGCAGCAACGCCTTCCAGTGCAGGTTCGGCTCCTCGGCCATCCGGGACCGAACGTGCTCGCTCTCGGAGGGCTTCGACATCGCCTTGAGATCGGCGCCCGAGGAGAAGTGGCCGCCGGCGCCGGTGAGGATCGCCACCCGCACGTCGGGCTGGCCGTCGACGTAGTCGAACCCGTCGGCCAGGCCCACGAGCATGTCGGGGCTCAGCGCGTTGCGCGCCTCGGGTCTGTCCATGGTGAGCACGACCACGTGCCCGTCGCGCTCGACGCGGCAGTGCTTGGTGCTGAGGTCGAGCAGCTCGGGCATGGAGTCACCTCGTCGGAGGGCTGGGGAAAACTAGAACGGATTCTACTCAGGACCGATTCGAGGCTAGATTGCCGCAAATGCGCATCGACGACGTCGACCTCGCCGACGGGCGCGCCTTCCTCGCCGGTCCTCCCCACGACTACTTCGACTTCCTACGCCGTGAGCATCCCGTGGCGTGGATCGACCACGTCGAGCTCGACGGGCCGGGATTCTGGGCGCTGACGAAGTGGGAGGACGTCATGGCGGTCGAGCGCGACCCCGAGACGTTCTCGTCGTACACGGGCGGCGCGTTCATGGGGCCGGTGGACGAGGGCACCCGGCTGATGATGATCAACCAGGACCCGCCCCGGCACACGCGCCTGCGCCAGCTCGTGAGCCGAATGTTCACCCCGCGGCACATCCGGTCCATCGAAGAGAAAGTGCGCGCGGCGGCGAAGGAGATCGTCGATCGCGTCGCGCCGAAGGGCGAGATCGACTTCGTCACCGAGGTCGCGGCCGATCTGCCGCTCATCGTCATCGCCGAGCTGATCGGCGTTCCCCAGGAGGACCGCCACAAGGTCTTCGAGTGGTCGAACCGCATGGTCGGCGCCGAGGATCCCGAGTACGGCGCCGACAGCGATCCGCAGGAGGTCGTGGCCGAGCTCTACGGGTACGCGCAGAGCCTCGCCGATCAGCGCCTCGCCGATCCGGGCGAGGATATCGTGACGCTGCTCCTCACGGGGGAGGTCGACGGCGAGAAGCTCGACGTCCTGGAGTTCAACGTCTTCTTCCTCCTGCTGGCGGTGGCGGGCAACGAGACGACGCGCAACCTCATCACGGGCGGGACGTTGGCGCTCCTCGAACACCATGACGAGCGCCAGCAGTTCCTGAAGGAGCCCGACGTGCTCGCGCCCGCGGTCGAGGAGATGCTCCGGTTCGTGAGCCCCGTCAACTACTTCCGGCGCACCGCGACGCGCGACACCGAGATCCGCGGCGTCCCGATCAAGGACGGCGACAAGGTCACGCTGTGGTACCCCGCCGCCAACCGCGATCCCGAGCATTTTCCGGATCCACACACCTTCGACATCGATCGGGAACCCAACGACCATGTCGCGTTCGGCGGGCGCGGCCCGCACTTCTGCCTCGGCGCCAACCTCGCCCGCTACGAGATCAACCGCATGTTCGAAGAGCTGCGCCGCATCATCCCCGACATGGAGCTCACCGGCCCCGTCGAGCGGCTGCACATGAACCTCATCAACGGCATCAAGCACATGCCGGTGAAGTTCACGCCGGTCGACGTTGGAGTTTGAGGATCGTCAGACGCGCTCGAGCCCGATGGTCAGCGCCGGGAACCGAACCCTGAACTGGTTCCGGTCGCACAGGTAGGTCGCCTCACCGTTGAGACCGAAGGTCTCCTTCACGCCCGCGCCGTTCGGGGGAAGCGGGATATTCGTGGTCGTTCCGTCGTAGAAGGTGAGCGTCAGCGACCCTTGTAGTGCGGTGATGTCGAAGGTCGAGGTGCTCGGGGTGGGCACATAGATCCCTTCCGCTTGCGCCTTGAGGAGCGCGGTGCCCGGGACGCTTCCGCCCGGCGTCTGCAGAGAGAACTGCACCTGCTCGCGGCCGTCGTCGGTGAAGTGGAAGGTGTTGTCGGGCCTGAGCTCGATGCGCCGCCCCGCGATCCCGCCGGCGATCGTCGTCGGCCCGAATGCCGTTTGCACCGGGCCGTCGTAGTCCATCCGTGTGAAGCGGTAGGTGCCGCGCAAGCAGGCTGCCGGGTCGGGGGCGGTGGTCGGGGCCGGGCTTGTCGTCGTTGCCGCCGCCGCGCTGCTCTTCGGCTTCGGCTTCGCCTTCGCCTTCGCCTTGTTCGACTCGGAGTCGCTCGAGCACGCCACCAGGACCAGGCCGGCGACGAGGAGGGTGATCAGGGGAGCGGGGGGGACGCGAGGGCGCATCGATGCTCTCTCGGTGTCGAGTCGAGCCGTCGAGCGTACCTGTCGTGAGTGAGCGATCAGGCGGGCTGACGGGTCCGCACCAGCTCGACCACGTCGAGCAGCGATCGGACCCGCTCGACGTCGAGGTCGGGATGGACGTCGTAGGGGTCCATCAGGACGGGCAGCACATCGGCGGCGTGGGCACCGTCGACGTCGGCGCCTGGGGTGTCGCCGATATGGATGGCGCGTTCGGCGGACACGTCGAGTGCCTCGAGCGCGAGCTGGAAGATGCGTGGGTCGGGCTTGGCCACGCCGACCACGGTGGAGTCGAGGATGGCGCCGACCTCGGCGCCCGGGCCGGGCCCGACCTGACAGATGCCGTACTCCCGCATTCGTTGTTCCGTGTCACCGCCCGCGTTCGACACGATCGCAAGCTGCATCCCGAGGGACGCCAGCTCCCGCAGCGTGTCGCGCGAGCCGGGAACGACGCGGCTCCACACCGCCCCGGTGGCGAACTCGTTCAGCAGATGCTCGACTGCGTCGCCGAGAACGTCCTCGGGCACTTTGCACGCTCGCGCGTACGCACGGTTGTATCGGACCCAGATCTCACGATCACCTTCCGAGAACTCGTCGAGGGATGCCACACCGGCGTAGTGCGCGCGGTCGAGGAGGTCTCGGTCCACGTGCACGTCCACTCGGTCCAACGCGGCGGCGATCCGGTCGTGGTCCGGGAGCACGAGCACGCCGCCGACGTCGATCAGCACGGCTTCGATGGGGGGCATGTCGTCGAAACCCTACCGGAGCGCGGAAATGCCGCCTGGTACCGTGCAGTGGATGGAGTTCCGGCGCATCAATGCTCTGCCGCCGTACGTTTTCGCAACGATCGACACGCTGAAGATGGACGCCCGGCGCGCCGGCGAGGACGTGATCGACCTCGGGTTCGGCAACCCCGACATCCCGTCACCCACGGTCGCGGTCGACAAGCTCTGTGAGGCGGTGCGCAACCCGCGCAACCATCGCTACTCGTCGAGCCGGGGAATCCCGAAGCTGCGCCTGGCTGTCACCGATCTCTACCGGCGCCGCTTCGGAGTCGAGCTCGATCCCGACACCCAGGCGTGCACCACGATCGGCGCGAAGGAGGGCTACTCGCATCTCATGTGGACGATGCTCGGGCCCGGTGACGCCGCCCTCGTCCCGAGCCCGTCGTACCCGATCCACATCTGGGGGCCGATCTTCGCCGGCGCCGAGGTCCGGCACGTGCGCCTCGGCCCCGAGCAGGACTTCTTGGCCAACCTGCTCGAGGCGTGGGAGGAGTCGTGGCCCCGACCGCGCGTGATCGTGCTGTCGTTCCCGCACAACCCGACGACCGCGTGCGTCGACCTCGATTTCATGACGCGAATGGTCGCCTTCGCCAAGGAGCACGGCGTCCTCCTCGTGCACGACTTCGCGTACGCCGATCTCGGTTTCGACGGGTACGAGCCGCCGTCGCTCCTCCAGGTGCCGGGCGCCGCCGACGTGGCCGTCGAGCTGTACACGCTGACGAAGTCGTTTTCGATGGCCGGCTGGCGCATGGGATTCCTGCTCGGAAACGAGGAGGTGGTGGCGGCCCTCGGCAAGCTCAAGAGCTACCTCGACTACGGCACGTTCCAGCCGATCCAGATCGCGTCGATCGTCGCCATGAACGAAGCGCCTGACTATCCCCTCGAGGTGAACCGCGTCTACAAGGGGCGGCGCGACGCGCTCATCGACGGTCTCTCGCGCGCCGGATGGGAGATCGATCGACCCCTCGGCACGATGTTCGTGTGGGCGCCGATCCCCGAGCCGTACGAGGAGATGGGCAGCCTCGAGTTCGCCAAGATGCTCGTGCAGGACGCCAAGGTCGCGGTCTCGCCCGGCGTCGGCTTCGGGCCCGGCGGGGAGGGGTTCGTCCGCTTCGCGCTCGTCGAGAACGAGCAACGCATCGGCCAGGCCGTCCGCGGCATCCGCCGCGCCCTTACCAAGCTCGGCTAAACGAACAACCGGCGCCGATGCCGGGCCGTCGGCGAGCGGCGAGTTTGCGCGAATACGGCTTCGCCATCAGGCGAAGGCGGATGAGCGCACTGTCCGAGTCCGCCGCCGATGAGTCCGGCGTCGGCGCCGTTCTTGTCGGCTACTTGCCGACCAGGCCGTGGAGGCAGAAGCTGACGGCGGCTTCTGCGGTGCGATCGACGGGCTCGCTCCGCTCGAAGACGTAGGTCTGGGTCAGCTGGTTCACGGTGCCGACGATCGCCTCGGCCAGCATCTCGGGGTTCTGATCGGCGATGTGGCCCTCGACGATCGCCTCCTTGATGTGGCGGACGGCGTCGGCGATGGCGACGTCATGGTTGCGGCGCAGCAGCGGCGCGAAGCGCTCGTCGCTGGCGGCGAACTGGAACAGCGTGAAGTACTTGCGGTGCTCGAGGAACCACTCGATCGTCGCCCGGATGCCGAGCTCGATACGCGTCACCGGGTTGGGCTCGTCGCCGATCGCCTGCTGCTGCCGGCGGCGCAGGTCCTGGTGCGCCTCGCGGAGGATCTCGGCCAGCAGCTCCTCCTTCGACGAGAAGTACCAGTAGAAGACGCCCTTGCCCACGCCGAGGCTCTCGACGATGTCGGCGACCGAGGTGGGGTGGTACCCGCGCTCGGCGAAGAGCCCCGCCGCGTGCTCCATGAGCTGGCGCCGGCGTTCCTTGCCCCGTTGGGTGAGCTTGCGACGCATCGGCCGGGAGGGTACGAGCACTTGACCATTCGGTCAAGAACGTTCGATTCGGCTGGGAAGGTGAGCTTCGCTCGCTCCGCTCGCTTCGCCGTCTGCTTGTCCCCCTATGCTTCGAACGGCTCGACCAGTCCGGAGGGAAGCAGTGCTCTACTGGATCATCAAGGCGATCCTCAAGCCGATCCTGCACCTCTGTTACCGCGTGCGCGTCGACGGCCGCGACCACGTGCCCGAGCGCGGCCCGGTCATCCTCGCCGCCAACCACCGTTCGTTCATGGATTCGCTGTTCCTGCCACTGGTCATCCGACGCAGGGTCACATTCGTGGCCAAGGCGGAGTACTTCGACGACAAGAAGACGGCGTGGTTCTTTCGTGGCGTCGGCCAGATCCCGATCCGGCGCGAAGGCGGCAGCGCCAGCGAGCGCGCCCTCGAATCGGCAACCGAAGTGCTCGAAGCGGGCGGTGTGTTCGCCATCTACCCCGAGGGCACGCGCACGCGTGACGGCCGCCTTCATCGTGGCCACACCGGAATCGCCCGCCTCGCATTGCGGACCGGCGCGCCGATCGTCCCCGTCGGGATGATCGGCACCGACGAGATCAATCCGATCGGGCGGAAGCTTCCTCGGCTCTTCCGCGCCGTGATGATCAGGTTCGGCACTCCGATCTCGGTCGACCGGTACGCGGGGCGCGAGCACGACAAGCTGGTGCTGCGGCAGGTCACCGACGAGGTGATGTTCGAGATGCAGCAGCTCTGCGGTTACGAGTACGTCGACACCTATGCGACCAAGAAGGCCGAGGACGTTCCCGTCGAGCCGGTGCCGTTGGCGACGCTCGAGCGGGCCGCGAGCCCGGCCGCGGTCGCGTAGCCGCTCAGCCCTCGTCGACAGCCCAGGCACGCGCGCGTTCGACAGCACGGTGCCACTGCTCGGACCGGCGCTCGACCTCGTCGGCCGGCATCGACGGCTCGAACACGGCGTCCTCGGACCAGCTCGCCGCGGCTTCTGCCGGTGACGTCCAAACACCTTCGGCAAGGCCGGCGAGGTAGGCGGCGCCGAGCGCCGTCGTCTCCTGCACGGTGGGCCGCCGGACGGGGACGCCCAGCACGTCCGCCTGGAACTGGCACAGCACGTCCATCACGCTCGCGCCGCCGTCGACGCGCAGCTCGGCCGCCGCCGTGCCGGCGGCAGCCGTGATCGCCTCGACGACGTCGCGTGTCTGCCACGCCATGGCTTCGACGACCGCCCGGGCGACCTGGGCGCGGCCCGACCCGCGCGTGAGCCCGAACACCGAGCCGCGTGCGTATGGGTCCCACCATGGCGAGCCGAGTCCGGTGAACGCGGGGACGAACACGACGCCGCCGGCGTCCGGAACGCTGGCCGCGAGCGGGCCGGTCTCGGCCGCATCGGCGATGATCCCGAGGCCGTCACGCAGCCATTGGATCGCGGCGCCGGTCACGAAGATCGCCCCTTCCATCGCGTACGCCACGTCGCCCCCCAGGTCCCACGCCACGCTCGTGAGCAGCCCCTTCGTCGGCGGTGGATGCGACGGTCCGAGGTTCATCAACACGAACGACCCCGTGCCGTAGGTGTTCTTGGTCATGCCGGGCTCGAAGCAGGCTTGGCCGAAGAGCGCAGCCTGCTGATCGCCGGCGATGCCGCTCACCGGCAGCTCGAGGCCGGCGGCGCGCTCGGGCTTCGTCAGACCGAACCGTCCGCTGCTCGGCCGCACCTCGGGAAGACACGTACGTGGCACGCCGAACAGCTCGCACAGCTCGCCGGACCAGTCACGGGCATCGATGTCGTACAGGAGCGTGCGGCTCGCATTCGACGGGTCGGTGAAGTGCACGCCGCCGTCGGAGCCTCCGGTGAGGCGATACAGGATCCAGCTGTCGACGGTGCCGAACGCGAGGTCGGGTCCTGTGTCGACGCCGCCTTGTGTGAGGAGCCACTCGAGCTTCGTGGCCGAGAAGTACGAGTCGAGCACCAGCCCGGTGCGCTCGCGGATGAGCGGCTCCTTGCCCGCGGCGCGCAGCTCGTCGCAGCGTCCCGCCGTGCGGCGGTCCTGCCAGACGATCGCACGGTGCAGGGGGCGGCCGGTGCGCCGGTCCCACACGACTGCGGTCTCGCGCTGGTTGGTGATGCCGATCGTCGCGACCGACAGATCCTCGGCGGCGAGCTTCGCCCGCGTGTCGGCGAGGGTGTCCAGTGTCGCGTTCCAGATCTCCTCGGGGTCGTGCTCCACCCATCCCGGCCGCGGGAAGTGCTGCGGGAACTCGCGGTACGACGAGGCGATCGGCTTTCCGTGCTCGTCGACCGCGAACGTGCGCACACCGGTGGTCCCGGCGTCGATCGCCAAGCAGACACTCATCGAGGGCTCACTCGCCGGTCATTCGCAAGCTCACAACGAGGCTTACGTGTACTGCGGCAGCTCTCGGCGTGCGCCGAGCGCGGACACGAGCTCGCGGCCCACCTTTCGATCCCGGGGCCGGAACTCGAGCGCGATGCGACGACCGCTGGCGTCACGGATCCGCAGCTGGAGCAAGGGAGAGAAGCGCCGGGTCTTCTCCAGCATGAAGGTCGGGTACCGCTTGGCGAGGAGCATCTTGTCGGCGGTGAGCGGGCGCCGCCGGCGGGGCGCCCGGTAAAGGATGAGCCGCCGGTCCGTGACGGCGACGTAGTGCAGGTCCCGGCCTCGGAAGAGCAGCGGCACACGTCCGCCGCACTCGGTGGCCCACACCGGGCTGCACGAGCGGATGTGCTCGCCGCTCCCCAGCGACAGGCGCGTCGTGGCGATGATCTTTTCGCGCACCCGCTTCCGACGCACGTGCCCTCCCTTTCTCTCGCGGCACCGAAGGCTATCGGCGTTCTTGGCACCTTCCCGGTTGCGGCAGGATGGAAGAGGCTCCCGGGGAAGGGAGACGCGGGTGTCGGAGGTGGGGATGCGGATCGGGATACTGACCGGCGGCGGCGACTGTCCCGGGCTCAACGCGGTGATCCGGGCGGTGGTACGCAAGGGCGAAGGCGTGTACGGGCACAACGTCGTCGGGTTCCGTCACGGCTGGCGCGGCGTCATCGAGCTCGAGACCGTCGACCTGACGACCGCGAACACCCGCGGCCTCATCCATCGCGGGGGAACGATCCTTGGCAGCTCGCGCACCAATCCGTACAAGACAGAAGACGGCGTGGCGCGCGTGCACGACACGATCAAGCGAGAGCGCATCGACGCGCTGATTCCCGTTGGAGGCGAGGACACGCTCGGCGTCGCCGCCAAGCTGACCGGTGACGGCATCCGTCTTGTCGGCGTGCCCAAGACGATCGACAACGACCTGTCGGCGACGGACTTCACGTTTGGTTTCAACACCGCGGTGCAGATCGCCACCGATGCCATCGATCGTCTCCATACGACGGCGGAGAGTCACGACCGCGTGATGGTCGTCGAGGTCATGGGCCGCCATGCCGGCTGGATCGCCACGTATTCCGGGATCGCCGGCGGTGCCGACGTCATTCTCGTGCCCGAGGATCCGTTCGACATCGCCGACGTGTGCGAGCGCATCCAGCACCGTCACCGGCGGGGCGCCAACTTCTCGATCGTGGTGGTCGCCGAGGGTGCGGTCCCGGCCGAAGGCACGATGGCCCTTCAGTCGACCGAGGTCGACGAGTTCGGGCACGTGCGCCTGGGTGGGATCAGCAACGACATCGCACGCGAGATGGAGGAGCGCACGGGTTTCGAGACCCGAGTGACGATGCTGGGCCACGTGCTGCGAGGCGGGACGCCGACCGCCTACGACCGCGTGCTCGCCACCCGGTTCGGCATCGAGGCCATCGACGCCGTGGACGACGGCGAGTTCGGGATCATGGTCGCGTTGCGCGGGCCCGACATCGTGCGTGTGCCGATCGAGGACGGTGTTCGCGAGCTCAAGACGGTCGACCCCAGGCTGTACGACGTCGCCAGCGTGTTCTTCGGCTAAGTCGAACGCCGAAAGATCGAGCTGCGCTCGCTCCGCTCGCTTCGCCGTCTGCTCGTCCGTAGCATCCGGCCATGGGTACCGCGCTGGATGAGCTGCTGGCGCTGCTCGAGCTCGAGCCGCTCGAGGTCAATCTCTTCCGGGGTTTGAGTCCCCACGAGGATCGTCAGCGCGTCTTCGGAGGACAGGTCGCGGCGCAGGCGCTCGTCGCCGCCGGACGCACGGTCAGCGCCGACCGCCCCGTGCACTCCCTCCACGCCTACTTCCTGCGGCCGGGCGACCCGAACATTCCGATCGTCTACGAGGTCGACCGCATCCGAGACGGCAAGAGCTTCACGACCCGCCGGGTCGTCGCCATCCAGCACGGGCGCGCCATCTTCAACCTGGCGGCGTCGTTCCAGATCGTCGAGCCCGGCCCCGACCACCAGATGCCGATGCCCGAGGTGCCCGGTCCCGACGAGCTGCCGACGTGGCAGCAGCGCGTGGAGCCGTATCTCGAACGACTGGGTCCCGATCTCGCCGAGTGGCTCGTGCGCGAGCGTCCCATCGACTCGCGTCCGGTCGAAGATCCACGCTGGCTCGACCCCACGCCGCGGGAGCCGCAGCAGGACGTCTGGATCCGCGCCAACGGCGACCTGCCCGATGCGCCGCTCATCCACGAGTGCGTCGTCGCCTACGCGTCGGACCTCACGCTGCTCGACACCGCAATGTTCCCGCACGCGATCTCATACCGCGAGCAGCACTACATGATCGCCAGCCTCGACCACGCGATGTGGTTCCACCGCCCGTTCCGGGCCGACGACTGGCTGCTGTACCACCAGACGAGCCCGACGGCGTCGCGAGCACGCGGGCTCGCGCAAGGATCGCTGTTCTGCCAGGACGGGACCCTGGCCGTCACGGTCACGCAGGAAGGCCTCATCCGCCCGATCGAGCCGCAGTAGACCGACACGTACTCTGTTGTCATGCCGTCACCGGACGGGCGCATCGATCTCCGCTCGGACACCGTCACGACGCCGACGCCTGAGATGCGGCGGGCCATGGCCGACGCCGAGGTCGGTGACGACGTCTACGGCGAGGATCCGACGATCAACCGCCTCCAGGAGCGCGCCGCCGAACTCCTCGGCAAGGAAGCAGGCCTGTACGTCCCGTCGGGCACGATGGCGAACCAGCTCGCCCTGCGCGTGCTCGCTCGCCCCGGGAGCGAGGTGCTGGGTGCCGAGCGCGCACACGTGTTCCGGTACGAGGCTGCGGCCGCGGCGTGGAACTCCGCCCTCCAGCTGCACCCGTTCCCGGATGAGCACGGGCTCCTCGACACCGGCGCGCTCGAGGAGACCATCAAGGATGGCAGCCAGCACCACTCGCCGTCTGTCTCGCTGATCGCGATCGAGAATACGCACATGGCGTCGTGCGGCCGGCCGTGGCGCGCCGGCGAGGTGCGGGCGGTCGGGACAGTGGCCGAGCGACACGGCATCCCGCTCTTCTGCGACGGAGCGCGCATCTGGAACGCATCGATCGCGCTCGGCGTCCCTGCTCGAGAACTTGTCGCGCCCGCAACCGCGGTCATGTTCTGTGTTTCGAAAGGGCTCGGTGCGCCGGTCGGGTCGATCCTGTGCGGTCCCCGCGACGTGATCGCCGCGGCGCGGGAGCACCGCCAGCGGCTCGGGGGTGCCATGCGGCAAGCGGGTGTGATCGCGGCCGCCGGCCTGGTCGCGCTGGACACGATGATCGAGCGGCTGGCCGACGACCACCGGCGGGCACGGCGGCTGGCCGAGGGCGTAGCCGAACGCTGGCCGGGCTCCGTCGATCCCGACACTGTCGAGACGAACATCGTGTGCGCGATGGCCGAGCTGCTTCCCAAGGACTTGCTCGAGCGCCTCCGCGCCGAAGGCATCGAAGCGGGCACGATCGACACCCGCACGGTACGGTTCGTGACCCACAAGGACGTCGACGACGCCGACCTCGAGCGTGTGTTCAAGACATTCGCCGAGCTCGCGCACAACTAGCGGGAGAGACGCATGGCACGAGTCCTTATCACCGGCTGCTCCAGCGGGTTCGGTCGCGCCACGACCATCGAGCTCACGAAACGCGGTCACGACGTGCTCGCATCCGCTCGCCGACTCAAGACGCTGGAAGACCTCGACTGCACGGACAAGCTCCGTCTCGACGTGGACGACGAAGCGTCGGTCGCCGAGGCGGTGCAGAGGGCGGGGCAGATCGACGCGCTGGTGAACAACGCCGGCTTCGGGATGACCGGCCCGATCGAGCACGTTCCGCTCGATGAGTTCCGACGGATGTTCGAGACGAACGTCCTCGGGGCCGTGCGCATGATCCAGGCCGTGCTGCCCCAGATGCGCGAGCGGGGGAGCGGCACGATCGTGAACGTGACGTCGCTTGCCGGCCTCGTGACCGCACCAACCGGTGGCGCGTACTCTGCGACGAAGCACGCGCTGGAAGCGGTGTCGGACGCGCTGCACTACGAGGTCGGCCACTTCGGCATCCGAGTCGCGCTCGTCGAGCCCGGGTACGTCGAGACGGAATTCCAGGGCAAGGAGCCGCGCTTCGGCCTCGACACACCGCCCTACGACGAGCTCGACCGGCAATGGGCGATCGCGTTCGAGAAGCTCCAGGGCGACGGTCCCGCGCCCGGTCCCGAGTCGGTCGCCCAGGTGATCGCCGACGCCGTCGAGGGCACCGCGGACAAGCTCCGCTGGCCCGTCGGCGCGGACGCGGACATGGTGCTGGCGGCGCGCAACTCGATGGACGACGCGACCTTCGAGGCCACGATGCGCGGAATTCTCGACCTCACCTGGTAACGACGCGCAACCGCAGATCGCGCCCCGGCCGTTAGGCTGGGCGTTGGATGCCAACAGATGCGGAGATTCCGGCCAGCGCACTGGCCGTCTACGCGCATCCGGACGACCCCGAGATCTCGGCCGGCGGCACGCTCGCGGGCTGGGCCGAAGCGGGCGCCGATGTCTGGGTCCTCATCACCACGAGGGGCGACAAGGGGACCCCGGACCCCGACACCGACCTCGAGGAACTGGCCGAGCTGCGGATCGAGGAGACCGCCAAGGCGGCCGCGCTCCTCGGGTTCGCCGGTCACTTCCACCTGGGTTACCCCGACGGCGAGCTGCCCGACGACCAGACGTTGCGGGGCGCGATCACGCGCCATGTCCGGGAGCTCCGACCGCAAGTCGTGCTGTGCCCCGACCCGACGGCCGTGTTCTTCGGGGATCGGTACTACAACCACCACGACCACCGGGTGACGGGCTGGGCGACGCTCGACGCCGTCGCGCCCGCGGCCGGAAACCCGCACTATTTCCCCGAGCACCTCGCGGAAGGGCTCGCGGTGCATCACGTGCAGGCGGTGTACCTTTCCGGGACGCTGGAGCCGAACTGCTGGATCGACATCAGCGCGACGCTGGAGCGCAAGATCGACGCTTTGTTCTGCCACGCCAGCCAACTCACCGAGACCGGCGAGTGGTTCCGGCAGTTCCTACGCGACCGCGCCGAAGAAGCCGGGCGCGCCGCTGGTGTCGCCTACTCCGAAGGCTTCCGTCGCCTCACGTTCGGCGGCTGAGCGCCTCGAAACCCCGCCTAGCGGGCGCGTTTGCCGCCGCGCTGCCATTCGGCCATGGCGCGCAGCACGAGGACGGCGACGACGCCGACGCCGACCGCGCCGATCAGCCCGCCGAGGACCAGCCCGCCGATCACGGCGAGCCCGCAGTCGCCTTCGCAGCCGATGTCGACGAGCCCATAGCCGATGATCCCGCCGAACGCCCCCGCGAACACCACGCTCAGGAACGCGAGGACGTACGCGCCGCGCGACGGGAGCGCGCCGGGGACGAGCGAGCTGTCGCCGCCCCCGCCTGATCCGTTCGATCCGTCCGATCCGTTGGATCCGTTCCACACCGGCTGATCAGCCATCGGCCTTCGATCGTATGGCCGGCTGGCCGCTCGAGAACGATGCGCGGCGACGGCGGCTTTGCCGACCGTCGCCGCATAGCCGGAGCTTGCGACGGCGACAGAAGAGCGCGTGCAACACTGACGACATGGCCGAGGACGTGCGCGAGTGGCTGGTCGCCGGCGCGCTCTTGGAGTCCGAAGGCCGCCTCCTGCTCGTCCGCAACCAGCGCCGGGGCGGATACGAGGACTGGAGCACTCCCGGCGGCGTGATCGACGACGAGGACGGCTCCGTGCTCGACGGCCTGACTCGTGAGGTCGAAGAGGAGACCGGCCTGCGCGTGACCGGGTGGGAGGGGCCCCTCTACGAAGTCGAGGCGGTCGCGCCCGACCTCGGCTGGTTCATGCGGTGCGAGGTGCACCGGGCCGTCGACTACGAAGGCGACGTCCGGGTCGCAGACCCCGACGGCATCGTGGTCGAAGCGGCGTTCGTCGCCGCCAACGACGCCGCCGCGGTGCTCGCGAGCTGCCATCCGTGGGTGGCTGAGCCACTCGCCGACTGGCTCGCCGATCCGTGGGGCCCCCAAGAGCGGCGCCGGTACTGCTACGAGGTGCGCGGCGTGACGCGCGCCGCGCTCGAGGTAGTCCGGACCGACTTCGTCGACCCGGCGGCCTCGCGCCAGCGTGCCCGCGATCGTGCCGCAAGCGACTGAGCTGTCGATCCTGCACGTCGACCTCGACGCGTTCTACGCGTCGGTCGAGCAACTCGCCGATCCCAGGCTCCGCGGCCGGCCCGTCATCGTCGGCGGACTCGGTCGCCGGGGGGTCGTCGCCGCCGCGAGCTACGAGGCACGGCGGTACGGAGTGCACTCGGCGATGCCGATGGGACGCGCGAGGCGCGCATGTCCTGATGGTGTCTTCCTTGCGCCGCGCTTCGACGCCTACGGCGAAGCGAGCAGGTCGGTCATGGCGATCCTGCGCGACGTCACGCCACTCGTCGAGCCGCTTGCGCTCGACGAGGCGTTCCTCGACGTGAGCGGGGCCCGACGTCTGCACGGCTCCGCGCCCGAGATCGCGGCCCTCCTCCGAGCTCGCATCAAGGCCGAGACCGGATTGGTGGCGTCGGTCGGCGTCGCGACCACGAAGTTCGTCGCCAAGCTCGCCAGCGACCTCGCCAAGCCCGACGGGATGCTCGTCGTCGAGGCGGGCACCGAGATCGAATTCCTGCATCCGCTCGAGGTGCGCCAATTGTGGGGCGTGGGCCCGAAAACCGGGGAGCGGCTCGCGCAACTCGGGGTGCGCACTATCGGCGACCTCGCCGCGCTGCCGGAGGACACGCTCGTGCACGCGCTCGGCGACGCCAACGGCCGCCACCTGCACGCCCTGGCGTGGAACCGCGACGACCGCGGTGTGGAGCCCGACCACGAGGTGAAGTCGGTCGGTCACGAGGAGACATTCTCAACGGACCTCACTGAACGCGAGGCGCTCCGGCGCGAGGCGCTCCGCACGTGCGAGCGTGTCGCGGAGCGGCTCCGGGAAGGTCGGCGCGCCGGGCGCACCGTGCAGCTCAAGCTGCGGTACAAGGACTTTCGCACGATCACGAGGTCGCGCACCTTGCCCGAGCCGACGAACCTCGTGTCCGACATCGCCGCCGTCGCACGCGCACTCCTCGACGCCGTCGACGTCGGCGACGGGATCCGGCTTCTGGGCGTGGCCGTGCAGCAGCTCCAGATCGTCGACGATCTCAACGGTGACGACGGAATGCAGGATCAGCTGCCGCTCGACCTCGATCGCGGGGCTGCGCGCGGGAGCGACCCGCGCCAGCGCGCAGTCGAGGAATCGATGGACGCCGTGCGCAAGCGCTTCGGCGACGGCGCCGTCGGCCCGGCGGCTCTGATTCAACGCGCACCGTCACGCGACCCGGGAACGGGAACCGGGTCGTGATCCGTATCGGTCTCGTCGGATGCGGGCACATCGGCACGGTGCACTCGTATGTGTTGCGTCAACTTGCTGACGCCGGTCTGATCGACGCCCGGGTCGCCGCGACATACGACGTGGACCCCGATCGAGCAGGCCGCCTCGCGCAGCATCACGAGGCGCGCGCATGCACCGAGCTCGACGAGCTCCTCGACGCGGTGGACGCGGTGTGGATCTGCACCTGGACGGCGGCCCACCTCGAGGCGGTGGAAGCGGCGGTCGACCGTTCGCGCGCGTTGTTCTGCGAGAAGCCGCTCGCACCCACGCTGGCCGAGGCCGAACGGCTGGCTTCTTCGCTCGAGCGTGTACCGCATCAAGTCGGGCTCGTGCTTCGGCACGCGCCGGTCTTTCGGGCCGCCGCCGATCTCGTTGCACAGGGCAAGTACGGCCGGCCGCTGCTCACGGTGTTGCGCGACGACCAGTACTTCCCGGTCCAGGGCTTCTACGCGTCGGCGTGGCGCGCCGACGTAGCCAAAGCGGGCGGTGGCACCCTGCTCGAGCACTCCATCCATGACGTCGACGTGCTGCGTTGGATCCTCGGCACCCCTCTCGGTGAGCCCGAGGACGTAGCTGCCCGCACGGCGTCGCTCTTCGGTCACCCCGGCATCGACGATGCGACGACCGTCACCTTCCGCTACACCGACGGCTCGACGGCCACCATCGTCAGCGTCTGGCATCAGATCCTGGCTCGCGGGTCGCTCCGCCGGCTCGAGCTGTTCTGCGAGGAAGCGCTGCTTTGGACGGACGACGACTATCTCGGGCCGTTGCACGTCGAGACGAACGCGGGGGAGGAGCTCGTCGAGGCTGCGCCGCCGTCCTGGGTCCGTTGCCTCGAGGTGCCCGACGTGCTGGCCAAACCGCTGGCCCAATACGCCGAGCCCAGTAAGGCGTTCCTCGACGCGCTCGACCGCGACGGAACCCGCGCACGCGGGTATCCGGACGTCGAGATCGCGCTTGCAGCGCACCGGCTGGTCGACCAGGCCTACCAGTCCGCAGCCGCGGGCGGGCGTCCGGTGGCGTGCGCAAAAGCCGCGCGGGGAAGCGAAGCGCGTTGAGGGGGGTTGGACCGCGCGCGACAATGATCGTGCCGCTTTTCGGCGGCGCGCCACTGCGCACAGCGCACGGTCAAAAGGCCCGGTATGCCCCTCTCGGAAGACGAGCAGCGGATCCTCAAAGAGATCGAGGACAACCTCTCCGAGACCGACCCCCGGCTGGTCCAGGAAGTGTCCGAGACGACCCTGTACCGGCACTCGGCGCGGGCGATCAAGTGGGCGGTCGTCGGGTTCATCGGTGGCCTCGCGCTGCTGCTGTTCACCTTCACGCGGGCGCTGCTGCTCGGGGTCGTGGGCTTCCTCATCATGCTGGGATGCCTGCTCGTGATCGAGCGGAACGTTCGCAAGCTGGGCAAGGCCGGTCTCGACAGCCTCACGAGCTCCGTGCGCGGCGGTGCGCTCAAGAACTTGTTCGGGAACGCGGGCCGGCGGTGGCGGGAGCGCTGGCGGCGCGACGACCAGTCCTGAACCGGCGTCCGCAGTGGGCTTCTCGGTTGCGCAAGCCGCTCGTCTGACCGGCAACACGCCGGCCCAGCTCCGATCGTGGGAGCGACTCGGCCTCGTCGTTCCCGCCAGCGAAGGTTCCGATCGCTACTCGTTTCGTGACCTCGTCGCGCTGCGATTGGTGGCGTCGCTCCTCGAAGCAGGCTTGAGTCTCGCCCGCATCCGGCGGGCGCTGCGGTACCTCGTCGAGTCGGGGGAGGACGTCGCCGCGTTGTCGCTCGTCACCGACGGTGAATCGGTCTGGGCGTGCCGCGACGACGGCCAGGTGCTGGACGCCCTGCGTCACGGCCAGCTGGCGTTGTTCGTCGCCGTCGGTCGCGTGGCCGCCGAAGTCGAAGCCGAGGTCGGTGAGTTCGATGCCGAGCGGCAGGCGTTCGTCGACGAGCTACGCGCCGCTCATCCGGCCGGCTCTGCGCGTGGCCCTACCGACGCAGCGGCGTCGGGTCGAGCCGGCGGCGCCACCGCTCCCGCAAGCCGGCACCGGACCGCAGGGCAGAGCTGACCGCGCCCGCGTCACGCCAGGCGGCACGGGCGACGAGCCTGTCCGGAGGTGCCGACGCGTAGCGCGCGGCCGTGTACGTCTCGGCGAGGTCCCGCAGCGGCGGAGCAGCGTCCTCGGGGAGCTGCGTGGCCGCGTGCGCGGCGAGCTCGAGCGGCGTGCGTGCCGGCACCCGTCTGACGCCGGCTTCGTCGAGCCGGTCCAATACCTCTTCCCATGCGCCGGTGATCGCATCGGCGGGATCATGGCGACCGCGACGGCGCTGCCGGCGTCGTCGTTTGACCGCGACGATGGCGACCGCGACCCCGACCACGCCGGCGAGCGCGCCGATGAGCAACGCGACCACGAACAGCCAGCTGAAGGTCCAACCGCCGCCGCGGTCGTGTGCCGACGCCGGCCGGTCGATTGCGACCTCCGCAGTGTTGCCGGGCGCGGCGCTCGCGCCACTGGTCGTCGGCACAGACGCGGGCGCACTCGTGGGAGGTGTCGACGCCGCCGACCCGGATGGCGGCGCGACGCGACCAGGGAGACGGCCCCCGCCGGGTAGATCGCTGGCGGGGGTGGGCTCGAAGCGCGTCCAGCCCAGACCGGCGAGCCACACCTCTGCCCACGCATGCGCGTCCTCGGACGTGACGCGAAAGACGCGGGCCGTGCTGTCGTACAAGCCGGGCGTGTACCCGACGGCAACGCGCGCCGGCAGCCCGGCGGCGCGTGCCATCGCCGCGAAGCTTCCCGCGAACTGGACGCAGAACCCCGTGCGACTCTGGAGGAACTCACGGATCGCGCTCTGCGTCTGCGCATCGGGCCCGAGCTCGACATCGAGCGAATAATGGAAGCCTTCCGCCGGGTCCAGGAAGAACTGCTCGAGCGCGCGTGCCCGGTCGAACGGAGTGCCCGTGCCGTTCGTGATCTCGAGCGCCTTCGCGCGCACGTCGGCCGGGAAGTCGTCGGGCAAGGCGGTGTACTGCTGGATCGCGGGCGGCAGCGGCTCGTTCGTGCCCTGACGCTGCGCGTCGGTCAGCGCACTATCGCTGCTGGGCGCGAGCCGCGAGCTCACCGTGTAGGTGACGTCCTTGAGGTCCTTGTGCCGCGACACCAGCGTCGTCGACGCCTGCACAACGAACGGGTCGTCGCCCCCCTCGAGCTGCACCGGCTGGTACGCAGCGGGAAGCCACCGGTCCTCGACCCCGGTGAGGTGGAACTCCTGCCGGAGCATGGTGTCGTCGACGGCGGCGTGGAGTCCTTCCTTCACCTGACCCGTGCCTTGCGCGCTGAGCGTCCATTCCCCTCCATTCACGCTGTCGTATGCGTCGAGGGCAGCGATGCGCCAGTACTCCTCACGCGGTGAGCGGACCGTGAACACCTCGGCTCGGCCGCGCTGCACGAAGTCGGCGCCGATGCGTGCGAGTGGTGGCTGGGCCCGATAGGTCCCGTCCGAGGGACCGAGACCACGCACGTCGACGATCGGATCGGCGTCCGCGCCGGGCAAGGCCGGTCCCAGCACCAGCCCGCCGAGCACGGCGGCGGCGCCGGCCAGCGCGCCGAACGTCCAGATGCCCGTCGTACCGCAGACCCGACGGCCCGCGAAGCGCGTCCGGTTCCGTTCGAGCAGCGCCTGGTGCTGCACGAGCAGGAACACCAGCGCGGCGACGATGAATCCGGCCGTCGTCCCGGTGGCAAGCGTGTCGGTGCCGAGCGTCGACGCCCACACGAACAGCGCAAGCGGCGCCGCGACGGCGCCGATCGTGGCCCGGTGCCAGAACGCGAGGGCGTCCGACGTCGCCGCCATCGCCCACGCCACGAGCACGCACAGCACGATCGCCCCGTCGCTCGCAGGCGCGGGCACGACCGAGGTGCGCAGCTCGTGCAACCCGTCCCCGAGCCGGTCGGCCAGCACGCGGAACGTGTCGAGTGTCGGCAGGCCGTAAGCCGTCGTGTGGAGAGCCAGGACCCAGATGAGGAACACGGCCAGGCCCGACAACCACAACGAGAGCGCGTCGAGCAGCGGCCATCGCCGTGTCCGAGCCATGAACCCGAGGAGGTGAACCAGCAGGACGGCACTCACGACCGGGAGCGCGAACCGTCCGGACGCGAACACGCGTCCAAGGGTCAGGACGGCCGCGACGTTCAGCGCGGCGAGGGCGAGCGCGGTGAGCGCGGAGGCGGAGCGAGATGCCATCGGGTCATTGCCTGGTTCCAGGCGACTGGGAACGGAGTACGGGCGGCGTCAACGACGATCAGCCCCGACCAGGCGACGAGCGCCGGAGGCGTCTCGATGCCGGGTCGTGTCGTCACCATGACGACGGTGCCGTGCGCGGTGAGCGCGCTCAACGCGTCGAGCTCGATCGGGCTCAGCGAGCCGACCACGGCGACGATGAACGCGGCGCTGCGATGGGCACGGAACGACGCGAGCATTCCGGCGAGGCGGTCCTCGCCACCGGGTTCGATCGTTGCCAGGCGGTCCATCACCGCCCATCCCGGGCGCACGGTCGGGACACCGAGTGACTGACCGTTGCTGGCGAGGACCTCCACCCGCCGACGAATGCGCGTGAGACGATCGACGACCGACGCCGTCGCCTCGACCGCGATCTCGAAGGACCGGGCGTCGTGGGCGTGGGCGCGGGCGTCGAGCACGACGATCGCGCGCGCCCTCCATTGCGCCTCGTCCTGCCGGATCATCAGGTCGCCGGTGCGCGCGGTCGAGCGCCAGTGGACGCGGCGCAGGTCGTCGCCGACCTCGTACTGGCGCAGCGTGAGGAACTCCTCGCCGTCAGCGGCTTGTGCACGCGCGTGCACGGTCTCGACGGAGGCGACCAAGCGGCCACCCGCCTGCCGCGGGGCGAGGATCTCGTGCACGCGCGGGCACACGAGCACTTCGCCGACGGTCGAAATCGTCCATGTCCGTCGCGCGAGCCCGAACGGGTCCGATACGGAGACCGCGAGCGGGCCGATCCGGAAGCGGCCCCGGCGTGTGGTCGGCAGACGGTAGGCGGCGCGGGCGCTCTCACCCGATGGGAGCGGAGGCAGGACGAACCGGGCCGCCCGGCGGCCGTTGTCGAACACGTCGGTCACGACGAGCAGCGGCGTGGTGCGATCGGAGCGGTTGGCGAGCGTCAGGTCGACGCGCCCTTCGCCGCCGACATGGAGCCGTGCCGGATGCACGACACGGCGGGCGACGAGGTCGTACCGGCGCGAACGCGCCCAGATGACACTCGTGACGAGAAGCAACACGATGGCGGTCGCGAGGATCCACAGCTCGACGGTCCCGAGCAGGCGGCCCGCCACCGCCAGCCCCAGCCCGGCCCCCGCGAGGCTCCAGCCCCGCCGGGTGAGGACGCGCGGCGCCGGCTGCACCGGATGGTCAGCCGGTCGCGCCCGGTACCGGGACGGATGCCAGCACCGACCGCACGACGTCATCGGCCGATGTGCCGCGCAACTGGGCGTCGGGCGCGAGCAGGACGCGGTGCCCGAGCACGGCGGGCGCGAGGCGCTTGACGTCGTCGGGCACGACGTAGTCGCGACCGATGCTTGCCGCCAGCGCGCGCGCCGCACGCTGGAGCGCCAGCGCTCCGCGCGGGCTCACGCCCAAGGCGAGGTCGCGATGCTGACGCGTCGCCGTTACGAGGTCGACGATGTAGGCCTTGAGGTTCTCGGCGACGTGCATGTCGGCGATCCTGTCGGCGGCGGACAGCACCTCGGCGGCCGATGTCACCGGGCCGAGCTCCTCGACGCTGGCATGGCTGCCGTGCGTCTCGAGGATGGCGCGCTCGGCGTCGTGACTCGGGTACCCCATCGCGACGCGCATCAGGAACCGGTCGAGCTGTGCCTCCGGCAGCGGGTACGTGCCCTCGAGCTCGATCGGGTTTTGCGTCGCGATCACCATGAACGGCCGGCGAAGGCCCCGCGTCTGCGAATCGACGGTGACCTGGCGTTCCTCCATCGCCTCTAGCAGCGCCGACTGGGTCTTCGGCGATGCGCGGTTGATCTCGTCGGCGAGGACTACGTTGGCGAAGACTCCTCCGGCGCGGAACTCGAACTCGTTGGCGATCCGGTTCCACACCGACACCCCCGTCACATCGGAGGGGAGAAGGTCGGGCGTGAACTGGATCCGGCTCCAGGTCCCGTCGATCGAGCGGGCGATCGCCTTCGCCATCGACGTCTTGCCCACGCCGGGCACGTCCTCGATGAGCAGGTGACCCTCGGCGAAGAGGCACACCAGCGCCAGCCGCACCGGCTCGCGCTTGCCCTGGATGACGCGCTCGACGTTGGCGAGCAGGGCGTCGAACAAGGCCCCGAACGACGTGTGGCGCGGAGCCGGCGCGGTCTGCACGGCGTCTCTCTCCCTCTGTTCGAATTGTCGCCCTCGCCGAACTCGGGCTTTGCGGCGCCGGTCGGCAGAGCCGCCGTCGCCGTCGCTCGGCCATCAGCCTAAGGGTTGCGGAACGCGAGCACGCGAGCGGACGCATACTACCGTCACCCGCCGTGGAACAGCGGAGTACGAGCGGCGGTGCTCG
>DASPXI010000031.1:0-21645 GCA_035637335.1 Acidimicrobiia bacterium
CGACACGGCAGAGTTCGCACCCGGGCCTCGGAACATCGTCAATCTGATCCCGCAGCGGGGCCGCATGGAGGGCTTCATCGTCCTCGACTACCGGGACCGGTTCCTCGATGCGATCCTGCAGTTGGGGCAGTGGGTGCAGGAAGGGCGCATCCGCTACGCGGAGGACGTCGTCGACGGACTCGAGAACGCCCCCACCGCGTTCCGCAAGCTGTTCACAGGCGAGAACACCGGCAAGCTCATCGTCAAGGTCGCGGACGCGTGAGCGAGATCAAGAAGGTCGGCGTCCTCGGCGCGGGCGTCATGGGCAGCGGGATCGCCCAAGTGACCGCCACCAGCGGATACGACACCGTTTGCTTCGACGTCGACGAGCGCGCGCTCGAGGCGGGGCGGGAACATGTGACCGGCGGGCGCTACGGGCTGGAGCGGGGCGTCGAGCGGGGCAAGGTGACGCGCGAGCAGGCCGACGCTGCTCTCGCACGGCTCACGTTCACTGGCTCGTTCGACGACGCGGCGGCAACTGACCTCGTGATCGAAGCCGTGCCCGAGCGACTCGAGCTGAAGGTCCGCGTGTTCCGCGATCTCGATCGGGCCGCGCCCGAAGAGACGATCCTGGCGTCGAACACGTCCGGGTTCCCGATTGCAGCGCTGGGGGCCGCGACCGACCGCGCCGATCGTGTGGTCGGCTGGCACTGGGCGTCGCCGGCACCCGTGATGCGTCTGGCCGAGATCGTCTCGACTCGCGAGACGAGCGACGCCACCGTCGCCGCCGTCAGAGACCTCGCCGCTGCGTGCGGGAAGAACCCGATCGTGATCAAGGACACCCCGATGGCGTGGGGATTCGTGACGAACCGCGTCTACTTCGCGATGGTCGCCGAGGCGCAGAAGGTCGTGAACGAGGGCATCGCCACCGCCGACGAGGTCGACCAGCTGATGATGGACTGCTTCCGCTGGCCCACCGGCCCCTTCGGCATGGTCAAGGGCGCCGGCTCGGGCTGGGGCTGATGCGTTCCTGAAGCAACATAGTGATGCTTGAGGAACGCATCATTGGTCAAGCCACGTCGGTCGTGGGTGGGGCGAGGGCGTCGACCCTGTAGCGGTGATAGCGGCGCTGCTCACCGGCGCCGCGGCCGAAGTAGTGCCACGTCGGGAAGTTGAAATCGGTGGTGATCGACGTCGGGAGCAGCAGCGCGGCCCGCAAGAACGCCTCGAGGTCGGGCACGGCGTAGAGATTGACCTCGCAGCCGAAGTCCTCGAGACACTCGAGCAGGGCGCGTGCGTGCTCACCGGCCCAGCTCACCGAGAGGCGGTTCACACCCCAACCCGTGAGCATGCTCACGATGTCCCACGCGCGATGGGGCGCCGCCAGCGCCAGCGGGGCCAGGAAGTCGACCGGGCATTGCACGATCGCGTCCGGGCGCGCGGCGGCGAGATGACGCATGCCGTCCTCGCCCAGTGCCTCGATGCGTGCGTTGAACCACAAGTCGCGGTCGTCGAAGCCGTGCTTGTCGACAATTGCGAGGGTGTCATCGAGGATGGCGTTGCCGTCTTTCAGGTCGAGCTTGACGCCCCGGCCTCGCTCGTGCAGCCGCGCCAGCAGGTCGCCGAGCTCGAGCACGGTCTCCGTGCGTGACCATGGCGTGCGCTCGAAGGAGTCGTGACGCAGCACGAGACGGCCGAGCGGATCGCGGCGCACGTCACACTCGGCCCAATGCACCGCCGAGCCGAGGAACTGGCGCAGGTTCGCCTCGTCGTTCACGCCGTGCCACACAAGCTGCACGTGATGCGGCAGATCATCCTCGGTGACGAGCGCGGTGAGGTCGTACGACCGGCCTCGCACCGTCCGCGGCGTGGGTACCCGGCGCGACTCGGACAGCGTCTGTGCGTGCAAGAAGAGGATCTCGCCGGACGCGTCGGTCTCTGCGAGCGCCGCGATCACGGCCGGCTCGTTGTCGACGACGGCGAAGGTGCGGTAGCCCGCGTCGGCGAAGCAGCGGAGTCCCGCGACCTTGCTCTCGATGACGTCGTCCTCGCCGCCGGCAGCGTTCATGGCCAGCAGGTCGGAACGGAACTCGACTCGGTACTCCCGGCCGAGCGCGTTCAGCGAGCGCAGCGTCTCGTCGCGCAGCCGCTCCGGCCGACCCGTGTTCAGCCCGACGAAGGTCTCGGGCTGGAGCTGGAACCAGCGGATGACTTCGAGCACCCCGCGGTACGGGCGGTGGGCCGCGAGCACCGACTCGGGCTGCCATCGCCGCTCGAGGTACCAGGACAGCACCCGCTCACGGGTCTGGGCCGGCAGCGCCCTGGCGGTCAGGAACTCCTCGACCCGGTTCTCGTGGACGTCGACCTCCTCGACGCCGAGGCCGTGGAAGAAGTCACTGCCATGGGCGCGGTCGTAGTCGAGGAGGACGTGGCGGACCATGTGGCGCAGGTCCAGGATCGTGCCGTCGATGTCGAAGACGATCAGGAGCCGGTCGTCCGGGTAGTCCTGCCGGAACCGCGCGTAGTGGTCAGCGAGGCGACGCATCCAGTCGTCGGTGGTCGTCTTCATCGCGATTCGACGGTAACGACCGACGGTGAATGGACGGTTGAGTCCAGGTGTCGCGCCCCTGAACTTCAACACCCACGATGCGGTCCTGCGCTCAGAAATCGGTCATCGAGAACGGGAGCGGCTCGACCGCCAACATCGCGTCGGCTCTCGCAAGTGAGCCGGGAGTGCGCTCGTCGACGAGCCCAGCCCGGGCGAGCGTCGAGGGTCGCACCCCGCCGAGCAGGATCGCGCCGAGCTCAGGAACTGCGAGCACGAGATCGGGCTCGCGGTTCGTGCGCCGGGCGTCGGCGCCGTCGGGACCGCCGTTGAGCTCGAAGCGCCCTGCTGCGCCACCGTCGGGCCGGAAGTCGTCCCGGACATCGAAGACGACCCGCCCCGGCACGCTGTAGGTACGGGCGGTCAGTGCGGCAGGCGCGTCGAGCACTCTGAGCCACAGGCTCTCGCCCAGCCGGGTCACGCGCATGCGGCGCGACTCGGCGAGCAGCCATCGCAGGGGCTCGTCGAGCGGAACCACCCACGCCGAGAGCTTCTCGGTGAGGTCGACGTCGAGGAGGTAGCGCCACAGCACGGCGCGCGCGGCCGGAGTGAGCGTCACGAGGTCGCGCACGTGCACGGTTCCCTGCGCGCCGTTGTCCCAGCGCATCTCGGTCCTATAGGCGGCATAGCCGTCGAGGCGACCTTCGGGGGACTCGCACACGCAGTAGAAGCGGGTGCCCCGTTCGTCGTGCTCGTGCCAGAAGAACTGGTCGGGCCACCACGCATCGACGCGCTGCACGGCGCCGGGCTGGGCCCGCCGGACGCGGTCGAAGATCTCCGGCAAGAGCTTGCGGGCCTCGTCCTCCTCGACGAGCCGGACGCGCCCGCCTGGGACGGGCTGCAAGAACGCCGAGTGACGGGTGTCCACGGTGATGCTCATCGAGCTCGTGGCGATCCCGTATCCGAAACGCCGGTAGATGCCGCCCTCCGATGCGTACAGCATGGCCAGCGGCTCACCGCGCTCGGCGGCGTCGTCGAGCTGGCATTGCTTGATCGCGGAGAGGATCCCTCGGCGGCGGTGCGTAGGCAGGACTGCGATCCAGCTCACCGCGGCGGCCGGCAGCAAGCGGCCACCGGGCATCGTCAGCTCGAACGAGAACAGCCGGCCCGTGCCGACGATTTCGTCACCGTCGAATGCGGCGAGGGTGCGGTCGAGCTCGAGGCTTGTCCATTCGAGCTCCAGACGCGCCGGGTCGGACGGCCTTTCACCGAACGCTGCGAGGTCCACGCTCGTGAACGCGGGCACCTCTTCAGCCGTGACGGGGCGCAGCTCGAAGTCGAATCCCACGAGTGCCCTGTCTACCCGCGCGTCACCGGTCCCGCGAGCGATTTCGCAGCATCAGCCACCACCGGGGAACGCGTCGGGCGGCTCGGACGGCGCCGGAGCGCGCGCCGGGCCTCGCTGGCCTTCGCCGCTCTTCGCGCGCCGGCGTCCTGCTCGGCGCAGCCGCGCCATCCCGGCTCGCAGGCCTCTGCCGACCACTTCACGCGTGCGTTCGACACGGTGCCGGCGTCGCTGGACCGCCTCCCGGGCGGCGCGCATGCCGGCGGCGTACGACAGTCCCGAGAACGCGAGCGACAGCGCGAGCGCGAAGAGCCCGACTCGGAGGTCCGTGTAGATCGGCGGTATTGCCACCGGTATCAGCGCGCCGATCACCCACGTGATCTGGAAGCGGGTCTCGAATCGGGCGAAGCTGCGTCCGCGCACCGCATCGGGCGCGTCTCGCTGGAGCAGGCTGTCGAACGCGACGCGTCCGCTGGCGGCGCCGGCGGCAACGAGCGCCGCCGCCAGCATCGTCAACGTGAGGGACGCCGAGCGCGCCGCGAACAAGCACATCAAGGCGGGTGCAATCAACGACCCGGCGAGGATCACCTCCTCACGCGTGATCTTGCGCAGTTGGGGCGCGACGAGGTTCCCGAGGAAAGCGCCGACGCCGGTCACCAGGAGTATCGCTCCGAACACCCACGCGGGCTCGTCGTTGTTGCGCAAACCGAACGCGAGGAAGAACGTGAGAAAACCGATCGCACCGCGCAGCAGGCCCATGGCGCTCCCGGCGAGGAAGATGCTCGGCGCGCTCAGCTCTTCCTTCTGGAGCGTGTTGTCCGGACCCACCGGTTCTTGCTCGACGCGAGGTATCTGCCACGAGACCGTGGCCGCGAGGGCGTACACGAGGGCGGCGAGAACCAACGACCACTCGGCGCCGCCCAGCTTGTACACCCCGACCGCGGGTAAGCCGCCGACCGCGCCGCCGAGCACGCTGATGAGGGCAAGACGTGAGTTGGCAGTCACCAACTCGCGCTCGCCGCTCACCACCGCGGGTACGAGCGCGGCTCGGGCGATCGAGTACGTCTTCTGCGCGACGAGCACGCCGAACGCCAGCGGGTAGATCAGCAGCGCTTCGGCGCCGGTCGCGTCGACGTACCGGGCCATGAAGAGGCACAGGACGGCGCGAGCCACGCACGTGATCAGGATCATCAGGCGCCGCCCGCCTCGGATCCGGTCGAGCAGCGGGCTGAGCAATGGCGCGATCACGGCGAACGGCGCCATCGTGATGATCAGGTACAGGAGCACCTTCGGTCGTGACTGGCCCGGCGAGACGGAGAAGAACAGCGAGCCGGCGAGCGAGACCGCCAGACAGACGTCCCCGCAGATGCTGGCTGCATGCGTCAGTGCGAGGCGGGAGAAGGGTGTCGGCTCGGCGAAACGCGAGTTGGTCGGCCCGGCCGGGGTCTGCTCGGATCGAGACGGTGTGGCCATGCCCGCGCACACGTTATCGGTCAGTACCGAAGGCAAACGGGGAGCGGCAGAGTTCATCTTGCGTTTGCGGGCCTGCAATTTGGCTGCCACATGCCGTCGGTAGCGTCGTGGTCGCAGCTCCGCGGCTGCGGTGCGTCAGCGCAGGCGACGGCACTCCCCCGGGAGCAGGACTTCCCCGCCGGCGCAGCTCTGACCTCCCCCGCCCGTCGGGCCGGAACCCCCGCCGGCCCGGCGGGAGCTCGCGGCGCGCGGGGGCGCGACGTATCGCAGCAGGTAAGACGGCGGCCACTGAACAAGGCGGGGAACCGCAAGTACGATGAGCGGTATGAGCGACCTCGACGTCTCGGTCGAGGCGACCCAGGGTCCGACTCCGGAGCCACCGCTCGAACCGCCAACCCAGCTCCAGCCCGAGTCCCGTTACCTGGACCGCGAGCTCTCGGCGCTCGACTACTTCGCGCGCGTCCTCGCCCTCGGCGCCGACAAGTCGGTCCCGCTCCTGGAGCGGGTCAAGTTCCTCGCCATCTTCAGCCAGAACCTCGACGAGTTCTTCCAGGTGCGGGTGTCCGGGCTCCAGGAGCAGCTCGACGCCGGCCTTCGAAGCACCTCCCCCGACGGGCTCGATCCGGGCGAGCAACTCCGAGCCATCCGAGCCCGCGTCGAGCCGCTGGTGGCGCGCCAGGCGTCGATCTTCACGCAGGAGCTCGCCCCCGCGCTCGAGGAGCACGGCGTGAGGTTCTGCGACTGGGACGAGCTGTCGGACAGCGACCGCGCCCGTCTCGATGAAGTCTTCGAGGAGCGCATCTTCCCCGTGCTCACGCCGCTGGCCGTCGACCCCGCGCACCCGTTCCCCTACATCTCGAACCTGTCGCTGAACCTGGCCGTCCTCGTCCGCGATCCCAACTCGGGCGAGGAGCGCTTCGCCCGCGTGAAGGTTCCGCCGCTCCTTCCGCGCTTCCTCGTCCTCCCTGACGGCGAGCGCTTCGTGCCGCTCGAGCAGGTCATCGCCGCCCAGCTCGACAGCCTCTTCCCGGGCATGGAGACCGTCGAGCACCATCCGTTCCGCGTCACCCGCGACGCCGACTTCGAGCTGTCCGATGACGCCGAGGACCTGCTCGAGGCGATGGAGCTGATCCTGCGCCGGCGCACGAGGTTCGGCCGCGTCGTGCGCCTCGAGGTCGACGGCAAGATGAGCAACGAGGTCCTCGAGCTGCTCTGCCGTGAGTTGCAGCTCACCGATCCCGACGTCTACGTCGTCGATGGTCCCCTCGACCTCAGTGGACTGTGGGGCCTGTACGGGCTCGAAAAGGCCGAGCTCAAAGACGAGCCGTGGACACCGCAGACGCAGCCCCCCCTGGTCCTCACGGACGCGCCGCCCGATCTGTTTCAAGTGCTCCGTCAGGGCGACGTCCTCGTGCACCACCCGTACGACTCGTTCGCGACGTCCGTCGAGGCGTTCGTCGAGCAGGCGTCGCGCGACCCGAAGGTGCTGGCGATCAAGCAGACGTTGTACCGAACCGCCGGCCCCGACAGCGGCGTCGTGCGGTCACTGATCCGCGCGGCTGAACGAGGCAAGCAGGTCGTCGCCCTCGTCGAGCTCAAGGCGCGCTTCGACGAGCAAGCCAACATCGAGCGGGCGCAATTGTTCGAGGAAGCCGGCATCCACGTCGTATACGGGCTCGTCGGCCTCAAGACGCACGCCAAGATCCTCCTCGTCGTGCGCCAGGAGCCGGACGGCATCCGCCGCTACTGCCACGTCGGCACCGGGAACTACAACCCGAAGACGGCGACGACCTACGAAGACCTCGGGCTGATGTCGGCAGACGCCGACCTCGGCGCCGACCTCACCGAGTTGTTCAACTACCTGACCGGCTACAGCCGACAGGGCGACTACCGCAAGCTGATCGTCGCGCCGGTGACGATCCGGCCGGACCTCATGAAGCGGATCGAGCGCCAGGCCGCGCTGGGGCCTGCCGGACGGATCACGATGAAGATGAACAGCCTCGTCGACCCGGAGCTGATCGACGCGCTGTACACGGCCTCGCAGGCGGGGACGCCGATCGATCTCGTCGTGCGCGGCATCTGCTGCTTGCGCGCGGGCGTGCGCGGTCTCTCGGAGACGATCCGGGTGCGGTCGATCGTCGGACGGTTCCTCGAGCACTCGCGGATCTACCGCTTCGGGCTCGATCCCCACACGGCGGAGTACATCATCGGCTCGGCCGACCTCATGCCCCGGAACCTCGACCGACGGGTGGAGGCGTTGGTGCCCGTCGACTCGGGACCGCTGCGCGATCGCCTCGACGAGATGCTGTCGATCGATCTCGCGGACGACGCGCTGGCATGGGAGCTCGAGGGCACCGGAAGGTGGAGGCGTGTACCGGAGACGCGCGGCCTCAACGCCCAGCGTGAGCTGCAAGACCTGGCCGTCCAGCGCGCACGCGCCGGCGAGCCCCGGGCGTGAGCTCGCGGCAAGCTCTCTCTTCGCCGCCAGGCTTCCGCCTCCCAGAACTGCGCGACGTCGTCGAAGGGGTCGGCGCCGAGGTGCTCGAGCCCACCACGCTCGAGTCCACCTATTACGACACTTCGGACCTGCGCCTCGCACGAGCCGGCGCGATCCTTCGCCACCGCACCGACGACGGCTGGGTCGTCCGCTTCGAGACGCGCGAGACGCCGAGCGACGTGCCCGGCGGAGCTCCGACAGCACAAGGCGACCACCACTTCGACGGTGAGCCCGGCAGCCCGCCCGACGCCGCCCTCGACCTCGTGGGCGCGCTGGTCCGTACGGCGCGGGTGGTGTCAGTGGCGCGGCTGCGTACGCGCCGGCGGCGCGTGGAGCTCCATGACGACGCGGGCAACCGGCTGGGTGACATCGTCGACGACGAAGTGTCGGTGCTCGGCGGCGGACGGGTCGCGGCGCGCTTTCGCGAGCTCGATGTTGCGGTCGACGACGCCGCGCCGGAGGGCCTCGCCGATGCCGTCGTCGGCCGGCTGCGGGGCGCCGGTGCCGGCCCGGTCGACCCGACCCCGAAGATCGTGCGCGCGCTGGGGTGGCGCGCTCTCGAGCCGCCCGATGTCACCAGCCTCGGGCGACTCGAGCCGTCGCCGTCCGGTGGCGATGTCGTGCGCGCCGCGCTCGAGGCGTCGGTCGCGCATCTGATCGCGCACGACGCCGGTGTGCGCCTCGGCGACGACCCCGAAGACGTCCATCAGGCTCGCATCGCCACGCGTCGTCTGCGGTCGAGCCTGCGTACATTCCATGCTCTTCTCGAGCCCGAATGGGCGGAGTCGCTCCGCGACGAGCTCCGCAGCCTCGGGCAGGAACTGGGTGAGGTTCGGGACACCGAAGTGCTGCTCGACCGACTCCGCGGTCGCGCCGAGCGTCTTCACCTCGACGATCAAGACGCCGCCAAGCGTCTCCTCAACGAGCTTCTCGAACGATGGGATGCCGCCCGCAACACCCTGCTGGACACGCTCCGCACCAAGAACTACCGGGAGCTTCTCGATCGTCTCGTCGACGCAGCCCGCGAACCGGCGCTGCTTCCGGAAGCCGACAGGCCCGCCGTCGACGTGCTACCGCCGTTGATGCGCAAACCCTGGAAGAAGCTCAGTGAGGCCGTCGACGCGTTGGATGCCAACCCCCCTGACGAGGCGCTGCACGAAGTCCGTATCCGCGCCAAGCACTGCCGCTACGCAGCCGAGACCATCACCCCGGTGATCGGGAAACAAGCACGGACGTTCGCACGCGCGATGAAGGATCTGCAGGACGTGCTCGGCGAGCACCAGGACGCTGTCGTCGCCGAGCAATGGCTGCGTGACGTTGCGGCGAAGGCGGAGGGCCCCGAGACGTTCATCGCCGGCGAGCTCGCAAGCCTCGAGCGGCTCGACATCGAGCGGACGCGCGCGGCATGGCCCGACGTGTGGCAGAAGGCGAGCAAGAAGCGCCTGCGCCGGTGGTTCTGAGGTTCCGGCGGGAGGGGTGAGCTCTTCCGAGCCCATGGTGCGCGCCGGCGGCGGCGTCTTGCGGCGCCGGCCTGACAACGGGCACTACGAGTACGCGGTGGTGCACCGGCCCAAGTACGGCGACTGGAGCCTGCCGAAGGGCAAGGTCGACCCCGGCGAGTCCGACGAGCAGGCCGCCCTGCGGGAGGTGGAAGAGGAGACGGGCGTGCGGCCCACGCTCGGACCGGAGTTGGGCGTCGCCCGGTACCGTGACGCCAAAGGCCGTCCCAAGCAGGTCCGCTATTGGCTCATGGAGCCGGTCGATCCCGACGACCGCCCGACGTTCGAACCCAACCACGAGATCGACGATCTGCGCTGGTGCTCGGCGGTGGACGCGGGCAAGCTGCTCAGCTACGAGCACGACCGGAAGCTGATCGCCGAGGCGGAGGCTCTCGCCTGAACGTCTATCTCATCCGTCACGGCAAAGCCGGAAGCCGCAGCAACTGGGACGGGCCCGACGAGCTCCGTCCGCTGTCCAAGGCGGGACGGCGCCAGGCCCAGGCCCTCGCCAAGCTGTTACGCGACGAACCGATCGAACGGGTCGTGTCGAGCCCCTACGTTCGATGCGTCCAGAGCGTGGCCCCGCTGGCCGAGAGCCGCGGCCTCCCCGTCGAGGTGGCGGACGAGCTCGCCGAGGGCGCGCCGCTGAACGAAGTGCTGCGGCTGATCGAGAAGGTCGCCGACAAGCCAACCGCGCTGTGCACGCACGGCGACGTGGTCGAGAACCTCATCTCGCACCTGCACGAACGGCGCGTGCCGCTCGAAGGCGGTCTCGTGTTCGCCAAGGGCTCGACCTGGGTGCTCGACGTCGAGGGCGGCGACATCGTCCACGGCCGGTATCTCCCCCCTCCGCCGTGACCGCCACGCCGATCGCCGATGTCGACACGCTGTTCGCAGTGCTCGCGTCGAGCGCCGGGAAGACCGACGACGAGGACGTCGACCTGCTCGCGCACGGGCTGCAGTGCGCGGCGATCCTGGCCGAGACCGAGCCTGCGGACCCCGCACTCCAGGTGGCGGGGCTCGTCCACGACATCGGCACCGTCTTGTGGCCCGGTCGGCCGCGCACCCACGCGCGTGCCGGCGCCACCGCCGTAGCTGGGCTGCTCGGTGAACGCGTGGCCTGGCTCGTCGGCCAGCACGATCAGGCCAAGCGCTACCTCGTGACCGTCGATCCCGCGTACCAGGCGCGCCTGAGCTCGGGCAGCGTCGTCACACTCCAGGTCCAGGGCGGCGTGCTCGACGCCGACGAGCGCGCACGACTCGAAGCCGAACCCTGGCTCGACGACGTGCTCACGCTGCGCCGCGCCGACGACGCCGCCAAGGTCCCCGGCCGCCAGGTCCCGGGCCTCGACCACTGGCGCCCCGTCGTCGAGGATGTTTTGGCGCCGCCTACATACCTATGACGTATGTAAACGGCGCCAAAACACCAAGCGCCCGTAGTTGTCGTACCTCGGTGCTGGGATTCCCGGCATGGACAGCTCAGCCGACGGCCGGCTCCTCGCCTTTGCGGCAGGCCACCACGCGGTCTTCAGGGGCGCCCACGCTCGGCTGTGCGGGCTCTCGGACCGCCAGATCAGTGGACGCATCGCGCTCGGATTGTGGCAGCGCGTCTACGACGACGCCTTCATCGCAGCCGGGGCGCCTCTGACGTGGAAGGGCGCCCTCCTCGCCGCCTGCTGGGCCGGTGGCTTTCGGGCCGCCGCGTCACACCGGTCAGCGGCGGAGCTGTGGGAGCTCGCAGGCGGCCGCCGGTCGATCGTCGAGATCACATGCCCGCGGTGGCGACGGGCCAAGCAGAACGGCCTGGTGGTCCACGAGACGAATGCGCTAGATGGCACCGACATCGTTGAGAAAGAAGGCATCCCGGTCACGACACCAGATCGAACCCTGCTCGACCTGGGCGCCGTGTGCCACGAGTCGGTAGTCGAGATGGCGCTCGACAATGCGGAGTATCGCGGGCTCGTCACGCGAGCTTCCGTCCAGGCGACCCTGGACCGGCTTGGAAGAAGCGGGCGCAACGGTGTGGGGACGCTGCGGCGATTGCTCATGGCCAACGAACCGGAGCGACAAGCGCCGGAAAGCGAGATGGAGACAGCCCTCGTCCAGTGCCTGCGACGTAACGGGTGGCCGGAGCCGATTCCCCAATTCGAGATCCGTCAAGCCGGGAAGTTTGTGGCTCGGGTCGATGCCGCCTATCCCGAGTGGCGAATCGCCATCGAGTACCAGAGCAACGAGTACCACTCCGGCCGTCTCGCCAGTGAGCGAGACAACGACCGCCGGCTTCGAATCATCGCGGCCGGGTGGTTCCCGGTCGAAGCGATGCTCCCTGATGTGCGCAACGGAGGCGCTCGGCTCTGCACTGCCCTCCGCGCCGCCCGCGAGCGCGGGCGCTGAGGGCTTTTGGCGCCGCGTACATACCTATGAGGTGTGTAAACGGCGCCAAAACGGGAATCAGGAAGCGGCGGCTTGGCGGGGTTTCTCGTAGCGGTAGCCGACGCCCCGGATCGTGACGACACGGGTGGGGTTCGACGGGTCCTCCTCGACCTTGGCCCGGAGCCGCTTCACGTGCACGTCGAGGGTCTTCGTGTCGCCGAAGTAGTTCGGGCCCCAGATGCGGTCGATGAGCACGTCGCGAGTGAGCACACGCCCGGCGTTGGCGAGTAGCAGCTCGAGCAGCTCGAACTCCTTGAGGGGAAGCGCGACTGGGTCGCCGCGCACGAAGACCTCGTGGCGGCCGGCGTCCAGGCGGACGTCTCCCACCTCGAGCACCTCCTGGCTGACGGTGTCGACGGCCTCTTCCTCCGAGCTCCGCCGCAGCGCGGCGCGGACACGGGCGATCAGCTCGCGCAGCCGGAACGGTTTCGACACGTAGTCGTCGGCGCCGACCTCCAAGCCGACGACGGCGTCGATCTCGGCGCTGCGCGCGGTCACCATGATGATCGGGACGCGCGAACGCGATCGCAGTTCCCGGCACACGTCGACGCCCGAGATGCGGGGCAGCATCACGTCCAGGAGCACGAGGCCGGGGCGGGTGGCATCGAACTGGTCGAGTGCCTCCTGGCCGTCGGCGGCGAGCGCGACCCGGAACCCTTCACGCTCGAGCGCGACCGACAGGGCGTCGCGATACGACTCCTCGTCGTCGACAACCAGGATGAGCGGCGCTTCTGCCATCAGGACGCCTCGGAGAGGTCGTGGTCGCTGGACGACGATAACGGCAGGCGAAGCCGAAAGATGGAACCCTCACCTTCGATCGACTCGACGGTGACGTCACCACCGTGCGCTTGCGCGACGTGCCGCACGATGGACAAGCCCAGCCCGGTACCGCCCGTGGCCCGGCGTCGCGCCCGATCCACGCGGTAGAAGCGCTCGAAGATCCGCTCCAGGTCGCGTGACGGGATCCCGATGCCGTGGTCGCGCACGGAGATGCAAATGGCTCCGTCGGCTGCTGTCGCGTCGACTTCGACCGACTCGCCGGGCTCCGAGTACTTCACGGCGTTGTCGAGCAGGTTCGCCACCGCGCTCACGAGCTGCGACCGGTCCCCGGACACGGCGAGATCGGTGGCGACGGGCGGAACTCCTAGTGGGATGCCGGCCGCGTCGGCGGCCCCTCGGACCCGCTCGGCCGCTTCGTGCACGACGACGTGCACCGGCACCGGCTCCCGGCTCGGCGCCTCCTGCGCCTCGATCAAGCTGAGGTCCAGGAGGTCGTCGACGTTGCGGGCCAACCGACCGGCCTCGTGCTGCACGCGCTCGGCGAGTTGGCTGTTGACAGGCGAGTCCTCTCCCGACGCCATGGTCTCGGCGAGCAGCGCGAGCGCCCCGATCGGCGTCTTGAGCTCGTGACTCACGTTGGCCACGAAGTCACGCCGAACGCTCTCGACCCGGCGCAGCTCCGAGACGTCGCGCACGAAGCCCACTGCGCCTATCACGGTGCTGCCGCGGCGCAGCGGCGCGGCTCGGACCCTGAGCACCTCACGGGGTGGGCCGAACAACTGGAGCTCGCGCTCACCCGGCTCACCGGCCAGCGCGGGCCCGAGCAGCTCCCGCAGCGCCTCCTCCACGAGCGCGTCGGCATGACGGGCGCGGCGGAACCGCTCGCCCGCCTTGTTACGCGTTACTTCCCGGCCCTGCGCGTCGACGATCACCACGCCGTCCTCGAACGCAGCGACGGCTTCCGCCAGCGCCCCGCGTTCGGGATCCGCGCCGAGCGGGCCGGTCTCGGTCGGTTGCGGGCCGCCGGTTTCACCGATGCGCGACGCGACGCCCTGCAGCTCTCGCCGCAACGACCACACCGACGCCACGAGAACTCCGATCGCCGCAACCAACGCGGCGATCACGATCGCCACGATGATCGACACGCTCAGCCGAACCTCCCGGTGATGTACCCCTCGGTGCGCGGATCGCTCGGTGAGGTGAAGATCTTCTCGGTGAGGTCGTATTCGACTAGCCGGCCGCGCCGGTGTCCGTCGACGTCCTCGGCCGTGAAGAACGCCGTCCGGTCCGACACGCGCGCCGCCTGCTGCATGTTGTGGGTCACGATGACGATCGTGTACTCACGCTTGAGGTCGTGCATCAGGTCCTCGATGCGCGCCGTGGCAATCGGGTCGAGAGCGGAACACGGCTCGTCCATCAGGATGACGTCGGGTTCGACGGCGAGGGCGCGCGCGATGCACAGACGCTGTTGCTGCCCGCCCGATAGCGCAAGCGCGCTCTTGCGGACCTTGCCCTTGACTTCGTCCCACAACGCGGCCTGCGTGAGGGCCTGCTCCACCAGATCCCCGACCTCGCTGCGTTTGGCGCCGTTGATGCGTGGCCCGTAGGCGACGTTGTCGTAGATCGACTTCGGGAACGGATTGGGCTTCTGGAACACCATCCCGATGCGACGGCGAACCTCGGCGGGATCGACCTTGGGTCCGTACAGGTCCTCACCGTGGTACGTGACCTTGCCGAGCACTTCCGCGCCGGGCGTGATGTCGTGCATCCGGTTCAGCGACCGCAGCACGGTCGTCTTGCCGCACCCCGAGGGCCCGATCAATGCTGTGATCTCGTTGGCGGCGATATCTATGGTCACGTCATCCACTGCCGTGACCCCGCTGTAGCGGACCTCGACGTCGGAGAGTTGGAAGACGATCTCGCCCTCCCGTTCGGGCTCCTCAGCGGGCGCCCGCTCCAACGGCGGCGACTCGGCCGGGCCGGCGGACTCGTCGCGGGTGGTGGTCACGGCCCCGAATCTAGTGGTGACGGTCGCGGTCTCGGTCATAGGGACTCTCCGTAACGTCAGGTCGCCTCGGCGCGCCGCGTGTACAAAGCGGTGAAGATGCGGGCCACCAGCGTGAATGCGAGAACGATCACGATGAGGGCGAGCGCCGCTCCCCACGCTCGGTCCTGGGCGGCCTCGAAGCCGCCGAACGTGCCGGCGTTGATGTAGATCTGCTGGGGCAGCGCGGTGTTCGAGCCTTCGAAGACGTTGAAGTTCGGTGAGAACGCGATGCCGACCGTGAACAGCAGCGGTGCGGTCTCACCGGCGGCACGAGCGATCGCGAGCAGGGAACCACTGACGATACCGGGGGCCGCGTGGGGCACGACAACCGTGCGGATCGTCCGCGCCTTCCGACAACCGAGCGCATAGCTACCTTCGCGAAGATCGTCCGGCACCGTTTTGAGGATTTCCTCAGTCGTCCGGATCACGATCGGGAGCATGAGGCAGCCGAGCGCGAGCGCGCCCGCGAACCCACTGAGCCCGTCCTGCTTCCGGGGCAGCACCCAAATCGTGTAGATGAACAGGCCCATCACGATCGAGGGCACGCCCGTCATCACCTCGGCGAGGAACCTGACAACGCGCGCGATCGGGCCCCGGCCGCCGTACTCGTTGAGGTAGATGCCGCCGAGCACGCCGAGCGGCACGGCCATTGCCGCCGCGGCGCCGGTGATCACCAGCGTCCCCACGATCGCCGGCCAGATGCCGCCTCCGGGACGCCGGTTGCTGAAGGGGAGGTCGTCGGTGAGGAAGCTCCAGCTCATGATCGAGCTCCCCCGCTGCAAGACGTAGTAGACGATGAATACGAGCGGTACGAGCGCGATGAGGAACGACGTCACCATGAACGCGGTGGCGAGCCCGTTCTTGAGCTCGCGTCCGGTCTTCCGGGTCGATTGCCTGAGCGGAACCGCGGGTGCCGTCATGTCGTGCCTGCCGACCGCCGCTCGGCGCGAGCGACGACGGCCCGTGCTGCCATCCCGATCGCGATCGTCATTGCGAACAGCACTACACCGCACCCGATGAGCGCGGCGCGGTGCGTGCCGCTGGCCTCACCGAATTGATTGGCGATCACGCTGGCGAGGGTGTCGCCCGGCCCGAGGATGTTGGACGTGACGCGTTGCGATGACCCGATGATGAGCGCGACGGCGATCGTCTCGCCGAGTGCCCGACCGAGACCGATCATCGATGCGGCGACCATGCCACTGCGGCTATGAGGGAACACCGCGCCTCGGATCATCTCCCAGCGCGTGGCGCCCACCGCGAGCGCGGCCTCCTTTTGCGACTCGGGGACGGTGGCGAACACCTCACGAGTGATCGACGTGACGATCGGCGTGATCATGATCGCCACGATGATCCCGGCGGTCATGAAGCTCCTCCCCGATGAACTCGGATCGGCGAAGATCGTGTTCAGGATGGGGATACTCGCTGTCGCGTCCGACACCGACTCGAACAGCGACGCAAGCGGCTCCACCAAAACGAGCAACGCCCAAAGCCCGTACACGACTGACGGGATCGCGGCGAGAAGGTCGACCGTGTACACGATCGGGCGGCGGATCGATCGCGGCGCCACCTCGGTCACGAACAGGGCAATGCCGATGCTGACCGGCACCGCGAGAACCAGCGCGATCACCGACACCAGCAGCGTGCCGTAGATGAGACCCAGGGCACCGAAGTGGTTCTTTGCCGGATCCCAGTTATCCGTGAAGATCCCGAAGCCCTCTTCTCGGAACCACGGCAACGCCTCGCGGGTCGTGTAGATGGCAATCAGCGCCAGGATGACGAGGACGGCGAGGCCTGCGATCAGCGCCAGAACCCGAAAAGTCCGGTCGGTGAGGATCCCGGGTGGCCGGGACCCCTTGGTCAGGCTCTTCGGAAGCGAAGAAGCGTCGGTGGTCATCGCCGGCTTTCAGCGAACGAGGAGGGGCGGGGGAGTGTCGCCCGCCCCTCGCGTCGCCGCATGCTACGCAACCGCGATTTGCTTGACCTGCGCCTTGGCCTTGTCGAGCAAGCTCTTCGGCAACGGCGCGTAATCCACCGAGGGGGCGATCTTCTGGCCCTCGCCGTAGACGAAGTTCAGAAACGCCTTGATCGCGTCACCCTTCGCGTTGTCGGTCTGGTTCTTGTACACGAGGATCCACGTCGGGGCCGCGATCGGGTAGGCGTCCTTCCCGGCCGCGTTCAGCGGGTTGTAGGTGAGGTCGGTCTTGACCTCGGCCTTGGAAACGGCGGCCGACGTGGCCTTCGTGCTCGGCGCCACGTACTTCCCGTCCTGGTTCTTGATGGACGCGAATTGCAGCTTGAGCGCCTTGGCGTCCGCGAAGTCGACGTAGCCGATGGCGCCGTCCGTGCTCTTGATGACCTGGCCGACACCCGAGTTGCCCTGGCCGGCCTGCGTGTCGGAGCCCCAGCTCACCGTCGAGCCCGAGCCCAGCGTCCAGACGCCCGGCGCCGCCGCGGTCAGGTACTTCGTGAAGTTCTCGGTCGTGCCGGAGCCGTCGGCCCTGTGCACCACGGTGATCGCGGTCGACAGCAGCTTCGCCCGCGGATTCTCGGCCTTGATCGCGGGGTCGTCCCAGGACTTGATCTGGCCTTGGAAGATCTTGGCGAGCGTGTCGGCCGAGAGTCGGAGACCCTTCACGCCTTTGAGGTTGTACGACACGGTCACCGGCGCGGCGACGGTCGGGAAGTAGAGGAACTCGCCGCCCTTGATGTTGGCGGTGTCCTCCGGCTTGAACAGCCCGTCACTTCCCGCGAAGTCGACGACCTGGTCGGAGAAGTCCTGACGACCCTTCCCGGACCCGCCACCGGCGTAGTTGATCGTGACGCCCGACTCCTTCGCTTTGAAGGCGCCGATCACCTCTTCGTAGTAGGGCTGCGGGAACGTCGCGCCGGACGCATTGAGCGTCGCAGGACCCACTCGAGCGGGGGCACCGCCTGCGCCAGCGACGGCCGCGCCCGAGGTGACGAGTCCGACGATCAGTGCCGCCGGCACCAGCCACCGCAGACAGGCAGAGATTCGCTTCATTTCTTCAGGCCTCCTTGGGAGCTCACGCCCCGGAAGCTACGGAGCGCGCCTTCCGAAGCAGTGGCATCGAGGTGGCCGAAGCGTGAACACTGCCCGAACATTGGGGTGATCGGTCCGGGCGCGGCTGATTCCCCGTGACGCCGCCGTGGCGTCGAGATGGCCGGAATGTGAACAGTGCCCCAACGATCGGCCTGCCCTGCACGCACGCGCGTCGCGCAGACGCCATGATGGGCGCATGACCGACACCGCCAGCGAGGCTCGCAAGAGCTTCCACGAGGAGCTCGACGAGCTCCGCATCGACGTGATCAGGCTGGCCGCGCTGACCACCGAAGCCATCGCCGGTGGGACCCAGGCCTTCCTCGACGCCGACCTGGGCGCGGCCGAGCAGGTCATCGAGAACGACGACGCGATCGACGAGCTCACGCACTCCATCGAGGACCGCTGCTACCTGCTCCTCGCCCGCCAGCAGCCGATGGCGAGCGACCTGCGCACCGTGGTGACGGTGTTGCGCATCGTCCACGAGCTCGAGCGCTCATCAGACCTGATGGTCAACGTGGCGAAGACGACGCGCCGCCTCTACCCGCACAGCGTCGATCCCAAGCTGCGCGGCATCATCCAGCGGATGGGCGAGCAGGCCGGCATCGAGACCCGCGTCGCGATCGACGCCTTCGCCGACGGCGACGAGTCGGCTGCGGCGGCGCTGGCCGACATGGACGACACCATGGACGACCTGACGAAGAGCCTGTTCCGCTACATCCTCGGATCGGCGTCAGGCGAGGAGGACACCGTGCTCCAGGCGGTGCAGCTCGCTCTAGTCGGACGCCACTACGAGCGGATTGCCGACCACGCGGTGACGATCGCCCAGCGGGTGTGCTTCATGGTCACCGGCGAGCACCCACAGCCGGGCGAGGCCCTCGCCGAGCCCTAAGTCAGGCCTCGGTCTCCTCGTAGCCGAGGTCCCACTCGAGGATCAGGCGCTCGCGCTCGGCGTCGCGCGCCACGCGCTCCCGGTTGCGCCGGAATTGCGGGTCATGCGGCGGCAGCAGCTGCAGTCGGGCCAGGGCTCGCTGGCGGAACTCCTCGATGAGCCGCCCGTCGCCGAACACGCCGTGCACTTCCCAGTGGGGCGCAACCGGCCCCAGGTACACGACTTTCACGTGCCCCTGGGGCGGAAGCTGCTCGAGTTCCTCTTCTTCGACGCTCATGCGATCGACTACAGTACTGGCTTCCGCGGCGGCTACCCGACGTCCGATCGCTCGGTGAGCGTCACTTCGACGGTCTTGCGGTCGGAGCCTCGCACAAAAACCACCGACACCTTGTCGCCGGGGTGATGCTTTCGCACCGCCGTGGCGACGCCGCCGCCGTTCTTGACCTGTTCGTCGCCGATCTGCACGATCACGTCGCCGCGCTGGATGCCGGCGTCGTCGGCCGGGGAACCGCTCGAGATCGAGTCGACGACGGCGCCCGCATCGACGTTGACGTCGACCTGGCTCTTGAGCTCCGGCGTCAGGTCGGTGGTGCCGACGCCGAGAAACGCGGGCTTGCGCCCCGCCTCGATGTCGTCGACCACCGTCTTGGCGAGCGAGATCGGGATCGCGAAGCCGACGTTCTGGGCCGGCTGTGTCGCGCTGCCAGAGGCGACGGCGGTGTTGATGCCGATGACGCAGCCGTTGGCGTCGACGAGGGGACCGCCGGAGTTGCCAGGGTTGATGGCCGCATCGGTTTGGAGCACGCTCTCGATCGCGGTGCCGATCTCCGCGCCCGGTCGGGGCGGTCCGGAGATGATGCCTCGGGTGACGCTCAGTCCTCCTTCGAGGGCGAGAGCATTGCCGATCGCGACAACGTCGTCACCCACCTGAACCTTGTTGGAATCGGCCAGGCACGCCACCGGCAATCCGGTGCCGTTCAACTTGAGGACCGCGACATCGGCGCTCGGGTCGCGGCCGACAACGCGTGCGTCGACCGAGCGCCCATCGTTGAACTGCGTTTTGACCTGCTGAGCGTTCTCGACGACGTGCGCGTTCGTGACGGCGAAACCGTCGGCTGAGATCACGAAGCCTGTCCCCGCGCTCTGGCGGCCACCCTGGTCGACCGTCACCGCGAAGACCGCGGGCTCGACCTTGGCGATGATGCCGGCGATGTCGCCGTTGCGACCGATGGTCGACGATTCGCGCGCGACCTCGTTCGTCTTCTGCGCCGGCTTCACTGTCGTGGTGCTTGTGTCGTCGCGACCGAACGCGAACCATGCGCCCGACGCGACGAGGGCCCCGACCAACCCGCCGACGAGCGCGCCGACGAGGAGCTGCCCCAGGCTGCGGCGACCGGGGTCGGAGGGCGGAGGCCCGGGGGGAGCCGGCGGCCACGGCGGGGCAGGGGGTGGCTCGTCGTACGCAGGGGCGCGAGGACCGGTCCGCGGCTCGTCGTACGCGGGCGGCCGGGGCTCGGTCGGGGGGTCCTCCTGGGCCGGGGGACGGGGCTGGGTAGGGTCGTCGCCGGGGGGCACGGCGTCTTCAGGCATCAGGGGTCTCCAGGGCCGGGTTTGGGCGGTCGCAATCTCCAACGTCCTCGGCTACGTAGAAGGTTCCTGGGTGGGGTTGTCATCTTGTTCTCATCAGGCCGCACTCATGATGCCCTTGCAAAACCCGGGAACCGGATCGCCCCCGGGACCGTTTGAAGCGTGAAACGTATGGATTACGAGCTTCCGCTCCCCGCACCGCCCGACCACCAGGAGCATCAATGGATGCTCGAGGCCAAGTGCCGGGGCCGGGCGCCGCAGGACTTCTTCCCCTCCGACGGCGTCGGCGTCGACCAGGCCCGACGCATCTGCGCCGACTGCCCGGTGAAGGCACCGTGCCTCGAGTACGCGCTCACCTACCGGATCGACCACGGGGTGTGGGGCGGCGCATCCGAACGGGAGCGTCGCCGCATCCTCCGCCGCCGCCGCCTCGAAGCGAGCGCCGGTACGCCGGCGACCTAAGTCCGCACCGTGCTGGGCAACGCCTCAACAGTCCCGCATTGATCGCAGACGGGCAGCACGCGCGCGCGGACGCCTACGTGAGCCTGGGCGTCGTCGTATCCGCGGGGGTGGTTGCGATTGGCGTTCCGGTCGCTGACCCTGTCATCGGCCTCGCAATCACGGCCGTCATCCTGCGGATCACCTGGCAGTCCTGGCGGACCATGAATGGGGTTACCAGTCGAACGGCCCCAGGACGAAGCTCGTGACGCGCTCGAAGGTGCTCGGTGAGTCGGACGGCATGAAATCGGCGAGCAGCCCGTCGACCTGGTCGGTGGGGGCGTCGCCCACCGCGGTGTAGACGACCTCGTCGGACTCCCAGACCGTCACGACCCCGGTCGGTGTCCGGTAGCGTCGTGCGTCCGCGCCGGCGACGGTGCGGCTGTCGCCTCCCGCGGGAAGCTCGCTCCAGTCGAGCTCGCCTTGCTGCTCGAACACCGACACGGCGAACAGGCCGTCGCTGTAGAAGAGCTGCACGGTCCCGGCGGAATCGCGGTAGCGGCCGGCGAGACGGAACCCGTCACCGGCTGTGCTCGGTGCCCGGTAAGGCGCGGCGAGAGTCTGGATCGAACGCGGCTGTCGCGTCGCGCTGGCGAGCGGCGCCCGCGGCGCGTCGGCAGGCAGGACACCGAACAACGCGCCGGCTGCTTCACCGATGCTCACAAAGCTGACGGCGCGCACGGTGTTACCGCGGCGGTCGAGCTGCTCGCGCCGCAGGAGAAGGCCGGTGGTCGTGTCGAAGTAGAGCCGCTCTCGCACTCGGCCGTCATCACGACCGGCGGCGTCGACCTCTCGAGTGGACCGCCCCGCCACCACCGGGCCGTCGCGCAACGTGAACCGCCACTTCTCCGACGGCGACGGCACGTCGGGCACCACCGTGCCTCCCCACACCGCGAGCCAGCCCTCGGTCTCGTGCACGAACCGGCGCGGGCCATCCACGACGACTTGACCCTCGTCGCCCAAGGAGAGCACGCCGTTTGCACTGTGGACAGGCACCTCACGTGAATGCGGG